>JABXHR010000079.1 GCA_013373515.1 Gammaproteobacteria bacterium | reverse complement strand
CACAAGCTTAAAGACCCGACGACACCAAAGCAAAAGTGGCTTCACGCCTTAATCCTACGAGCAGGATACGGCCGGGCGGCAGTCGCCCTTGCAAACAAGACGGTGCGGACGGCGTGGGCTTTGTTAACAACGGGGACCGAATATGACCGTTGCAGAGGCGCGATGGCCTGACAGTCAACCACATGTGAAAGCGAAGTTTTAAAGCGTTCAGCAAGAGAGCCAGATAACAGATAGAGATATCGACACCAGTAAAACCTGTGCGGCTTTGGGATCTTAGAGATCAGTTGCCCTTTGAGGAGCTGGTGTGCGCATACATTGAGGGTTAGGAGATAGCTTCTCCGTTTAAAAACCGAATATACGTACGCGTCCTAATCTGAAGATAGGCTAACTTGCTAAACAGGAGGAGTCCACATACATAGCAGCCGTTCGAAGACCCGGTATTTCGTGCACTTTAAGCGTCCTTAAGTGCACGCGTTATCGCAGCTAGAATCTCTTCCTTAGCTACCGTTTTGTCCAACACAGCCGTCGCTCCCATCGTCTTCGCAATGCTCAAGTAGTACGATGCTGCGGGATTGCTCGACATCTGGATGATAGGTGTTGAGGGGCTAAGGCTATGAAGCTCCTTTAATACCTCTAATCCGTTGATACTCGGCATGCTGACATCACACAGCACCAGATCGGGATTCAAAGCTTTGAAATCGGAAACCGCTTTGAGTGCATTAATTTCCGTTTGGACCTCATAGTCATCCTCAAGCAGTGCGGTAAACATACCGAGCGTAACGGGGTCGTCATCAATCACTAAGATCCGTGCCTTCCCATCTGCCGTTGCCCCCTGCGGCCTAACCTCAATCAAGGGATAGTGCTGTATTACGGTCTCTTTTAGCAGGTTCAAATCGAGCGGTTTGGCTAGCACCGCGTTCGCGCCAAGAGCGATCAAGCGGTCCGACTCTTCACCAACGACAGCGGCGGATACTCCAACGATAGGGCCTTTAAACCCAATCTTTTCGCGTAGGTTTTGGGTAAGACCATTGCCGTCCATATTCGGCATGAAGATATCAGTGAGTACGACATCAAAGCGCTCGTTTTTCGCGCGCTCTAGTGCTTCTTTGCCATCCTCCGCAACTAGGACTTTCGCGCCCTGCTTTTCAAGCACCTTAATGGTCATCATACGCAGCACTGGCGAATCTTCGGCAAAGAGGATGGTCAGACCATCCAGCACACTCGACGCATCAATCACCTCCAGTTCTCGTTCTCTGTTCTCTAATTCAATGCTAGTTTTAGGGAACTCGGCCGTCAGGGTAAATAGTGCGCCTCTTGGCGTGTTATCTTGGTAAGTAAGATCGCCGTTAAGGATATTACGCGCATAGGTTTGACTGATATGTAACCCGAGCCCAGTGCCATCCGACTCGGTATCGCCCCGCTTAAAGGCCTCAAACAACGAAGCTTGATCCGCCTTACGGATACCTTTGCCGTTATCTGCGAATCGTAAAGTGAAGAGGATAGAGCCACCGAGGTCTTTAGACTCGATAGTGATGGCTAGATGCGTCGCATGCGCATGCAGCGCGCAGTTTTTGACTAGATTTAGAACAATTTGGCGAACCAATTGCTCACGCACAACGCAATGTGCCTCGCTCTCCATACTCGCTTCAACCGTAACACTCAGACCTCGCTCAAGCAGAAGGCGCCCCAATAATGGTAGCGAGTTCTTAACCATCTGAGGTACTGACCCACGCACCTCAGGAGACTCCAATACCAGCTCGGGCCGGGTAATGATCCGCATATCGTCTAGGACCTTAAGTAGATGATTAATCGTTTGGTCAATGACCCCACCATGAGGTTCTAGCTTAGCCACCCCCTGATCTGCCAGCAGCATCTTGAGGGCTGATGCCGGTGTTCTCAGTTCATGTCCGATAATCGCAAACAGCTGTTCCTGAGTCGCTATCTGATCCCGTAGCTTATTTTGCGCCGCTACAAGCTCTGTCGTATCGCTTAAGACAAAGTTAATAAATAGAGGCTCACCGCCGTCACCGAATTCGACACTGAAGTGGACGTTCGCGTTTCTGAGCTGCCCGTTCGGCGTTACAAAACTTAGCTGCTGCCTACCACTGGCTTCGACACGTTTTACTATGATTGACCTAAGTCTGTCTTCAACTTGCTTACGAGATTCTTCTGTCAAACAACTAAGCAGCTCATCATGTTTAATCACACTTGAGCCAAGCGGGGGTTCTAACCCGAAGATATCAAAGAACGAGGGTGAGGCCTCGATTTCACCCGTCTCTCGGTTATCGCGCAAATACGCGATACCACCCAGAGAGCTGAGCAGTTCAATTCGTTTATTTGCGAACTCAAGCTCAAGCTGGTGTTCTTGAGCCTCCAGAAGACGTTTTTGTTGCTCACAGGCCCGCGTATTTGCAGATGCCATTTCTGCATCTTTCTGTCTCAGGCGCACGGCTAACGCTGCGGAGAATGTAATTCCTTCAACAACAAAGCCGAGCTGAACAGCCAAGAAATAGAGTGGTTCGTGAATTACATTATGGATTGTTAAAACCGTCGAAACTAACCCTAGTGTAGCGAGTCCCCATCCAATCGCTAACCAAGGCGCTAGCACGTGCCTTACATAGAGTGCGCGTCCCAGCACGACCATCATGCAGACTGAAACAACCGCAACTAAGGAACCTGATAATTTCGTAAGTGTTTGCTGATCTAGCACGAGATCACTTAATACTTGTAGCACCCCCGCAAGCAAGCCTATGCGGATAACTCCATGAAAGATGGGTGTCAAACAGTCTGCTAGGACCCTCCTAAGCAACCATAGACCAAGGACAAATGCCGTTATGCCGAAAATCCAGGCAATAGTCGGCGTGAGCTCAGTGAGGCTGGGAACCAGCCTGAGACCCCCGCCTGCAGAGAAAATATGAAGCAGCGCACTACCCATGTAGAGCACGTATATCCAATAGGTTCCATCGCGACTGATGAATCCAAGAAGTAAATTGTAAATCAGCAATGCCGCAGCGATAGCCAAAGCACCGATTACCAATGCAAAGAATACGAACTCGTTGGCTTGGGCCAACTCGGTATTTTGAAACTCGAAACCAAGATTCAGGACATCGTCTGTCTTGTAGCGTAAATAGAGGAAGTCGACATTGGGATTACTACTAATCTGCGGAAATATAAT
>JABXHR010000014.1 GCA_013373515.1 Gammaproteobacteria bacterium | reverse complement strand
TGGGCTGGCAATGGGTGGCGGGCTGCGGTGCAGATGCTGCGCCTTACTTTCGAGTGTTTAATCCCCTTACTCAGGGGCAAAAATTCGATCCAGAAGCCAAGTATATTAAGCACTGGGTGCCCGAGCTGGCCGACGTACCGGCCAAGGATATCCACAAAGGCATGCCCAGTAACCGGCCCATCCAATACCCGCGCCCAATTGTGGACTTAAGCTCTAGCCGTATCCGCGCGCTGGGCGCTTATGATGAAATCAAGCGGATGTGGGTGGACTAGGACAGCTCATCCGCTAACTCTGGATAATGCCGCCGTATGTTGGCGCTAATCTCATCGCGCAGCGCCAACAATGGCGCAAACTGCGCTAAAAACGCCAGTTTCTCTGCCGGGATACCTTCTGCAAAGCCGCCGAGCACAAATACCCGCCATGTCTCCGCCAGATCCTCGACAGGATTGGTGCTGGCATAAGCGGTGATAAACCGCTCTGGGTATTTGTCATAGAGATCTTCGTTATCTGGCGTCGTCACCTCGTGAACGATATCGCTCCAAAAGCGATCAACAAACTGCGCCAGCACCGATTCCTCCACTGGGCAGCCCTCAGAAATGGCATAGGTCTGGCAATCGGCAAACGCAGCATCGTATTGCGCATCATCTAGCGTCATATCAAAGCGCGGCACATCCTGTGGCGACAAAAACAAAATATGTCCGTACTCGTGTATCAACGTCCCCAGAAAATCTGGCGTGACCTCCAAACCATCGACCAAGTCAACCGACAGATCCCAGCGCTGGTCGTCCTCTTCATTGATCACCACATAGGCCAACGTCTCATCCTCGCCATCGGAGAACACTTGGAACTGTTTGATTTGCGGCAAATCGCGCGGCGGCACAATATTCACCACATCCTGCCAAATCGAGTAGTGCAAATCGCTGTCATACACCATCTCGGCCAAACTATCGCTCGCAGCACGCTCGGGGTCGCTGAATTGCTCAACCAGCTCAGTACCCTCGACTGCATAACTCGCCAAAGCAGACTCATCAGCCTGCACCGCCGAGACTAAGCCCAGTAAACACAATCCCACACTGACTGCTTCTCTCATCTTCCCTGCCATTACTCCACACTCAAAATATCCAAACCCGGATAGTGATACACCCGAGGCAACCATACCTGACACCGCTCGTGCAGCTCAATCGTCCCCGGCCGTTCAACATAAGCCGTCACGCCCCGAATCCCCATCGCCTCGGCCACAAACCGTGGCAACTCCGCGCCCGTTGCGCGCTCCAAACTCGCTTGCGCCAGCTTGCAAGGCAAGTTTTCAGTATCTGTGGTCAAACACACCCCACCCTCGAACTGCAAACGCGTGCCCGCAGGCAACTTGGTGAAATGTGCAATGCCCGACACACAAAGATTGGCCCCCAACCATTCTGGTTTTATTTCATCCAGTCCAAGCCTCGCGGCCAAAATGGCCAATTCCTCTTCGCTAACAATGGTCAACTGACGGACGTTATGAATCTCAGTGCCGCGCGAGTAGAGGTTTTTCACCCGCACACAAGCAGAACGCGTGTGGCCATGGTGTGTGGCACCTTGGATGCCGCCGAAGTCTAGGATTAGCTCAGTTAGTGGCGTGGTTTGTAGCGTGGATTTTCGATCTTGGTTTTGGCCAAAGTAAGTGGCTTGGCCTTGGAGTTTGGTGCGGCTGAGGACGGACATTTAAGGCTCCTTTAGAGTTAAGACGGACTATACACAAGGATTGGTGCGATCGGGAATTTGGAGCGTACTGTTCAGATAGGTTCGAGGGCAACTTTGCATGAAATGGTGGTAAGGGGTATTTCGCCGAAAGAGGTGCATGATTTGCGGCTTAAACATTCTTTAACCTGCGTTACAGTGGAACATCGAGTCCGCCTAGGCTTTCTTGGTCTGCTAGTCCAAGTTGTGTTTTTACGTCATTGAGCGGAAAGCTCAGAAATTTGAGCGTAAATTGGTTAAGGATTTTGTATCATGAAGGACAGCCATAATCAAAATCATTACCGCACTGTAATATTCTGATTATCGTTGAAAATATCTTGTCAGATTCGCTAAGAGGTAGCTGTGGTACGGTTTTTAATAGAATATCGCTGCGTGGATTAACGGAATCCGTGTATCAAGAGATTAACGGACGGCGTTCCGTTAATTTGGACTGTTATAGCAAAATGATGAAATTAATTACTGTAGTGCTACTGTCAATATTTGTAAGTGCTTGTGCTTATCCAATATATAAGACGTTGCAGCCTGAAGCCTCATTGACCATAAAAGACAAGGATGGAAAACCAATTGAAGGGGCTGTTGTGACTTTGGTTTCACATTCTTATCCGTATGGCTTAGAAAAGACAAGAATGTTGGTTAAATCAAACGGAAGGGGTGAAGCTGATTTTCCAATAATAAAGCAGTGGCGAACTGAGTCTTTAATGATACATCGAAGTGAAGTGTTTGTTTGGAATTGGTGTGTTGTAAAAGAAGGCTTTGAAACATTCAAGTCTTCATATGGCCGAGGCTCTGAATTTGAGGCTTTTAAAGTAATACAACTTAAACCTGGTAAAACTACGCAATGCCCAGAAATAACAAAGCTATAACAAAGGTAGGCAGCATCAGCCCTTCGGGCTTGGACCTCCTTTCAGTCGGCCGCTGCTACCGGCGTTAGGGGTAAAGAGGTTCCGAGGCAATGAATAGAAACGGTATGGATGCTCTAGAAAAACATTTCAAGCAATGGAAGCAAATATCTGATCGACTTCAAGGGCAATTAGGGCCAGTACTGGAAGCGCAGAGAGCCTTAGAAGAAGCCATGCGTCCAACTCTTGAGCTACAGAAAGCACTTAAGTCACCATTAGAACCCTTTCTTGAAGAGCAAAGGAGGCTGCAGAAGGCATTCGAAGGCATAAAACTACCAACCTATAATCTGCCTGACTTAAGTCCTTTTACAAAACAAATACAACAATATCAAAAGTCTCTCAGTGGCATCATTAGTCCCGCCTTTGAGGAATTGCAGCGTTCTTTTAAAGAGCTGCCGCCGAAAATACAAGAAGCCCTGCTATTACTGGCTCAACACGGTTGGTACTTAGATTTCAATATGCCGCTACCAAGCCTTTTGGAAATAAAAAAGGAAATATCGAGTGGCGAAGTCGAAGAGGTTGAAGAGGTTGAAGAAGCTCTAGTAGAGTATTTCGAGAGCCAGCTAGACGAAGTCGAAAAATCCTTTGGTGCCAAGTTTCCTCACAGATCTCATATTATAAGCTCTGCTATAAAGGCTCATCGCAATGGTGAGTACTTCTTATCCATCCCTGTTTTTCTCGCTCAAACAGACGGAATATGTAAAGAAGTAGTTGATCAATATCTTTTCATGAAAAAGGACAGGAAACCTCGTACAGCAATATATGTTGAGCAAGTCGCAGCAGATACTTATAAAGCCGCACTACTGAGTCCGTTGGCAGCAAGTACCCCAATAAGTGCATCTGAGCATGAGCGAGAGGAAGGCTTTAATCTGCTCAATAGGCATATGGTATTGCATGGAGAGTCCTTAGATTACGGAAACAAAGTAAATAGCCTAAAGGCTATATCGTTAATAAACTATGTATCGCAGGCATTGGGAACAGATGCAGACTACCCCTAACAAGGCCGTAAACTCGGACACATTTTTCGTTCGCTGCGCTCACTACAAATGCGCCGGTGACGGCTGGCGTTAAATATGAACTTTTCTGATTTCGAACAACACGCGATTGAATCTGTGCTGAAGACCCGAGGAGCCGGAAAGCATGCCTTTCGCTCAAGCATTCGGCACTTAGAACGGGCATTCGAACTAAAGGACTCCATGCCGGAGGTCGCGATATTTTTGGGAATCACATGCGAGGAAGAAGCCGCGACGGCGATATTCCATGCATTGCAGAAGCGAAGGTATATAGGGGCGGAAAAGCTAAGTCGAAAGAGCCACGTCCACAAGCTTGCACTGCACCCATTTCTTTTAGCTGTCGGGCGTTCCTTTGAAGAAATAATTGGTAACCGAAGGCCAACACTAGAATTTAACGAAACGCTACAAGCGGATGGTACAGAACGACTTCGCGTTCGTATTTCCTTCTTCGATAAAAATGGTGAGGAAACTTGGGCATATCCCCTACCACCTTTGCACTTTAACATGAAGCTAAATGGAGAGCTGCATCGGTTCTCTGATGAACTTCACTCAATTGCGAGTGAAAAGAACGCGAAGAATGCGCGTGAGTATATAAGGTTCCTTGCTAACAGACGCAACCAAGCAATTTATGCATCTCCTCAAGGTATCCCGCATGCCGAAGATGTAGAAAAGTTCCTAATTCACAGAAAGTCTGTTTGGTTTTCTTTTCTCGTTGCCTATTTGCTGATCGAGCCATATCGGGAGATTCAAGAGTTCGTCGAACAGGCTGTTGTAGCTTATCTTCAGCTTCTTCGTTTGGTGCCAGATGAGGCTGTTCAAGCATAACAGTTGGGTCATGTTGCTCCCTGCAATCGCCGGGGCCGCGCAAAAGGCGCGCGGCCCCATACACACAAGGGACACCCACATCTAATCCACAAACGCCAAAATCAAGCTACCGAACCGAACTTTTATAGACGGTTTGTTTTTTTCGCACACCGCTTGGCAAATCAGGGCGATATGGCGCGAAAAAAAGTTAATAGATCAGAATTAGGTATTAACGGCCCGTTAAGCCGCAAAAAAATCAAGTGTTAAGAAGGCTCTGTCCTAGGTTGGTTCCTAGGTTGTTTCCCCTGTAGCGTTTAGAAGATGTTGTGCCGCGTGTTGGCTGGTAAACTTAGCCGCTACCCCACTAGGCTTAGCCCATGTCCACCGACAACACACTGCGCCTGAATAAATTTATCAGCGACAGCGGCATATGCTCGAGACGCGACGCCGATCGTTTCATTGAACAAGGCAATGTCTACATCAATCAACGACGAGCTCAAGTCGGCGATCGCATTGGTCCGGGCGACCGGGTTCGTGTCAATGGCCAGTGGCTGGAGGGTCCTGCCGACCAGGACCACGTCCTGATCGCCTTGAATAAGCCAGTAGGCATTGTCAGTACCACCGAACGATCCGAACCCAATAACATCGTCGATTTCGTCAACCATCCACGCCGTATCTTCCCCATTGGACGCCTAGACAAAGACTCCCAAGGCCTCATTTTTATGACCAGTAACGGGGATTGGGTTAACAAAATACTGCGTGCCGGCAATCAGCACCAAAAACGCTACCATGTCCGGGTCAATCGCCCGTTTGGCGATGAATTCATCAGCGCCATGGCAAGTGGCGTGCCCATTTTGGGAGTTACCACCAAGCGATGCATCGTCAATCGTCTGTCGGCCAATAGCTTTGAGATCGTATTGGTCCAAGGTTTAAACCGACAAATTCGACGTATGGTTGAACACTTTGGCTTTGAGGTAATCAAACTCGAGCGCGTCCAGATCATGAACGTCGTTCTCAAAGGCTTACCAATCGGTGAGTGGCGCGACATAGAGGGTGAGGAGCGCGACCGATTGCTGGCAAGTTTGAACGAATCCAGCGGTGAGGCGCCCATGCGGGGCCGATCCGCTCCCAAGAAACGTACCACAGCGCCAGGCAAACGCCCCAGCACGGCGAAGTCGAAGCCCCCAAGCACGGGCCGGGGCAAACCAAACAAGGGCGAAACCAAGACGACAACAAGCCGAACTAACAGCACGAGAACTGCGGACGATGGCCGGACCAAGGGCCGCGCCAAAGACGATAGGCGTAGCAACCGCAAACCCGCTCAGCATCGTTCTAAAGCGACTCGACGCCCACAACGCTAAGCCGCTTCGCAAATGTATTCGAAGTCCGCGTACAGAACAAAAGCGCCAACTTTTCCTGGTCAGAAAACCCACACACCCACACCCGCGACATCAGCACACTCAAGCTGTAGACCCAGTACAGGGCCATATTACACTTTGTCGGATAGTTCTAGTGGATTGCCTCGAAGTCGACCAACAAGGTGGTACGGAGCCGGCCTTCCTGTGATTTGACATCATGGCATAGGCCATAATGTCGACAGCAAAGACGTTGAAAACAATCGCTAGGCGCTCAACAATTCATTGCTGCGATGATCGTAGCTGCGACCAGTTGTAAAGTCGTCACCACACAAGAAAACACGACGGACGCAACGACACGTTACCGGGGGGCAACCGTTGCTGATAGTGCGTAGCGCGCTCTAGTTTGACGATGTCTGGGCGTGGTCGAGTCATATGGCTAAGTTTGCACGTTAGCCCTTATCATCGTCCTGACAAAGCGGTTGGAAAGTAACCGACTTGTCAAGATGGGGCTGTCCCGTGTGTGCTTGGGGAGTCTTGCTCGGCAATGCATGTGCGCGCACTGCAATTTTGGTGTGTCCTTTATTTCAACTCTGGTGTTTTCGATTACATTTATATAATCTGAATCGAATATTATTTTAATCGAGAGAATTTTAAAATGACTAGTGCATCATTAGGGCCGTCGTCCGCCGAAACATTGAAATACCTTGATGAGGTATACGAGGGGCTGGGAGATTTTCACGACAAAGAATCTGGAGATAAGAACCAGAGATTAGCTAGAGAGAAATTGATAGCTGCTTTCTCTGAATCCGTTAGTTTTGAAAATATGGTTAGAGATCATGTCGAGAATAATCGAGGGGAAATTACCGTAGGCTACGATGTGGGAGATAGCCATGCCGATCCTTTCACTAACTCCATTAACCTAAATCTCGAAGAGATTAATACTGTCGAGACAACGTACTATTCGCCAGAAAGAGACGAAATCTATCAGGCGCCCATAAGCTTACCCAGGCTATTGATACATGAATCTATCCATCTATTCATGAATTCGTCCGATTATGCGACGATCGAAGACGACGCACAGTCAATACAGCCGAATGTAAATCCATCAACCTTAGCACCTGTGAATCAATTAACCGAAGAATCGAATATAGCGCCAGGTGCGACAGTCCGAATGACCAACAGCATACTTAATGAGACAAATTCGTTAAAAGAAGACCCTAGAATCGCATACGGCTCTGGAACAGATGACAATCAAGCACTGCGCAAAAAAATAGATAAAGACTTGGAAGACGGGTCACTCGATAGTCCATATCTGAGTTACGATCGAGCCAAGACCGTGCCTAATCCTCGTCGTGAGTTTTTCGACAATGAGCATCAAAATAGTCCTGAGATTCGTTCAACCAGCAAGGATTTTCTGCTAGCCAACGAACCGCCTAATCCAGTCAAACAGGACAATCAACAGGCGCACACAAGGGACACCCTCATCTAGGTGTTCACTGAAAAAAGCGATTTTCCGCTAAGGTCTACGCTGCTCGATATGTCGGCAGCGTTGTACTGCACGTCTTAATAGATCGAGAACCCCGGTCTCTGACACCCCGAGAATCTCAGAGATTTCATGCGGTTCGAGTTCCTCATCAAGATAAAGTGCCAGTACAAGTGACTCACCCTCAGGTAGGTCTCTACGTGTCTCCTCATTTTCGCAAGTGAAATGCACAACTTGTCGCTGAAGCGGCTCACTTGATGGATTTTGAGAGAGTTCTTGAGCTTGATTGAGTTCATCCGTAGACTCACCGTCAAGCGTCTCAGTCCATTTCTAGAGATTCCTCAGTCACTCGCCGTCTGAATTCGCTTGGCGGTATGTTGCCCAGCGATTCATGCGGTCGCTCTTCGTTGTAAC
>JABXHR010000103.1 GCA_013373515.1 Gammaproteobacteria bacterium | reverse complement strand
TCATCATAGGCGGTGACCAAGTCGGTCAGGCGGGGCAAATCTCGCTGATGGGCAAAATGGCCAACCGTCACGGGCTGATCGCCGGAGCCACTGGCACCGGTAAAACCGTCACGCTTCAGGTGTTGGCCGAGCAATTTTCTGCCATGGGTGTGCCAGTGTTTATGGCTGACGTCAAAGGCGATTTGTCGGGCATTTCTCAGGCGGGCAAGCCACATCCCAAGGTCGACGAGCGCGTCGAAAAGATTGGGTTGACCGATCACGCCTTTCGCGGCTCACCAGTGGTATTTTGGGATTTATATGGCGAGCAGGGGCACCCTGTACGCACCACGGTCACGGAGATGGGCCCAACGTTGTTGTCGCGGTTGATGGACTTGAACGACACGCAAGAGGGTATTTTGAATATTGTCTTCGATTACGCCGACGATGAAGGGCTGTTGCTGCTAGATTTAGACGACCTGCGCACCACCTTGCAATACGTTGGTGATAATGCCTCGGAGTTTCGCAGCGAATACGGCAACATCTCACCTGCATCGGTGGGTGCCATTCAGCGCAATCTCTTGGTGTTAGAGCGTGATGGTGCGGATAAGTTCTTTGGGGAACCTGGACTTGATTTGTGGGATTTGATGCGCCCAGCGAGCGATGGTCGTGGCAACGTTAACATTCTCGCGGCTGACAAGCTGATGCAGTCGCCCCGGCTATACAGCACGTTTTTGCTTTGGATGTTATCAGAACTCTTTGAAAATCTGCCTGAAGTCGGTGACCTCGATAAACCTAAATTTGTATTCTTCTTCGACGAGGCGCACTTACTGTTTGCGGATGCCCCGAAGGCGCTGATCGAGAAAATCGAGCTGGTGGTTCGTTTGATTCGATCCAAAGGGGTCGGGGTTTATTTTATTACCCAGAATCCAATGGATGTACCGGTCACCGTGTTAGGGCAGCTGGGTAATCGCGTACAGCATGCATTGCGGGCATTTACGCCTAGCGATCAAAAAGCGGTGCGCTCGACAGCGCAAACCATGCGTCCTAATCCAGAGCTGGATATCGAAGCCATGATTACGTCGCTCGGTGTTGGTGAGGCCTTGGTCTCGACTCTGGATGAGTCTGGCACGCCGGGGATTACGCAATCCGTGTTGGTTTGTCCACCTTGGTCACGGATAGGCCCTGCGTCCGACGAGGAGCGTGCGGCTATTCATCGCGCCAGCCCATTTGGTGGTCGCTACGATACCGAGATTGACCGCGAATCGGCGCATGAAATTCTACAAAAGCGGGCCGAAGAGCAAGCCAAAGCAGCAGAAGAAGAGGAAGAGCGCGAACGGCTTGAACGCGAAGAGCGCCGTGGCCGCGGTCGAGATAACATCGGCACGGCAATGGTGAAGTCGTTAGGACGCTCTATGGCGAGCTATGTGGGCCGCAGCCTCGGTCGCCAATTGCTCCGAGGCTTGCTGGGCGGTTTACTTAAGCGCTAAAACGCCGGTCGGCCAGTGGCCACCATGCGCAACCGGCTCTCAAAGAAAATCGATTGGTCACCTTCAGTGACCACGATATCTTTGCGCTCCGGCGCGAAACTCAAATCGGTTGCGCCATTTTGTCCAGCGATGTCGGCGACGTGGTTCTGCATCCAGTTGTTAGCGGCCTCAGCTGCAGCTTCTAAGCTTGTAAAGTCATCCACATAGGTTTTGCAGTGCAGGCGGAAGCGATCGTTGGGTAGTGGTGTGATCACCGCATTGCATTCGGCGCGAACCAAGCCCACCACCGCACCGATGGCATTGGCCACTGCTGCGTGTTCGTGCTTGATGTACTGGCAATTGAGCGTGTCAGCACTGTTGGGCAAGTAAGTATGCGAAGGCGCACCGATGCCAACCAAGGGGCTGTTGAGTTTAAAACCAAACTCAAAGCTTTGGGTCGTGGTTTGTTTGAGGGTGATATCGCGATAGCGGGTAGGTAATGGGTGATCGAGTCCAAGTTCATGTGCCAGCGTGGCGTCTAGGATACGCTCGGCGCTCAATAGCGATACCCGCTCAATGATGAATTGGCAAAACGATTCTAAATCATCAAATTTTGGGCCGTAGTTGGCGTTGCTGTACCGCATGGCGATGCGTGCGGCGAGTATTGCGGCATCGCTGTTGCCGTTATCGGCGAGTCCAAGCACATGCGCCGCATCAGTTGGCGTGAATGCACTTAAGGCCACCCAATCACGATCCACCAAACGTAGAAGTGGTTTGTCTAGAGTCTGATCCTTAAATAAATCGGTCAGTGCCAGCGGCAACTCTGCCATTTGTGCCCAGATGCTGCGTTGTTTGGATGACATGGCTTTGATGTCGCCGCGATTGGGGCGACGTCTTGCAAACTGACCGTCGTGGGTCACCGGCCAGCCGCGCTCGAGCTGCTTTTGCATGGTTTCGATGACATCAGGGTAATCTAGGGCCAAAAGCGCCAAGGGCACGGCACGTTTGGGTCCGAAGGCGAAGTTTTTTGCCAAGCGATCAAATTGAATCCAACTATCGCCACCTAGGCCAGAGGTGTGAACCTCCACCGCACGTACACGCGTTTGATAGCCACCGACGATGGCGCCTTGGTCGGAGAGTTTGGGCTGTCCGTCGGTGATGTAGGCGATATCTAAAGTGGTGCCGCCCATATCGGCTACAACGCAGTGATCGTCGCCGCAAAGATACTGTGCGCCGACCACCGATGCGGCTGGCCCCGACAATATTGTCTCTACCGGTGTTAGTTCTGCAGCGCTGGCACGAATGAGTGAGCCGTCACCCTTGACGACCATAAGTGGCGCGGCAACGCCCAGCTCGATCATCACGCCCTGACACGCTTGCATCAGCGAGCCAATCAACGGGATCAAACGCGCATTGATTACACTGGTCACCGCGCGTTTTGGTGCATCCAACGCCGATGACAACTGATGCCCTGCAGAGACCGGAAGACCGCATTGTTGGCCGATGCGCTCAATGGCTTGCATTTCATG
Source organism: Gammaproteobacteria bacterium (assembly GCA_013373515.1). Classification (GTDB taxonomy): domain Bacteria; phylum Pseudomonadota; class Gammaproteobacteria; order JABXHR01; family JABXHR01; genus JABXHR01. The sequence continues at coordinate 4,810 of JABXHR010000103.1, read as the reverse complement.
GGCCGGGTTACGCACCGCGAAGAAGCTGTTGACCGCGATGGCGTCAACCTTGTCCTTCACCTCTGCAATCGCCGCGTCCAATGCCTCGATGTCTAGTGGCGCTTTGGGATCGCCGCCGGCATTGTGACCACCTGCAATGTTAAAAACAGGATCGCCGCCCAGTGCATCGACTAGACCTGCGCGCGGTAATGGTGATTCATCGAAGCCGATTAGGAAAAGCGCCGTACGCCCACCTTGTTTTTCAATCAAACCGTTGGTGGCCAGCGTCGTAGACAGTGCGACAAATTCAATTGACGCAAGATCTGTAGGTAGAATTTGGCTCAGTGCACCGCGGATACCAATGCTCAGATCGTCGCGGGTGGTGAGTGATTTGGCCTTGGCGATGACTTGGTTATCTTGCATTAGGACGGCATCGGTGTAGGTGCCGCCGGTGTCAATTCCAATTTTATACGTTGACATGATGAGGGCTGAAAAATCGAGATGTGCGAAGTATGCCCGTCGCGTCAAATGCTGTCATTGTAAAGGCGTCAATTTCTTAGCTGCTGGGCAAAAAAAAACCGTCTTGCGAACAAGACGGTGAAACACCAAAGGAGGATGGAGGAGGAAAAAATTTTGGCAATCTTTACCTTGTTTCAGAGATTACTGAAACTTTAGGCAGAAGTCAAATAAGTTCATGCTCAAGTTGATGTTTTTGTTAATTTTGTCACTTTTTGCACGAGATTATTGATACAACTCAAATGCATAAAAAAGATCCACTGCGGTATCGAGCCCACGCACAAACTCAAGGTAGGTCTGTTTGCCCAGTTCATAGCGCAGGGTAAGTGTGTGAATTGGCTTGAACAATCCCAGATCGTACTTGACGCTCAGCTTGTCTGAGACCTGGCTTTCTAGACCCACGGTGGTATTTTCACCTTGACCACTGGCGTTGACCGCCAACTTGTCGTTGCCTTGATTTTGCAGTGCGCCGTTCAGTAGCATGCTGGCAAGAGCGCTCATTGAGTTCTCGCCGGTTACATCGCCGAAAGAGCGACCTGACACGATATAGCTCAAAACTTCTGAATCACGCATCGGTGGGTTTGAGATGAGCTTGAGCGCGGGGGATTGGAAAGGGCCGCTAACTTTGATACCTGCCTCTACCTCATCAAGATCATCTCTATAAGCATCGAGAGATAGCCGACCTCGACCAGGTGAGCCTGCCAAGATGATGTTGCCTCGGTCGACGCGTAAGTTCTGTCCATACGCACGATAGCTCGCCTCGTTGAGCTGCAAGTTGCCGTACAAGCCTATTGCTTGGCCCTTCGCCGCTTGGGCTTTGATTGCACCTTTGACTTTGGCTTTGAGGCCGTAGGCTTCAATGGCCACCTCTTCGCCGACGATGACATCGACATCTAATCCTAACGGGGTGGCTCTTGAGGCCTGATCACCTCGACTGCTGAGCCCGTCGACAAACACCACATCACCCGAGCGTACCGGCGCCGATGAGGGCAGCGTGGTGGGTTTGATAGACGCTTTGGGAATGTTGATCGACCCAGTGACATTGGTGCCACTGGGTTGCCACAGCAAATTGAGGTCAGCCAGCGCCGATACTTTGCCAATGCCGTCAACTGGGATTTCGAGTCTCTCGCTGCGAAGGTTGGCAGCAAGTCGATTGGGTAAGGTGGCGTCCAGATCTAAGCGCAAGCGCCCCACATTGGTATTGAGATCAAAGCCGCCATTGCTTTGATTACCGATTAGATTGATGACGCCATTGCCGCCGTCCACGCGATAGGGCAGGTTGTAAACCTCCGCCAGCAAATTGGTCGCGCTGATGGTGCCGTTGACCTGCGGGTTGTTCCACGGGCCTTTAATGGCGAGCGCTGCCGACGTGGCGCCGCCCAATTGCTTCAAGTCGGGTACAAGCGTGCGAAGCGCTGACAGCTCCAGTCCACTTAGATTGAGGGTGCTTTCAATGCGTTTGGCGTTAAGACCGATGGTGCCGTTAGTGTCTAGCGTGCCAAAGCGCGCCGTGCGAAGCGTTATCGCTTGGGTAAGATTGTCGAGGTTGCCGTCAACCGTTGCCGCAAGCTGCGTAATCTCGAGGCGCTGTCCATTGAGCGCGGGGTGGTCGATTCGAATGTTGTTCGAATTTAACGCGGTGTCGAGCGTATCGAGATTAAGGTCGGTCCATTTGGCAGCGAGTCGACCATCGATGATGCCAGTGATAGTTAGACCTTCTGGCAGGTAGGGCTTGGCATCGTCAAGATTGAGTCGGTTAAGTGATGCAGACACTTCTCCGCTGGTTCCAAGTACCGCTTGGTTGATACATAGATTGGACTGCTTGATATCAAGACACGCGTCGTCAAGCGTTGCGGTTTGTGCTTGGCCGTCGATTGCGAGGTTGGCCGGCTTGTTCAGTGCCAGACGAATATCTTCAATACGCGCCGATAGCGCGTTTAAATCGCCATGCCACTTCAAAGTGTCGATGTCGAGCCCACCGCTTAGTTTGGTGTCAATATCGCCCAAATCTGATGCCAACTGCAGCGCCAGCTGGTGCGAATCTTGGTTACCTGCAAGCGAGAGTTTGGCTGAATCGATCACACGGCCATCAAGTTTAAGCTGACGCGCGTCTAGCTCGGTATCGATCGTCATGCCGCTTTGCATATCGGCCGAGATGCGAGCATCTAGGCGTTGCAGCGCAACCAGCTGTTGGTAGCCGACATTGCTGGCTTTGATGGTGGCATCGACTTTTGGGGTTAGGGTTGCACCGACGGCGTGCATCTTACCGCTGATCTGCCCACGTGCGCCGGGCAAGAGCTGTACCAGTGACTGCAATTCAAATTCGCTGGTTAGATCGACGGCTTGCATCGACGCTGAACCACTAGCGTTAAGTGCATTGTCGCCGCTGCTGAGTTCCAGTTTTGCAATGTCTATTGTCGCTAAGTCAGCGCTGCTGGCTTGAAGATCTACCTTGGCGGGATAGCCCATCCACTGGCCGTAAATTTGGGTGTCGAGTGCTGGGAGGGCTTGGGATTGCTCGGTTTGAACGTACTGCGCCCGAATCGAACCGTTGAGATTACTGGCAATGTCTGGCAGCAGTGCTTGAACATTTATCTGCGCCAATTCGAGCGACGCGTCAGCTCGAATGTCACTGCCTTGCACAGCAACTTCGCCTTGCAAGGAAACACTGCCACCGAGTGCTTTGATCAAGCTGTTGTCAATGTGCCAAACGGCGAGGTCTTGCGTGCGTACTTCGATACGCGCTTCGACGGCCCCCAGTTGCGCGACGTCGCCCGACGCGTAGAGCGAGAGCTCGGCTTGCGGCAGTACGCCCTCGAGTTTAAGTTTGGCTTGCTTGAGGTTTAGTTCTGCCTCGGGCAGCGCAAATTCGCCTACCTCTGACTCAAGCGTGAGTCGGCCACTTGGCAGATCGTAGCGTCCGAATCCGCTACTGTGGACGTAACCATCGGCCAAGTAGGAAAACGCCAGCTCCCGCAAATTGCCACGAAGTTGCGCGCCGAGAACGCCCTTGATCGAATCGTCTATGTGGTAGCGAATGTCTAAATCAGCATTGAGCATGGGTGTTTTCGGGCGGCCATCTACACTCAAGCGACCGTCGATTGCATTGTCTTGCATTTGGCCGCGCAAGACGGGAATTTGAATCACTTGATCGACCCACTGTGCGCCGAGCGCGATGGGGCCGATGACAACCGGCGTCTCTTGAATCAGCGTGAGTTTATCGATACTCAATGACTGCACAGCAACATCAATGGGCAACTCGGGTAGAGAAAAATCGAGGGGCTGATCCTCGGTGGTCTGCTCCGTTGAGGCGGGCAGTCTTAGGGTTATCGCATCGATATGGATGTGCTCGACACATAGCGTCAGCTGGAACAAACAGCTGGCGTGCCATTTAAGTGATAAGCCTTCAATATCGGCTTCTGGGCCGGAGATGCTGCCAATGCTACCTTGGGTGAGGGTGCCGCTCGCGTTTTCGATTTGGTAATTGAATCTTGGGGCGAGCTTTGTAGCGAGTTGTAGGCCAAAAGGCGAAATGACGGTGACAAAGCCTACAAACACGGTTGAAACCATGAGCATGGCCAGCAAAGCCAGCAGACGAAGCAATGCTGACATTAATAGTCCGTGCCGATGGTGAAGTGAATTCGATAGTCAGGGGCTTGTTCAGTGAGGCCGCGGGCAACACTCAAGCTCACCGCCCCAATGGGCGAAAAGTAGCGCACGCCCACGCCAACACTGGCCGCTGACACATCTTTGGCATCGGGCGAGGTGAGGTAAGCACCATCGACATAGCCAATGCCCGCCAAACTGTTTTTGATAATGCGTTCGTACTCGGCACTGGCCATGGCCATCACTTGGCCACCCAATACGCCATCGGAATTGATTGGCGCGACCGACTCTAGGGCAAAGCCGCGAACATTGCGATCACCACCTGCAAAGAAACGCTGCGATGGTGGCAGCTTATCGAGGTTATCCGTAGTGAGCGCGCCTATTTTTGCGCGATACAGTAGGCGATCATCGTCGCCGCGCTGGGTGATCCAGTAGCCTGAAGTCACAATGCGCAGCATATCGACCTCGGACAACAGCTCTTTGCTGGAGCCTGACAGTTCGCCTTCAATATACCGGCCCGTCATTGGGCGCACCGATTCGTCAATTTCATTGCGCGAAAAGCGAATACCGGTGGAGAGCTGGCTGCTTTTGTCCTCAAATGTCTCACCATACCGATCGAACTGTGCACGGACAAAGACTTCGCGTCGCCAGTTGCTCGGGGTCATATCGGAGATATCGACGCCGACATTCAACGTTCGCGACGGCACTG
>JABXHR010000140.1 GCA_013373515.1 Gammaproteobacteria bacterium | reverse complement strand
TTTGTCTTCTTGCCAGCTCTGCTTTGATTGATCGTAGTAATTGACCGTATAGTCGATCAACTGATCGAGATCTTTGTCATCGTCAAACCCATTGTCGTTGAGAAACTTATCGTCATAGTTGCCAAACGCATTGGTGCCAACAGAGGTTAAATCAGTCGGATCGATACGCAATGACGAGTTTGATAACAATTGCAATTCATCGATGATTGCGGGCATCGAATGCAAGGACACGGGGCGCGACAAACTGTCGATATTTAGACCTAGAATATCCGGGTTCCAGTGCTCGTCGGTGAGGTAGAACACATCGCCGTACAAGCGATTATTCATGCCATACGTCCCCGCATCCATGTCACCATCTGAGTCACCGACAAACTCGCCTTTCATGTGGTAGTTGTCGATATCTTTAGCGTGAATCTTCCAATCTTTGCGATCGCCACCATCAGCCTTAATTGCTTGGCGAACTTCCTTGAGCATTTTACGGTTGATGCCTAGGGCGTCGAAATTGGTGGTTTCTAAACCGGTATACAAGCCCGCCATCGTCGCTAGGGTGCCGCCCAAGCTGTGGCCAGTGAGATCAATCTCGGCATTTGGGTAGCGCGTTTGCACCGACTTCACGTACTCAAGTGCGCGCTTGGCTTGTTTGGGCACTTGGTTGGTACCAATTTGCTCATTGGTGATCCAATCTGCATCGCCCATTTCACTACCACGGTAGGCAATCGTGATTTTTTGCGTGTAGTCATCGCGGTACAACACTGCAGCCATGCCACTTTCAACATCGCGATAAGTCTCCAAACGCGTGTAACCCGCTGGCGCGCCGCTGCCATTGTAGGCATCTTCGGATAGTTTGGCTTTTTGCGCCGCTTCGCGCGCTTGGTTGACCGATGGCGGCTGTTCCGGGGTATAAATCTTGCCCTTTTTCGCCTTTTGGAATCCTGGCTTTTCTTCGGGCATCACGTCATCGCGAAAGCTCGCCAGCTTATTGGTGACGGTGATGACCTTGGTAAGATTGTCGATGCCTTCGATGAGTTCTGGGATAAACCGTTCCTGCGTCGTGCCCCGAACCGCTGAGTTGATCGTGTTCATATGGTTTCCATTAATTCGATTGGTTGGTGGCCTTAGTTTTAGTCGGTAACCAAGCCCATGAAAACTGGTTTTTGACGCTTTCGTGCATTGCGTCAATATTACGACTCAGAAAGAAAGAGCAGTGTGAAGAGTCTATTCATTTTATTGCCCTGCTATCGTGAAACGGCGCAAACCCCAATCACGCGAGCTGTGAGCGTCAGACCAACAAACGATCCAAAAAGGTCATCGCATCTTGCTGGGATTTCCCTGCATCAACAGCAATGCCGGTTTGACAAGAGCGCAACCAGATCCCGTCCATATAGGTTTGAATGGCGGTACAGCACTGCGACGCCTGATTAGCGGGCACTATTTGTTTTAACGCGTGCAGCAAATTACTGCGCACTCGACTTTGATTGAGCACTTGCAAGCGCGCCAATGGTTCACTGTACGGTGCCATTGCCCAAAACTGTACCCACACGCTGCAAGATTTCTTTGAGAAGAAAGCATCATCAAAGTTGGCCAGCACAATGGCATCCAACCGCTCACGAGGCGTCGTGGCCTTTACCAGACGCTCGATGGTGACCACTTTTAATCGATCCAATAAGTGGCGCATCGTCGCCGCCAGCAACGCATCCTTGCCACCAAAATAGTAATGAATACTCCCCGTCGAGGTTTGCGCAAACTCAGCAATTTGCGCCACGGTCAAAGCCGCGAAGCTGTGTTCGTGGGTCGCGTCGATCACCGCTTCAATCAGCTCAGTCCGTCTTAAATCGCTAATTTTTTTACGTGCCAAAACCTGCAGTCCTGTGCCATTCAGGCTGCATTGTCTAACAATTCAACTTCTAGTACACCTGCTACATTTAATGGCTGAATGTCTTATTTTTTGCACAAACGTGCAATTTATGATTTAATTTCATTCACAATAAAAATACCGAATCAACATTCAACTAGGAGTGAGCGATGACTGTGCTGACCGCAATCATTACTTTTGGCGTGCTGCTGGCCTTTGGGCTGGTGGTGTTTTGTTTAATCAAATGGTGGAACTTGAAGGTCATCGGCGTCACGCCGGTGCCGCTATTCACCTTTATCGCGATTTTGTTTACCTCAGGGCTCGATGTCGGGCTGATCATGTTTCCGCTCGGTGAGTTCCCCACCTACGCCAACGTGGCAGAGGCACCGGAATACGGCTTCACCAATCCCTTAGCCATCGAGTTTGGGTTCTGGGGCTTCTTGATCTGGGCGTTTTACTTTCTCACCGGCTTTTACTTCTGCGTCGTCGAGCCGCGCGTGAAGTTCTTTGAGATACCATGGGTGAAGTGGCTAAATAACGTGGTGATCATCGCCACCTGCGCCTTTACGGCCAGTTTGTTTTTGATCTACCTGCCCTTCTACATTCCCCAAGTCGGCGATGGCGAGAGCGTGGTCACCACGTTTTATATCATTGTATTTTGTACGATTTTGGCGGCGGCCTACTCAAGTACTGACATCAAATATGTTCGCATTCTTTCGGTTGGCTCAACGCTACTATTTGGCGCACTGATCGCCTTTATGTGGGTCTACTCTGGCATGGGCTTAAGCGGCATGGGTCAAAATCTGGCGTTGCTGAGCGACTACTTCAAAAACCTGCCCAAGTTCGTCAGCCCTATCAATGATTATCATGAGTTCTACCTGTTCTGGTGGT
>JABXHR010000035.1 GCA_013373515.1 Gammaproteobacteria bacterium | reverse complement strand
GCCGCATGGGCGGCGGCTTTGGCGGCAAAGAAACGCAAGCTGCACCGTGGGCCATTTTGTGTGCACTCGCCACCTATCACACGGGCCGCCCTTCACGCTTGCGACTGAGCCGCGAAGACGACTTCTGCCTCACTGGCAAGCGCCATCCATTTTCAAGCCAATACACTGTTGGCTTCGATACAGACGGCAAATTGTTGGCTGCGGAGCACACGCTCTGGGCGCATTGCGGCTACTCGCCTGATTTATCAGATGCCATTGCAGATCGCGCGATGTTCCATATTGATAACGCCTATTACGTACCGAATCGCACGGTCACGGCACATCGCAACTTTACGCATACCGTGTCACACACCGCCTATCGAGGATTCGGCGGCCCCCAGGGCGTACTGGCCTGCGAAGCGATGATGGACGATATTGCCTATGCGCTGAAACTCGACCCGCTCGAGCTGAGACTGCGAAATCTCTATGGCGAACATGGCGACACCACGCACTATGGCCAAACCGTCAACAATGCACCCTTAAAAATGCTGATGACTACACTGGCAGAACAAGGGCGCTACGCCGAGCGCCGAGAAGCCATTAATGCATTTAACCAGCAGCACCCCTACAAACGCAGAGGCCTTGCGCTGACACCGGTGAAATTTGGCATTTCATTCACCGTGTCCCACCTCAACCAAGCGGGGGCATTGATCCATCTCTATACCGATGGCTCAATTCACCTCAACCATGGTGGCACCGAAATGGGTCAGGGGCTTTTTCGCAAAGTCAGCCAAGTGGTGGCGCATGAATTTGGCGTCGATCTATCACAGATTCGCTCAATGGCGACCCGCACAGATAAAGTACCCAATACCTCGCCGACGGCTGCCTCTAGTGGCAGTGACCTCAATGGCATGGCGGCACTCGATGCGTGCCATACCTTAAAAAAGCGGTTGACTGAACATTTCATCGATTTGCATGGTGGTGACAGCAAGGACGTCATTTTTGCAAACAGCCAGGTCAGCAATGGCAGTGTAGAAATGAGCTTCAGCGACTTAGTGCAGAGTGCTTATCTTGCGCGTATTTCATTGTCATCCACCGGTTTTTACCGAACGCCAAAAATTCACTACGATCGCCAAACCGCCAAAGGCCGGCCATTTTATTACTACGCCTGTGGTGCAGCGCTGTGTGAGGTCGAAATAGACACCCTGACAGGCGAGTACCATGTCAGCCACGCAGATTTGTTGCAGGACGTGGGCCGCTCGCTCAATCCTGATATTGATCGCGGACAAATTGAAGGCGGATTTATCCAAGGCATGGGCTGGTTGACCACCGAAGAACTGGTCTGGGGCGACGATGGTCGCCTCCTGACGCGCGGCCCCGCCACTTACAAAATCCCCGCGATTGGCGATGCCCCGGAGCATTTCACGGTGAGCCTGCTCGATCGACCAAACGACGAAGCCACGATTTATCACTCCAAGGCCGTCGGTGAGCCGCCGTTTATGCTCGGTATTGCTGTGTACTGCGCTCTGCGCAATGCGGTTGCCTCGCTCAATGCAAATGGCCGCCCGCCACAGATCGATACACCCGCGACCGCAGAGCGCATCCTCAAAGCTTGCCAAGAGGCCAAACATGCAGTGGATTGATGCCCTGGCCGAGTGCAAATGCACGCAAACTGATTTTGTATTGATCTCGATTCTGCGAGTCGATGGCTCTGCGCCACGAAACACGGACGCCAAAATGGTGGTGACCGAATGCGGGCAGTTTGACACCATCGGCGGCGGCAAACTCGAATTTGAGGCCGTTGCACACGCCCGCGCACTTCTCGACGGCAGCGCACAAACTCGGCGTAAAATTTTTCACCTCGGCGCGCGCTTTGAGCAATGCTGTGGTGGGCGAGTAGAGCTACTGTTTGACAGTGTGAAAACGCCAGATGTTTGGATATTTGGTGCGGGGCATATTGCGCAACAAATGGCGCCAATACTGGCCACATTGCCAGTACGCGCGCGTTTTTTCGACAATCGCGAATCTTTTTGCGAATGGGAAGTCTCTGGCCTGAGCCCTGAGCATTACACCGACCCAACCGATGTACTGACGGCACCGCCCTCATCAACCCAAATCGTCGTCATGACACATGACCACCAGCTCGACATGAGAATCACCGCCTGCGCACTCAAACATCCGAAGCTCAAAGTGTACGTGGTGGGCTCCGATTCAAAGGCCGCCAAATTTCGAAGCCAGCTCAAAGCGCATGGCATCGACCACAGCCGCTTGACCTGTCCCGTCGGCGAAAAGACCCTCAACCATCCCGCCGCCGTTGCGCTGAGTATCTGCCATACATTATTGTGCGACCAGCACACTCGGCCACTAGACAAGCCGATCAAATCACCAAAAATCGAAGACACAATATGCAATGGCTGCACGCGCTGCCATGAGGCCATTACCACGGACCACCCATGAATTTAGAGACTTTCAATGCCCTTTCAGCCGACGCAGCCATCGACGCCCTCTCACAATGCTGCACCTCAGAACGCTGGCAGCAGCAGTTAACGGCTGCACGACCATTTGACGACATCGATGCCCTGAATGCACGATCTGAAAACATTTGGGCTGAACTCGACGAAGCCGACTATCTGCAAGCCTTCGACGGACACCCCAGAATTGGCGACGTCAATTCGCTCAAAGCAAAATATGCCAACACCCACAACCTTGCCAGCTCAGAGCAATCCAGCGTAAATCAAGCTGCAGATGACGTGATCCAACAACTCGCCGACGGCAACACGGCCTATGAAGAGAAAAACGGGTTTATTTTTATCGTTTGTGCCACTGGAAAAAGCGCTGCGCAGATGCTGGAGATACTCAACGCCCGCTTACCAAACAGCCGTCAGCAAGAAATCCAAAATGCTGCAGAAGAACAGCGAAAAATCACTCGCATTCGCATCGACAAATTATTCGACCTATGAAAACGCTTATTTGCGGCGACCTACTGCACTGCATTGACAATCCGTTTTACACCGATGAAGCCGTCGAGTTTATTGAGGACGGCGCCTTGCTCGTCGAAGACGGTTTGATTATCGACAAAGGTAAGCGCGAGACACTGCTCTCGAAGGCAGGCAAAGACTGGCACATTGAGCACCATCCCAATTGCACACTGACACCCGGTTTCGTCGACACACACATCCACTTCCCCCAAGTCGATGTTGTCGCCAGCTGGGGCACGCAATTACTCGATTGGCTAGAGACCTACACCTTTCCGGCCGAAGCGCAATTTAAAGACCAGGCACATGCCGCTGAAATGGCAGAGTTTTTTTTGGGGCAACTGCTCGCAAACGGCACAACGACCGCGCTGGTGTTTGGCAGCAGCCATCCCAACTCAGTGAATGCACTATTTGAGGCGGCCGCCGCCAAACACATGCGCCTAATTGCGGGCAAAGTGATGATGGATCGCAACGCACCCGAGAGCGTGCTCGACACTGCTGAATCCAGTTACAACGACAGCAAGGCACTGATTGAGCGCTGGCATGGCCACGATCGCCTCAGCTACGCCGTTACCCCACGATTCGCACCCACCTCTACTGACGAGCAGCTAGCCATGGCAGGCAAGCTGATGCGCGAACATCCCGACGTTTACTTTCAAACACATATCAGTGAAAACGTCGATGAAATCGCATGGGTAAAATCACTGTTTCCCAACTGCGAGAACTATCTAGACGTCTATAAGCAGCATGGCTTGCTTGGCCCACGCTCTGTGTTTGCCCACGGCATTCACCTAGAAGACCGCGAGCTCGATGACCTCAAGTCACATCAATGTGCAATTTCTCACTGCCCTTGTTCCAATAACTTTATTGGCAGTGGTCTGTTTCCCTTGGAGCGAATCATTAAAAAAGGGGTCAAGGTCTCGATGGGAACTGACGTTGGCGGTGGCGATAGTTATTCAATTTTGCGAAATCTCAATGAAAGCTACAAATTGCAGCAATTGCTTAACCACAATGTGAGTCCGTCACAACTCTTGTACCTCGCCACGTTGGGCGGCGCACAAAGTTTGAACCTTCAAAACAACATCGGAAACTTCCAAGTTGGCAAAGAAGCCGATATTTCTGTACTGGATCACAATGCCACAACCCTAATTAAACGAAGGGTTTGCGGCGCCGCCACATGGCAAGAGCGTTGGTTCGCGATGAGCATTTTGGGCGATGACCGAATTATCAAGGGCGTTTACCTGCTCGGGCAGTGGATTGGCACAAGTAATAGTGATCCACGCATAGATTAATGACTGAAGAAAAGATTTCAGTTAAAAGTTTTTCTTGTGAAATCAAAAAAACTTCATTAATCTTAGCCACAACTTGACGGTGTTACACCGAGGATGTTGAGGAACATAAGCGCTTAGCGCATACAAAAAGGGGGCTATGACCCCCTTTTACTTTGCCCAAAATTCATGGGCGACAAATTAATGACACTGCATCAATTTTCGTCGGATTTTCGTCTCCACGAATGCGTAATCTCTACTGTCGCCTCTAACATCTTTGAAACAGAACAGTATTTTTCTGCCGATAACGATACGGCGCGCTCGATCTGCTTATCTGACACGTCATTGCCATCGATGACAAATTCAATATGAATCTTGGTAAACACCGCAGGGATTGCATCCGCGCGCTCGGCGGTAATGTTTACCTCGACATGATTGACATCCTGACGGGCCTTCTTAAGCATTGAGACCACATCAAACGATGTACAGCCGCCCAGCCCCATTAAGACCATCTCCATTGGGCGAGACGCCAAATTGCGCCCCCCATGATCGGGTGAACCGTCCATCACAACCGTGTGACCTGATCCAGACTCCGCCACAAAACTCATGTGGTCGAGCCATTTAATTCTCGCTTTCATGACAGTCTCCTCAAGACTCTAATTTTTGCTACCAAATTCAAAGTTGGCACGATAACTGTTAACTCTTTCGGCAAGTATCTGCATAGAACAGATCAAGTCGGCGCTGACGCGCCTGGTATTCATAAATTGACCGGAGATAACAAGCCATGCTCCCATTAAGAAAAATTCCTCGCCAAGCCGAATGGCTGGAACCCCTCATGAATGCAGGCTCGCGCCGACAGTATGCGAACCGCTCTACTATTATTCATCATGGCGATACGCCGGACGCACTGTACTACATCGTAGAGGGTTCCGTCAGTGTCGTGATCGAAGATGACGATGGCCGCGAAATCATCCTTGCCTACCTAAACAAAGGTGATTTCTTTGGCGAAATGGGATTGTTTGAGCAAGAATCAAACCGAACCGCTTGGGTGGTTGCACGCAGCAAGTGTGAAATCGTTGAAGTTAACTACGAACAGTTTAAGCGTCTGTGCCGCCAAGAACCCGATATCCTATTTGCCCTGACCACGCAAATGGCTAGCCGTCTGCGTCGCACCAGCTCTAAAGTTCGCGAATTGGCATTCTTGGACGTTACTGGCCGCGTAGCCGCCACATTGCTGGATCTATCAAAGCAACCCGATGCCATTACCCATCCAGACGGCATGCAAATCCGCATAACACGCCAAGAGATTGCGCGCATTGTAGGCTGCTCGCGTGAAATGGTCGGCCGTGTGCTCAAAGACTTAGAAGAGCGCGGACTCATCCACGCCAAAGGCAAGACAATGGTAATTTACGGCACACGCTAGACCTGTGTCGCAATTGATTTCCGGGCCACTGCGGCCCGGCTGGATTTGTTAATTCGCTCACATTTTGACACTAGCCGTCAAAAAAATGCCGATGGATTAGTCCACCCAGCACGCCTCAGTCGTCTCGACACCCTGTTGGTTACGCGCAAACTTCACGCCCAAATGATTGATCGTCATGTAATAACACTCCGGATCATCTGTGGCCGTCCGGTAGGTGTACCAATTAATCACGTCGTCTGAATTGTATTGGTGGTTCGCATCGCTGCTGACACGGTAAGTCCAAGAGGTCCAGATATATTCATCGTTTGAATTGTCGAATTTATTGTAGGTTAGATTTTTAGTTGAACCATCCACGTACAGTCCCGTACTCATCCGACGCTGCATTGCAGCCGCATTGCGCATCAGATTGACACGGCTACGCTCGCGCTGCATGCGTTTATCAGCATCATTGAAACTTGGAATCGCCATGGCGGTCATAATGCCAATAATGGCAACGACCACCATCAACTCGATCAATGAAAAGCCCAAAGATTTTATTTGGCGCGGTTTCACAACACTTCCTTCACCGTAAGATAAACCCCCATACTCTTTCTGTTTCGGCTGTTTGGGCGAAAGATAAAATCGGCTCGAAGGCTTACGCTGACTTGCTCACGAAAATATAAAGAGATTCAATTTGCCGCGATCCTCTTCGGCGCTTAGTATTAACGACTTTACGCACAAGCGAATGACAGACCCTAGATTTGGCGGTATCGATCGGCTTTATGGCCAAGGCACCGCAGCCACCTTGGCAACAAAACACGTCGCCATTGTCGGCTTGGGCGGCGTTGGGAGTTGGATTGCAGAGGCCTTAGCTCGAACAGGTGTAGGTGCATTGAGCGTTTTCGACCTAGACGATGTTTGCGTCACCAACATCAATCGCCAACTGATGGCGACCACCGCTAGCGTCGGCCAAAATAAAGCCGCTGCACTGGCCTTGCGCCTTCGCGACATCAACCCAGCACTCAATGCCCTACCGGTCGAAGACTTTGTGACCTCCAAAAACGTCGCCCAGCATCTTGATCAGCGTTTTGATTTGGTCATTGATGCCATCGACAGCGTGATTGCCAAAGTTCACATTATCGCCCACTGCAAACGACAGCGTATTCCCGTCATTACCGTCGGCGGCGCAGGCGCACAAATTGACCCATTGCAAATCAAGCAAACCGATCTTAATCGGACTTGGAATGACCCCTTGCTGGCCAAAATACGTTCACTGCTGCGCAGAGACTTTGGCTACTCGTCAAACCCAAAACGTTCCTACGGCGTTCCAGCCATCTATTCGACGGAGCAACCCCGCTATCCCCAACCCGACGGCAGCGTCAGCCAAACAAAACCGGACTTAAACGATACCAAAATGAATTGCGCCTCTGGATTTGGCGCATCAACCATGGTGACAGCCAGTTTTGGCATGATCACCGCAGCAAAGGCGGTGGAAATGCTATTGAAACAAAGCAGCTAGGGCTTCGCCAGGCTCTTCTGCGCGCATAAAGCGTTCACCGACAAGAAAGCTATTCACGCCGTGCTGTCGCATCAGCAAAACATCCTGCGGCGTTGCGATTCCACTTTCCGTGATAACGATTGCCCCCGCTGGCATGTCATCCAACAATTCAATCGTGTGATTGAGGCTAACTTCAAAGGTGCGCAAGTTTCGGTTGTTAACCCCAACGAGTTGCAACGGCAGCTGCTTGGCTCGCTGTAGTTCATTACCATCATGGGTTTCGACCAACACATCCATACCCAGCTCAGTGGCCAACGCAAACAGCTCTGATAGCTGCACATCGCTGAGCGCTGCGACAATCAGCAAAATGCAGTCCGCCCCCATGGCGCGGGCTTCATACACTTGATACGGATACGCAATAAAATCTTTACGAATCACTGGTAACCCGCAGGCTGCCCGCGCTGACTTTAGGTATTCCGCACTGCCCTGAAAAAAATCTGCATCGGTCAATACCGACAGACACGCTGCACCACCGCGCTCGTAAGACTTGGCAATTTCAACGGGTTGAAAGTCAGGACGAATCACCCCTTTGCTCGGTGAGGCCTTTTTGATTTCAGCAATCACTGCAGACTCGCCTGCATCGAGCTTCGCTTGCATAGATGCGGTAAATCCCCGAACTGGGTTGTCAACATTGGCCGCCTTAGCATCGGCAATCACTTGATCGAGCGACCGCGAGGCTTGCGCCGCAGCCACTTCTTCGGCCTTGCGGGCCATGATTTTGTCGAGAATGTCACTCATGCGTCTGCCGCCATAGATTGTGTTTTTTCGATCAGACCGGCCAGTGCTTGCCTTGCGGCAGCACTGTCTATCGACCGCTGAGCCTTGAAGATACCGGCTGCGATATCGTCAGCCAGACCCGCCACAAAGATCGCCGCACCACTGTTGAGCGCAACCATATCGCGTGCGGGCCCCTCTGCACCGTTGAGGACAGCGAGTACAGTTGAAAGACTGTCTTGTGGGGTTTCGACCTGAATGTCCGCCAGCGTCGCACGGGGCAGCCCAAAGTCCTCTGGCTGGATGACGCCTTCGGTAATGGTGCCTTGATCGAGCAGCGCATAGTGAGTCTGGTCTGCAATCGAAATCTCGTCCATACCGTCGGCGCTGTGAACCACCATGGCGCGCTCACTTCCCATGCTCTTGAGAACTTCGGCAAACGGGCGTACCCATCGCTGATCAAACACACCAATCAGCTGACGCTTGGCAAAGGCTGGATTGGTCAGTGGCCCCAACAAGTTAAACACCGTGCGCACGGCCATTTGCTGGCGCACCGGCATCACATATTTCATCGCGCTGTGGTGATTGGGGGCAAACATAAAACCCACTCCAACTTCATCGATACAGTGCGCCACCTGCGTCGGCGACAGCGCAATATTCACCCCTGCTGCTTGCAGCAAATCAGACGCACCGGACTTACTACTCACCGACCGACTGCCGTGCTTGGCAACCTTGGCACCCGCGCCTGCCACCACAAAACTACACGCCGTCGAGACGTTAAATGTTCCGCTGGCATCGCCGCCAGTACCGACAATATCGACCAGCTCTGTCGACTGTGGACTCACTTTCGCGGCAAGACTGCGCATGACCGTTGCACCTGCCGCGATTTCCTCAGCAGATTCTCCCTTGGCCGCCAACGCAATCAGAAACCCCGCAATTTGCGCCTCTGTGCAATTGCCTGTCATCAACGCGTGCATGACATCAGTCATTTGCTCGGCATTGAGATCCTGCTTACGCAGCAGCTGCGCAATGGCTTCTTGAATGGTCATAGCGGTGCTTCCTCCAAAAAGTTTTTGAGTAGTTCATGCCCATACTCCGAGACCAGCGACTCGGGGTGATATTGAACGCCCTGAATGTTGTATTCGGTGTGGCGAAATCCCATGATTTCGTCAAATTCGCCCTCTGCAGTTTCAGTCCAAGCCGTCACCTCTAAACAAGCGGGCAATGACGCCCGCTCTACCACCAGAGAGTGATAGCGCGTAGCGATATAGGGGCTTGGCAACCCTTGAAATACACCCACACCTGTATGGTGAATCGGGGAGGTTTTACCGTGCATTACTTCCTTGGCCTTGATGACATTGCCACCAAACACCTGACCGATCGATTGATGCCCCAAGCAAACGCCAAGAATCGGCACCACGCCCTTCATACGCTCGATCAAAGCCATAGAGATGCCCGCCTCGGTGGGCGTGCAGGGACCAGGTGAAATCACAATATGCGTCGGCGCCAGTTCCACCACGCTTTCAACGGTTGTTTCATCGTTGCGCAAAACTTTGACATCTGCGCCGAGTTCACCCAAATATTGCACTAGGTTGTAAGTAAAGGAATCGTAGTTATCTAGCATCAAAATCATGATTTGCTCTCCACCGCCTCTGCCATTTCAACCGCTCGCGTTACTGCACGTGCTTTATTAAGCGTTTCTTGCCATTCCGATTCGGGGTCGCTGTCATACACCACACCTGCGCCTGCTTGAATATGCACCTGACCGTCTTTGATCACTGCGGTGCGAATCGCAATCGCAGTATCAAAATTGCCGCTATAGCTCCAGTAACCCACTGCACCGCCGTATATACAGCGCTTCACTGGCTCAAGCTCATCAATGATCTCCATGGCACGCACTTTTGGCGAACCGGATAAGGTACCTGCAGGATGCGCAGCGCGCAGCACATCAATCGACTTGATGCCCTCGCGAAGTTTGCCTACCACATTTGAAACAATGTGCATCACATGCGAATACCGCTCTACGGTCATTTTTTCGGTGACGCGCACAGTGCCAATTTCGGCAATTCGACCCACATCATTGCGCGCCAAATCAATCAGCATCAGATGCTCGGCCAGCTCTTTCCCATCCGCCAAAAGGTCTTGTTCTAAGGCAAGGTCTTGCTCAAGGTTTTCACCGCGCTTTCGGGTTCCGGCGATTGGGCGAATCGTAACCTCGCCATTCTCTGCGCGCGCCAATATTTCTGGCGACGAGCCCACCACATGGTGATCGCCCAAATTGAGCAAATACATATACGGCGAGGGATTAGTTGTGCGCAGTGCGCGATATAAGTTTACCGCCGAGCCACGATATTCGCCGCTCATCCGCTGCGAGGGCACCACCTGCATACAGTCGCCAGCGATGATGTAGTCTCGACAACGCTGCACGGCCGATTTGTAAGCCATTTGGTCAAGGCTGTGACGATAGTGTTTTTCGGTCAGGGTGACGCCGCGCGCAGGCAGCACTTGCGCCTGTGCAGTCGAGTTGAAAAGTTGCCGTTCCAGTGCATCCAAGCGCTTCTCAGCGTCTGTTTTGTCGTGATGATTGACGACCAGCGTCAGCGTACCTTTGAGGTTATCAAATACCACCAGCTCATCAGAACGCATCAATAAAATATCTGGCGTCCCGAGCTCGTCCGTGCCGGCACCCGTGGCTAAACGCTGCTCTACATAGCGCACCACGTCGTAGCCAAAGTACCCAACAAAGCCGCCAGCTAATCGGAAAATTTCTGGCGCATCGCGTAGGTCAAAGGTTTCGTGATATTGCGCCACCCATGCCAGTGGGTCATCGACACTAAAACGCTCACCCTTATGTTCGACTTCATTGCCATAAACCCGAATCACTTCATCGCAAGGCAGTCCAATAATCGAATACCGCCCCCACTGCTCGCCGCCTTGAACCGACTCAAATAAATACGTATTGGCTTGATCAGCCAGCTTCAGATAAACCGTCAACGGCGTTTCTAGATCAGCCAGAATTTCGCGCGTGACGCAGTGTAAAACCGTGCGTTCAGCAGACATAAAATTAGATTGTGAGTGTTTCAAAGGAATCTCCAAATTCGGTGGTGTTATGCAAACTGGCTAGCGTGCTCATGTGAATTGAGCAAGGGAGCTAGCGTCACCATCGACGGTCGAATTTGGAGTTGAGTGTGTTCATGGCCACAGTGTAGCCATCAACCGGCTATAGGGTCAATGCAAAATGGCCCACTGCGGCCAAGACCAAAACCCAAGCGCCAGCCGTTGAGGCGGCGTAAAACAGCAAACCAACCACCAAAGCAAGGCGTAAAAATAACCCTGCATAAAGCTGCCAAGCATTGTCAGTATGCTCTAGGACGGCATTTGTGGGCTCATAAGGGTCAAAGAAAACTTCAACACGCTGCTGCGGCTTGTAGTTGTCGCTAATGTAATCCGCCAGCAATTGGCCTTTGTAAGTAATTGAAGGCCCGATCACATCGCGAGACAGCGAATAAGCAATATGATCGGCGCCAATCCAAGGACGCGTGCTGGTCAACTGCTCGCCACTTGCAGAGTAAGACACCACAAGATTCGGTGCCGCAGCATCTTGCTTGAAGACTTGAAAATTTTTGTCCGCGATGACGTTGATATCCGCCTTGGTCACAGTGCCCTGCGTACGGCTCCAGCTGCGGGTTTTGTCGATCAGAAATAAATCATCCATCGAAATCCAAGGCCCTTGAGCGAAAAATATCGCCGCCACCGCCAATAAAAATCCCAACAGAATACGCATATCACACCTCGCTCAACTGCCAAGCGCATCGGCACGATGAATCAAATCGTTAGCAAAATTGGCGTAAACCGTGTGCAAGCTCACAACATTCGGTCACTAGACCACTGATAGCTTGGCATAAGCGGCGACTAGCCATTTGGCACCCTCGGCAAAATGCACTTGCACACGGGAGTGATTACCGCTCCCCTCAATGGCAAGTACCGTGCCCTCACCAAACTTGGGATGCGCCACAGACTGACCGAGTTTATAGGGCGCATCGCTTGGCGGAGGCGCAAAACGGCCCGTCGCAGCCATGGGTTGAACCGTCTTAACCCGAGGACGGACTTCTTCGATGCATTCCGTCGGAATCTCGGAGATAAACCGTGATGGCACACAATACGTGGTCCGGCCATACAAGGTGCGCGTTTCCGCCTGACAGACATACAGCTTTTGCTCCGCACGAGTAACGCCGACATAGGCCAAGCGACGCTCTTCCTCTAGGCGCGTTGGGTCGTCGAGCGAGCGCTGCGACGGGAACAGCCCCTCTTCCATGCCCACCAAAAACACCAATGGAAACTCCAAGCCTTTGGCCGAGTGTAGTGTCATCATCTGCACACGATCAGTTTCGCTGGTCTCCGCATCCCCCGCATCCAATGCCGCACTGGCCAAGAAAGAATCCAGCACCGACAGCTCTGAGTCCTCGGCCATCGCCGCCTCTGCAGCGCTGGCCGCATTGACCAGTTCATCCAAGTTTTCGACGCGCCCCAAGCCTTTTTCAGTTTTGTCTTGCTGAAAATGCGCCTTGAGCCCTGACTGCTCGATCAAAATCGCCATCGCATCGGGCAGAGATTTGTCTTGAATCACCGACGCCAGTGAATTGATCAGCTCGCCATAGCCGCGCATGGCATTGGCCGCTCTGGCGGTAAATAGGCCCTCGGTGAGCGCCGCTAGCATTGCCTCCCAAAGCGACACACCACGCTCAGCGGCAAGATCGCGGATCTTTTGCACCGACTTATCGCCGATACCGCGCGGCGGTTGATTGATCGAACGCTCGAAAGAGACATCGTCATTGGGCTGGTACGCCACACGTAGATAGGCCAGTGCGTCTTTGATCTCTGCGCGATCAAAAAACCGCAATCCACCATAGACTTGATAAGGCAAATCCATCGATGTAAAGATTGTCTCAATAATGCGAGATTGCGCATTCGAGCGGTACAGCACCCCGACTTCACTGCGCCGTCCGCCTTGGTCGACCCACTGCTCAATCCGCTCGCCGACAAATCGTGCTTCATCGCCCTCGTTGTAGGCGCTGAAGTAGGCGATTTTCTCGCCCTCGCCGGAGTCAGTCCACAGCTCTTTGCCCAAGCGCCCAGCATTATTGGCAATGAGTGTATTGGCCGCTTTGAGGATATTGCCACTGGAGCGGTAGTTTTGCTCCAAGCGCACGGTCACCACATCGGGCAAATCGCGCGATAGCGACTGGATATTTTCGACGCGGGCACCGCGCCAGCCGTAGATCGATTGATCGTCATCGCCGACGGCAAATAGGCAGCCCTTAGACCCGACCAACAATCGCAACCACGCATATTGCAGCGCATTGGTATCTTGAAACTCATCCACCAGAATATGGCGAAACCGCTTGCGATACAGATCGCCCACCGACGGCACATCGCGCACCAATTCTAGGCTTCGAAGCAACAACTCAGCAAAATCGACAATGCCGTTGCGCTGACACTGCGCCTCATATTGAGTGTAAACACGCAGCCATTGCTGGGTGGTTGGATCGGCGCCTGGGTCAATATGATTTGAACGCTGCCCCTCATCTTTGCGCGCATTGATCCACCACTGGCACTGTTTGGGATCGAACAATTTTTCGTCCAAATGCATACCACGCATAATGCGCTTGATCATTCTGAGCTGATCGTCAGAATCGAGAATCTGAAACGCCTGCGGCAGCCCTGCTTCTTGGAAGTGGGTGCGCAACATGCGATGGGCAATGCCGTGAAAGGTGCCTATCCACAGACCCTGCAAGTAACCACCCAAAATCTGCTCAACCCGACCGCGCATCTCGCGTGCTGCCTTGTTGGTAAAGGTCACGGCCATCAAGCTAAACGGTGAAATTTGCTCGACACGATTCAGCCATGCAATACGATGGGTCAGTACTCGGGTCTTGCCCGAGCCGGCGCCAGCCAGCACCAAAGCATGCACTTGCGGCAGCGTCACGGCCTCGCGTTGAGCATCGTTTAAGGGGTCAATAATATCGCTAACGTCCATGGCCGAAGTGTACGCAATTAATGCTGTATAGGCGAACTGTAAATCTTTGGAATCTTCATAGCGAAAGACACTTCAAACACATTCAGAGGCAGATGGTAAACTTCAACTTTACACAAGCAATTTGAGCAATGCTTCCAGACTCAGACACAATCCGTCGACGCTTAGGTAAGCTTAAATACTACTACGACCACACAATCAAAAGACTTCGCAGTAACGAGTCCTTGCGGGCGGAATTTCAAACAGTCTACCGCTCGGCAAGCCTCCATCAGATAAAAGAGGCAGAAAGTCGTGCAGCGTACTACTGCCAGCTGGATCAAAAATTTAGCACCGACGATCCCGTCTGCGATGTAAAGAGCTTTAAGCTTGGCAGCCATCACAGCGCTTACTATTTCGATGCAGCTGAGACATTAAGATTGTTTCCAGATGACTGGCCAATAAATTACATTTTCGGCGATGTTAACTACAACCCGGAAAACCCTTGCTTCACAAAGAGTCGCCCAATAAAAGCTTCGCCCCAAAACGCAATATTGCTAAATCTTGATAGATATCGACACTTTAATTTTATCAGTGATCACGTCGAATATAGCGACAAGGCCGACAAAGTTGTCTGGAGGGGCCAGCTGCACAATGATTTACGCAAGCAAGCGGTCAGGAATTTTGCAACCCACCCTAAAGTGGATTTTGGAACACCGGACAAAAAGTACAAGAACGACCCAGCCTATCTCGCCGCAATGTCTAGAAGGGAGCTGTTAGAATCGAAGTGGATACTCAGCCTTGAAGGATATGATGTCGCAACGTCAACGGCATGGATACTGGGCACAAACAGCGTATGCATTATGCCGGAACCCAGGTTCGAAACCTGGTTTATGCACGGCAAACTAATCCCAGATACTCACTTCGCCAGAGTCTCACCTGATTTAGCCGATTTAAACGACGTGATTGAAAAACTGCAAGCAGAGCCAAAATGGGCTTCAAATATAATTAAGGCTGCAAACTCATTTCAATCCCAATTTCAAGACCCAATCATAGAGACATTGAGCGCTTATTTGACGGCGAAATTATTTTTCGAGCTGAGCGGCCAATCTACTTCGAATCTTGAATTTTAAATCCATGCGAAGTGAGCTCTGATTAACATGCGACCCTTTAGCGAACTTCTCGCCGACAATATCCTCGACGCCATCGATGCCATTGGCCTGCCCACCGATGGCCGCATGATCGCACTCAATAGTTATGAAAATCGCGTTTATCAGATCGGCATTGAAGACAGTCAGCCGATTGTTGCCAAGTTTTATCGGCCCGAGCGCTGGAGCGATGAGCAAATACTGGAAGAGCATCAGTTTAGCCAAGAATTATTTGAGGCGGAGCTCCCCGTGGTGGCACCAATGGCAATCGATGGCGAAACACTGCATCACATCGACGGTTGGCGCATTGCATTGTTTGAACGCAAAGGTGGACGCAGTCCCGATTTAGGCCGCCGTGATGATCTACAAATGCTAGGGCGCTTAATGGCTCGCATGCATCTGGTGGCCGAGCGGCACACATTCCAACACCGGCCTGTCGTCGATATCGAGAGTTACTTCGAGATACCCACGTCTCGCTTAATTGCCGAGCACATTCCTGCACATCTTTGCCCGCAATTTGAAACCGCTTTTGACACACTACGCCAACAATTTAACGACAAACTGACACAATCCAAGTGGCCACAATCCATCCGTCTACACGCCGACGCACATCCGGGCAATCTCTTGGAACGCGATGGGGAAATTCATATGGTCGATCTCGATGATTGCCGCAGTGGCCCTGCGGTACAGGATTTGTTTTTGTTTGCGGGTGGTCACGATGACACAGAGAGCCGTGCCGCATGGGACGCGATTTTGGATGGCTACTATGAATTTCGCGATTTCGATTATGGCGAACTTCAATGGGTGGAAGTGCTCAGAACGCTGCGCTATAGCCATTACTTAGGCTGGCTGGCCTCTCGCCAAGCAGACCCGACCTTTATCACCGCCTTCCCCGACTACGACACCGAGCCGTTTTGGCAACGTTGGCTGGGCCTGTTCAACGAGCAATGCTTGAAACTCAGCTAAACCTCAGCACACTATAGGCGCAACCATCCAAGGACGAGACATCGCATGGCACGCTCAACGCTGATCATCAACACCTTGCTGGCCATGACTGCATTCGCGGCCAATTCTCTGCTGTGCAGAGCGGCGCTCAACACCACCAACATCGACCCAGCGAGCTTTACCAGCATTCGCCTGCTATCTGGTGCGGCGGTGCTATATGTCATCTTCAAATTCAAAACCAAAACCTCAGCGGTCAAAGGCAATCCCCGCTCCGCCGCGGCATTGTTTATCTACGCGGCCTGTTTTTCGTTTGCTTACGGCGATCTAACCACCGCCACCGGTGCTTTGCTGCTATTCGGTGCGGTACAAACCACCATGATCGGCTATGGGCTATGGCGTGGCGAGCGACTTAACTCGAGGCAATGGCTAGGCGTGATCACAGCAATCATCGGGCTGTTTGTGTTGATGTTTCCAGGCCTCAGACCACCCCCTGCCGCCGCTAGCGTGCTGATGATTATCTCGGGCGTGGCTTGGGGGGCCTACTCGTTGCGCGCACGCGGCGTACAAGACCCAAGCGCCGAAACGGCGGGTAATTTTCTGCGAACCGCCCCGATGACGATCGTGTTGAGTGCACTGTGCTTACCCCTCTTCCAATGGGATGCAGCCGGGATTGCATTGGCAGTGCTAAGCGGGGCGGTCGCCTCGGGGCTTGGCTATACACTCTGGTACGCTGTGCTACCGCATATCGCGGCCACCCGAGCCGCCACCGTGCAATTGAGCGCACCCGTTATCGCGAGCCTAATGGGCGTGGTGTTTTTGCAAGAGGCGCTAACTTGGAATCTAGGTGTAGCCACACTGATGGTCATTAGCGGTGTTTGGCTGGTACTGCACGCCAAACGCCAATAAATGTCTATCGCGTCATCACCTGCAACACTTGTTCACGACGCATTGGTTGATCGAATGTACCCTCGACCAACAAGTGCCCCATTCTAGCCGCTGCCACGGCCGTTGCCGCAGAAGTTCCGCCAAATCGGCAATACAGCGCCCGCAAATCCTGCCGCATTTGCGCATCCCGGCTGAGATGGGCAATGTCACTGTCGGCAGGGCGGTAGCCCCAACACCCCACAAGATCTGTCGACAAGTGGGTGCGCTTTGACACGGTTTTGCTAACCTCAGGCAAGTAATCGCCATATTCAGCATGCAGTGTCGCTGCATTCTCCGATTGATAGTCCAGCGCCTGAGTCGGCGAAATGGCATCGTCTGAACGCTCAGCCCAGTGACAAGGCGCACTGTAGGCACAGGGGATGCCGTGCTCGTTGACCGCGCCGACGGCAAATAGCAAGTCTTCTCGAGACGCCTGCCCCCAGTCGATGTTCGCCGGATAAGCAGGTTCGCCATTCGCGGGGCTTCCAGTATTACCTGCAGCACACAGCACTGGGCAACGCTTAGCCAGTTGACGCAAGCGGTCTGTTAACGCTCGCGCGCGTTCGAAGGGCTCATCCGTGAAGGCGTCCAAGCCACGCGGAATTAGCACAATGGCGTTGGCTAAGCGCTCTGCCAGCGCCAGTGCTTGGTCGAGTGCAGCAAGGTGCCTTTTTGGATCTATATCAAAACTCAACGCCAGACTATGCAATGCCGCCCCAGGCGCTAGACCCGTTGCGGGCAGCATGGCGCTGACAGCGGAATTTACATCCATTTGATTGCGCTTGGCCTCCTCGGCACTGAGCTCAATCGAAAAAGTCTGTCCAACCAACAGACCTGCCACCGCGGTGCCATGCGGACCCAAAACGGGCATAGACGCCGGCCAATGCCCACCCAATCCGGTGACAAAATTGTATTGTGTGATCTGTGCGCCCGAAAACGCTGGGTGCTGAAGGTCGATTGGTGTATCGATCAAGATAAAGTTGACCCCATGGGCGGGCAGCGCTTGCACCTCATAGTAATCGGCTAGCTCATTGGCGCGAAACAATGGCTGCGTTGTCATTGTGCCGCCCTCCACTCGGCATTCGCCGCGATCAAATCGTCCTCTAAGATCTTTGACAGAAAGGGCAAAAATTTCTCCGCGAGCTCAAAACCCGCTTGCGTATCGAGTTCGGTGTGAATGCCTGCATACTCACGGTTTTTGGCAATACGGCGAGCAGATCGAAACAGCGCGCTCACTGGCGCGACCTCAGGCAGCAGCTGTGAAAATAACAATGCAATCGACATGGATTGCAAGGCATGGTTACTGGGAAATGAGCCGTGCCATGGATCGGGCAAAAATGGCCTCAACGCTGGGTTAAACAAACGTGGTCGCGGGACATTAAATCTCGCTTTGTAGAATAGCCCGACCACCTCGGTTACCTTGAGCACCCGATAGAAAAGCCGCTCCGTTGCTGGATAGCTGCCATCAGCCTGAATACCCAGTGGACGCAGATAACCACTGATTTCGAGGGCGTCCTCCAACAGAATATCGTCGCGCTGGCGAGCCGCATCTGCGGACATCAATTGCCGCTCCAACGGAATCAAGGCCTGCGCGGCAGCATGAATCGAAGCATAGTCACAGACTGTCGTGATCGTCAGAGTTTTCCATTGCCGATCAAAACCAGTAAACCGCTGCCACTGGGCATAGCTCAGCTCATATTGCGCCGTTGGGTGAATGTCAGCGAGTTGAACCGTTGCGCGATTTCGATTTCGATTTCGGTTACGAGTCGCTCGATTCAATGTAACCCCGCCGGTGCTCGTAGGGTAGCACCCTGTTAGAACTGAACCTGTATCGGTTGGGAATCCTTTAGCCATTGTTTTGCGTCTTCTCTGGTTAACTGCAGTTGCATCGCCGCATGTGCAGCTCGCTTCAGCATGGATACGTTGCGCACCATCAGCGCCTCATCATTGCTCGCAAGCCGCTGCTTTATCACATCTGTAGAGATGATTTCCGCATCGAGCAACCACATTTCCAGAAAGGCTCGAATCGCCGCTTCGGTTTGATCAAGTCCCATTAGACAGATGGTTTTCATTCGATGCAATGCCAGAAAACCGGGCTGTTTGGTCATGCCAAGCACCGCGTATTTCAAGCCCAGCTGATAGCGTTGCTGTGCGGTGTACACCATCGACAACGTGGTTTCATAGCTGTAGAGCAACGGGCTAAATACACCCAGCCGTACCGCTTTACACGCAGCCTCCTCTGCGGCCGCGTACTGTCCTACGTAGTAGCGATTTAAGGCATAGTGGTCCCACACGAAGGCTTGAGTTGGGTTGAGGTATGTCGCTTGAATCAAGGCCTGCTCTGCAAAATACCAATTGTTATCCACATAGCCAGCATGATGACCGAGACAAGCGAGCGCAATACTATTGAACGGTTGCTGACGATAGAGATCGGGCAGTCCCGAACGCAGCCGATCATCGACGTCCTCTATCGCGCAGTCAATCGACTCTCCTTTTGAAAAGGTTGCCAGATAAGCCAGCAAGGGCAAGGTAACCTCCTCCGGCGCATCCAGCTGATGCGCTGTCAGTGATGCAATGGTTTGCTGACTGCGGTCACTTCGAAGATCAAAAAAATCATTGATCACTGTAAACCCGAGCAATGCCCCCGTTTGATCGTTGCACTGTTGTTTAACGGCGCGCTCAGTACGCTCCACCACACGCCCAATAAAGGCGTTAACAGTGACGTTACTCGGGTTACCCAGCTGGCCCGTAGGGATGACAATCACCTCCGATAAGTGATTGACTAGACCAAAATTCAGTGTCGATTGCATACTAATCGCCACTTCATGCGAGTTCCCAGCCAATGTCAGGTTAAACGCAATATTCGCTTCGCTTGCACGGTCGACAGAGGCGGCGACAAATTTCTCTGAGATATTGGTCATAATGGCCGTGCGGACAAAGTCCGCGAAGAATTGCGCCAAAGGATGACTGGTTATGACACTAGGCGCATCAAAAAACAACGTGATTTGACGATCTGAAGCTGGGGCAACCGCCAAACGCGGTGACGGCGAAACTGAAATCTCTTTATCCGCGGGAGATTCAAATGATAATCGCCGCAAGTCAAGCCATTGATCGAAAGAGTCATTAATTGGCTCAAAATCATCCAAAATCTCGCTGGGCATATAATCATCTAACTCATCGACATCGAGTTTAACCACCGACGGATCAAGCGATATGGTTTGCTTAGTGGTCACCAGCGCATCATTTAGCTCATCATCAAACCCATGGCGTAACTTACTGATTTCTTGGCGAAGACTTGCGTTAGCTTTTGTCGATTCGGATTCTGGCCACAACATCGACGAAATCCAATGTCTCTGTCGTGTAAATTCATTGCTCAAGAGCAATATTGCAATAACCGCTCTAGCACGCCTACTTGTCGGCGTTAAATCAACACCCCGACTATTGCAGATTTTAAAACTACCGATTAGGTAAGCGTACATCGAGCAAATGAGTCCACGTCAAGCCTAAAGCTTGTTTTAACTGCTGCATCAAGCTTAAGTCAAATGCTATCTTGACTATATTCCTCGACATTTATTACCACTGAGTAATTTTAATTCGCACGCTTAATCAATCGCATGGACAACATTTGTATCGAATTGACGCACCTATTCAATAAATCGACTAGTTAAAATCAACGCCATCGAAAGCGTTGATGCGGTGATATCGGCGAAATCAACTGCCTAGCAGGCAACTGTCTGCCCGACAGTGATGACACGTTTCGTCGCATGGCGGACTGCCAAAACCCGCGCCTTAAGCGATGATAAGAGCCTCACGATCACTGGCGGGCGATAAACGTCCATCGACTGCAACACCAGTCATTGACTGAAAAAATGCGGAGCAAACCATGCAGCAATTGAATCCAAACAGAGGCTTTGACCAGCGCGAATATGAGGCACGCACGGCCCGAGCGCAGGCCTTAATGGCCGAACAGAATCTTGAAGGCGTCCTAGTGATGAGTGACGCCGAAGTTCGCTATTTCACAGGGTTTCAGACTTTATTTTGGCAAAGCCCTACCCGTCCATGGTTTGTGTTTATCCCTGCAACAGGCAAGCCCATCGCCATCATCCCCGAAATTGGTGCAGCGATGATGCGCAGTACCTGGCTGGACGATGTCCGCACCTGGGCCGCGCCAAACCCAGAGGACGACGGCATCAGCCTGTTGCAAGACCTGCTTTCCCCTATGGCCGCAGAAAATGCCAGTATTGGCCTACCCAAAGGCCATGAAACGGCGCTGCGCATGCCACTTATCGACTGGGAGCGGCTCACAAGTGCTTTACCCGGTTTAAACGTGACCGACGCCACAGCCATCGTGCAGGGCCTCAGGATGATCAAGTCCGATGCCGAAATCGAGAAACTCAAACACATCTGTACCATTGGCTCGAAAACCTTTGCCAAGGTGCCCGAGTTTGCACTGGAGGGCGTGCCGCTAGAGGAGTGCTTTCGGGCGTTTCGCCGTGAGGCACTGGCCCAAGGCGCCGATGACGTGCCCTATTTGGTGGGCGGTGCCGACACAGGCGGCTATGTCGACGTCATTTCGCCGCCTTCCCGACGCCCCTTAACACGCGGCGACATTCTCATGCTGGACACCGGCTGCACTTGGGATGGCTATTTCTGCGATTTCGACCGCAACTGGG
>JABXHR010000214.1 GCA_013373515.1 Gammaproteobacteria bacterium | reverse complement strand
GATCAGCAACTGGCTGAACATGGGACTGGCCAAGGTTCGTGAACCCGGCCAAGTCGGCCGTCAGTCGACCATCGTCGAGGCCATTCAGCCTTGGATATTTGTGGGACCCGCAATTGTACTGCTGTTACTGTTCCTACTGATTCCGGCGTTTTCAACACTGAGCCTGTCTTTTCAAGAGTCAGATGGCACCTTTTCTACGCGCAACTATGCCTTTTTGTGGGATCCTGATGCGCTGGGTTACCTTCAATTCCGCCTCGCGATGCGCAACTCGCTGATGTGGCTTATTTTGGTGCCCTCGGTATGTATTATTTTTGGACTATTGATCGCCGTGCTCGCGGACTCGACGCGCTGGGGCATCATTGCCAAAACGCTGATTTTCGTACCGCTAGCCATCTCATTCGTCGGTGCTGCGGTCATTTGGCGTAATATTTTTGCGGGCGGTGGTATTCAAGCCCAAGAGGCCATCAATGGAATGACGCCGTCCTACCAAATCGGGTTACTCAAAGCACTGTTGGGCCATGGCGCCGAATACAACGAGCCACTCTATAACCTCAAATTTTGGGGCAACTTCTTCCTAATGTGGATTTTGGTGTGGGTGCAAACTGGCTTTGCAATGGTGATATTCTCGGCCGCACTTCGCGGGGTACCGAACGACACCATTGAAGCGGCAACCATTGACGGCGCCAATCCATTCCAGCTGTTTTTCCGCATCAAACTGCCACAAATCTATTCAACCGTTCTGGTGGTTTGGACCACGCTGGTCATATTGGTGTTGAAGGTATTTGATATTCCTTACGCCTTGTCGGCCAACGATGACGACAAGCTCTTGCTCGCCACCATGATGGAAAATGCGCGCAACAACTGGTCAATTGGCGGCGATAACGTCGACAACTTATTTGCGGCCATCGCTGTGATGTTGATGCTCACCGTCATTCCAAACATGATTTTCAATGCGTGGCGGATTCGCCGCGAACAAAAAGAAATGGGGCACTAAATGATTGCTCGTAGTGTTAAAAACGTCGTACTGCTTCTGATCGTCTTTATCTGGGTTGTGCCCTTTATCGCGTTGGTCACCACCTCATTGCGCTCAGAAACCGCCTCCAAAACCTCTGGCTTCTGGACCGCATTCACGCCAACCGAGCTCGGGCAGCGCTTCAGCACCCATGACAATGGCGATCATGACAGTGTGTCCACGATCAGCGGTAATATTTTCGAGCGCCTCAACATCGAGACGGATAATTTCGAGATCAGCGGCGACGTGCAATCGATCATGTTTACCGGCCGTGTCCCCGATCCAGAGAATCCGGATAAGACAATTTTGATCCGCAAACTGGTACCCCCGGGCGAAGCCATGGATGTGCGCGGTGGAGATTTTGTGTTTGAGCCCAATGGTAACTTCACTTGGACCTTTGCAGAACCCACGACACCAAAGCCAAAGAATTTAGATGTGTTTATCAACCAAGATCCGGTGTTCGGCCCAGACGCCTACATTGAGGTGCTCTTCGAGGACAAGAACGTCCCCAATGCGTTGATTTCATCGTTTATCGTCACGATTCCGGCCACCATCATCCCCATCACGATTGCCGCATTTGCAGCCTATGCCTTTGCGTGGATGAGCTTCCCCGGGCGAGATTGGCTATTTGTGATTGTCGTGTCCTTGATGGTTGTTCCCACACAGCTGGCCTTTTTGCCGGTTCTGCAAGGCTTTAGCGGTATTGCGTCGTGGGCGACCTCGCTTAACGCTTGGCTCACCGATTGCGAGCTGACCGACACCTGCGAGGTCGCCTCAAAATCCTTCGCTGGGTTGTGGATTACGCATACCGCCTTCGGTCTGCCATTGGCGATTTACCTGCTGCGCAATTACATCGTCGGCCTACCGCGCGAGTTACTGCAAAGCGCGCGAATTGACGGTGCCAATCACTTACAGATTTTCACCAAATTGATCGTGCCATTGTCAGTGCCCGCATTGGCGTCGTTTAGTATTTTCCAATTCTTGTGGGTTTGGAACGATCTGATCGTCGCGCTGTATATCGGCCCGAACAACGCCTCAGATCTGGTGTTCCCCATTCGTTTGCAGAAGCAACTTGGGACCTTTAAGGATCAGCTGCACCTACTTAATGCCTCGGCGGTGATTTCGATGATTATTCCCGTGATCGTGTTCTTATCAATGCAGCGTTACTTCATTCGCGGTCTATTGGCCGGATCGGTCAAGGGAGGCTGATGGTGAGCACATTAAAGTGGTGGGAAAGTGCGGTGATCTACCAAATCTACCCACGCTCGTTCAATGACAGTAACGGCGATGGCATCGGTGATTTGCCCGGCATCACGGAACGCTTACCCTACATCGCCGATCTCGGTGTAGACGCGATTTGGATTAGTCCATTTTTTAAATCGCCGCAGCGCGATTTTGGCTATGACGTATCAGATTATTGCGATATCCACCCGGAGTACGGCACACTGGCCGACTTCGACACGATGATCAAACGCACTCACGAACTCGGGCTCAAGCTGATGATTGACATCGTGCCTGCGCATTGTTCGGATCAACACCCATGGTTCGAGGAGTCTCGACAGTCACGCGACAACCCAAAAGCCGATTGGTTCCATTGGGTCGACCCCAAGCCCGACGGCTCGGCGCCCACCAACTGGCTATCGTTTTTCGGCGGCCGCGCGTGGACTTGGGAACCAAGACGCCAGCAGTACTATTTGCACAATTTCTTGGCGCAGCAGCCCAACCTCAACCATGCCAACCCAGCGGTGCAAGCGGCCTTTGTCGACGTTGCCAAGTTTTGGTTTGATCGTGGTGTCGACGGCTTCCGTCTGGATGCCGTGCACACCATCAACGCCGACGCTGCACCCTATGCGGACAACTTGGCCAATCCAAGCTTTGTGCCAGGGGCATTGCCGCAGCAACAACAACCCTTTTTCAGACAACTGCACGACAGCGCCCAACTCAATCAGCCATCAATTCAGCGCTTTAGCGAAGCCTATCGCCAATGTGCCGACAGCTACGAAGGCGACCGCTTTTTAATGGGTGAAGTGCATGGCGATGATGCGCGCAAAGTCAGCCAAACCTTCACCGCCGAAGGCCGATTGCACGCCACCTATAATTTTAATCTATTGGCATGGGATGGGCTGTCAGTTAGCGAAATGCGCAGTGTGATTAGCGAGGCCGTCGAGGCATTTAATGACAGTGGTCGCCTGTGCTTTGCATTTTCTAACCACGATGTACCACGCTCAGCAACCCGTCAGCTGGGTGCTCTGGGGCTCGATCCTAGCCAACAGCAGGCAATGCAATTGCTATTGCTCAAACTTGAGAGCTGCTTAATCGGCTCAACTTGCATTTACCAAGGCGAAGAGTTGGCGTTGCCCGATGTGCGCGACATTCCCGTCGAGCAAATGCAGGATCCATGGGGCATCGAATTTGCCCCTGCATTTTTGGGCCGCGACACCTGCCGTACTCCGATGGTTTGGCGCGCAGCAGCGCCCAATGGCGGGTTTTCATCCGCCGCATCGACCTGGCTGCCGGTGGCCAAAAGTCACCTCGCGCGCGCCGGGCTAGACGAAGCCGAAAGAGCGGATTCTGTCTATCGCCACTTTGCAGATTTCTTGGGCTGGCGAAAATCACAGCCGGCACTTGTTAGCGCCAACAGCATCACCAACATCGGTGGTGACGAACACACGCTCAGTTTTGAGCGCATCAGCGATGCACAAACACTTCGCTGTCACTTTAACTTTAAAACCCTTGCCGCAACCTTCGAGGAGCTTTAAATGGCACAAGTAGAACTCAACGATGTCAACAAATCCTTTGGCAAGGTCGATGTCATTCGCAACGTCAATCTACAAATCGAAAAGGGTGAGTTTGTGGTGTTTGTCGGCCCATCGGGTTGCGGCAAATCCACCTTGTTACGCCTGATCGCCGGTCTGGAAACCCTTAGCTCAGGCGAAATCGTAATCGCCGATCGCCCAGTAATGGACTTACCGCCCTCCGAGCGCGGCATCGCTATGGTGTTTCAATCATATGCGCTCTACCCGCATATGACCGTTTTCCACAACATGGCCTTCTCGCTCAGCTTACAGGGCGTTTCCAAGGCAGAGATTAAATCGCGCGTCGAAGAGGCCGCCAAAATCCTGCAAATGGAACATCTGCTCGATCGCAGACCTGCAGCGCTCTCGGGTGGCCAGCGCCAGCGTGT
>JABXHR010000225.1 GCA_013373515.1 Gammaproteobacteria bacterium | reverse complement strand
TTCGAGTCCGGCCACCGGTACCATTCAATAAGCTAAGTGATTGATTCTACTCACCATGAGCTTATTTCCTTGCGAGAATTCTTGCGATAAAGCCCAAAATAGCTACGCTTAACTAAGCATTAGCGAGGCTTTGCCATGAAATATCTACGTCGGCATCATAACCAGCTGTACTACGAACGTGCGGTTCCCACCAAGTTGAAAGCAGCCGTTGGCAAGAACCATGTTAAGCAAAAACTCGGTTTGACTGTAGGTGCAGCCGACAGCCAAGTAGCAGCCAAAATAGCCCAGATCGACGAGCAATATCAGGCTTGGTTCAAGACGGTCGCCTCAGACAACTCATACAAACTCTCCCAGAACGATAAGCGTGCAGCAGCTTTGGCCTACCTAAACGAAGTTGGAATAGGTGTTGGAGAGTTGGCTCCACTTTCTCACGGTACGTTATCAGAGAAAGAGGCCCATAATGAGTTTGTGGACCATCAACGGGACAATCTATTCGATGCGATTTACCACGTCGTATATCAGCGTGAAACCGGAGCAGAGCCAAGTCCAAAAGACTATGTCATAGAATACGCTTGGCATTTAGCTACCGAACCTGAAACCCTTCAAGCGCCAGCAACATTCGAGGATGCGTGGCTGTTCTACTCGGCGCAAAAGAAACTAGACCGAGGCATCCGGAGCCAAAGGAAAGCGATTCAATTCTGGGAGCGATTCCACGCAGCAGTTGGCAACCAGCCGCTGACATCAAAGAATATCTACGAAGCCCAGCGAGAATACTCTGACATCCAGCTAGAGAGAGAAGTTCAGGTGCAAAGCATAGAGCGGAGCCTGAACCCCATATTGTCTGCTTTTAGAATGTACGTGGACGAGCATCAACTCGACGTAATAGTAAAAAAATACAAACCGAAACAACAAACCCGGGTACAAGAGCGAGTTGGAATTACTGAATCTCAATTGAGGGAACTATGGGAGATCCTTAGTAAAGATAACTCAATTCGATCTGATACCAGGCTTACATTGCTTCTAATGGCTCAGAGCGGTTCAATCAACTCTGAACTACAACGGTTAAGGATGAAAGACTTTATCATTGAAGGTCATCCAGAATACGAGGGAGTGAGCTGGTTTCGAGTTCTGAACGGTAAAACCAAAGACCGTACGAGGCCAGTCCCTTTAGTAGCCGGACTTGAGCTGATAAAAGAGTTATTGGAGGAGGTAGCTGACGGCGAGTACGTTCTCGGCAAGCTTGCCCACTTAACAGAATCTGCCATATCCGAGAAGGCAAACAAAGTATTGAAACGGGTGAACCCCGATCTAACAGCTTACAGTCTGCGTCATGGGTGGCTTGATAGGTGTTATAACGTCGGTGTTCCTGAGAGTTTCCAAGACCGTGTTGGTGGATGGAGCGCTGGCAGCAAATCTAAAAAACGAGGCTATGCACGAATGGCCGACACGGGCTTAGATCGCTTGAAACAATATGAACATTACCAGAAACAAGTAAACAGAGCTCTAGTTGCAACATCGGAGGGCAACCTAGTCCGTCTTAACCAAGCTATGTAAACCGAAAAATCCCCAAGATTTACGACTGAACGGTTCTCAGACTGAATATTGGCGTCAAACCTTAATTTGAGTTTGTACCGATAAATTGGAGTTTCAAAATGAATACCACGCAAAAGCAGATGCTTGAACTGATCGATCTCATTGAAACTGACCGAGGCGTTCCTGTTTTTAAGTTCTGGGGAGCTATAGCGATTATCGGACTTGTTACTGAGCTTCAGAAAGATCTAACCAACTATATATCGGTGGGAGTTTGTGGATTAATACTCGCAGCGGTGCAGTTCTTTCTATGGGGTATCAATCGAACCGTCGAGAGACGAACAGCCGAACTAAGAACATGGTTACTAAAAGAAGAATAGAAGCTAAGACGGATGTTGGTGCCGACCATAAATCTGCCGATAAAACGCCGATTTTTTGTCCCTTTTAGCTACCACATAAACATTAGATTTATCTAATATATAAGACAATTCTCAGTTACAATTAAGCTAATTATTGATGTGTGTGGGGCTGTACAGGTACCTTTGAGACCTTCTAAAAAGCCCACTGCGAGACTTTAGCTTGAAGGGCCGCACCTTGTTGTGTTTTCTCAGTACGCTTGGTACTGGTTCTATTTGGGCCTTCTAGGGGTAGCCTTCGCCTTGCTTATGAGTGCCCAACGTCTCTGGGCCGCCATATCGGGGAAATATGACGTTAAATCTTCTGCCTTTTCTCGTTTCAATTTATTAATCCACAGGAATCTCTTGAGTAGGCTTGGGCATCTAGAAACGTGCCTGAGTTCACAGTCAAAGTGTTTCTCTAGGGCTATTGTAAAAGCTATGCGCTGTGGCCTGTCTAGGATTACATTAGTGAAGAACGAATGATACGCCATTGAGACTGACTTACTGTCACCTTCGTACCCGTATACCAAGTTGGAATCAACATCTTTGTTGATCCGCAGCCTGTACAAAAAAGCTTGCTCGGGGAACATACGTCGTAGTCGCCTTGTAATTTCAGGCTTGTGATCTGGTGCCATGAACTTATCCTCGTAATTCAAATAGAAGATAGAGACTTGCTGTACCCAATCGTACCGTTCCATGACATCTACGATCTTACGAGTAGTTTTATCTGTCGATGATTCGCTCATAGAGCTGTGTACCTGTACAGATACAGATGCTGCTTAGATACTTCCATTCTAGGCTAAAATGCACGATCCCCTTAACTATGATTGAAACTTAACCAACAAAATAAAATATATATGTTATTTTTTAAATAGTTAAGTACGATTAAGCAACCAAATCCAATGTCCTATTACTGCGGTAATTAGAGCCTTCATTTGATGCGCCAGCGAAGAAGTTCTCCGCGCTGAATCTTTACGTGTTTTGGAGAGTCAATCTGAACCTTAGCTTTGCCACCTCCAATTGTGATGTGGTGCTTGATGTCGTCTGCAATGAGGATAGCAGCGAGATTTTTCAAGGCTTGGCCGGTGTTAACTAAGCCCCTCAAAAGTCAATCCAAGCAATTCTTTATATACGTTTGAAGTTGATGAAATCATTGCATCCAAGGAGAAATAACCCTTTGCAAAGCGATAGAGTTCCGTATATCGGCCGTCCTTTGGATTAAATTGCTCAAGTAATCCCGCAAGTGCATCTGGGTCATCGACCGGGCAAAGCATTCTTTTGGGCAGAACTTCATTTGCCACAGGTACATCAGTTGATATCACTGGCGTACCGGAGGCTAAAGCCTCTGCAAAAACATAAGAAAAACCCTCGTTTCGGGATGATATAACGACACCTCTACAACGTGTCATCAGATGATGTACGTTTGTTACGGGTCCGAGGAACTCGATTCGAGATTGGGCCCCCAGTTCTTTTACGAGTGCGACTAACGATTTTTTTTCAGATCCGTCGCCTGCAATTTTCAATGTGGTTTTCGTTTGCGCGGCAGCCTTAATCAACACATCAAAACCTTTGTCGTGAACAAGACGGCCAACCGCCAAAAAATGGTCGCCCCTCACTGACTCTTCAAATTGGAATGATTTAATACCGTTGTAAATCCTCCACCGGTTGCTGTTTGTGACCGTCTCTAGGATCTTATCACTAACACAAATGACTCCATCGAACTTGGAGGCTATCCGTTTACTGCTTTTCCGGCTGTTATGAATTGTGATGATGGATTTTGTCGACCCGATAAATTTTGATATGCGTACCAATACTGAGCCCGCTTTTACCCCGTGGACATGAACTATATCTGGACGCACGCGGTTAACGAGCTGAAAAATTTCGCGGTGCAAAGCTAAGCTGAACCGACTTCTATCCGATGTTATCGAAAAGCAGGGGACATCAGAGGCAATTCTTTCGATCAAATCGTTTGGACCCGCGAAAACGACGTCGATACCGGCAGTGTGCAGACCGTTTGTGAGTTCGACTACGTGTTTTTCAAGCCCGCCGCTCCCGCTGGAAGCAGTTAATTGCAACACCTTCATATAACGGCCAAAGCATCCTGAGAACTGATAAATTACTCGCTGATAACTTGTCTTACTTCAACGGAACGCATTCGCGACATATTTTTACTTGCTCAAGCACTCGCCCGCATTCTGCATCAAATAACAAACAAGAAAGTCTGAAAACTGGATGATTGTTGCTGTCGAGACAATAATTCGACTTACCCCACTGTGATCTTAACACAGTCATTCAAGTTTTCAGTTCATTCTCGTCGTTCCGTCGATTCTCAGTTCTGAAGCGGTCATATCTAAGGTAATTCAGGGCTCCATCTAGCCGAAGGGGTGGATCAACTTCTTGCTATTCGACCGACCACGAACTCGCCTATTTTTTAAATTTGATATCCACCTCTAATGTAAGTGAAGTGGTCCCATTACAATACAAACAGCCATTCACCCCCCCCGGGGGTGGGATGGGGAGGGGCCGTGCAAAGCTGCCTCACAGATGCCCATCCTACAGAGAAATCCTTGCGATATACCTTGCGATATTCTCGCAAACCTTGCGATAATTAATTCCATATTCGGCGTATTTATTGGGCTTTGATAATGTATTGGTTCCGGCCACCGGTACCATTCAAGAAAACTC
>JABXHR010000101.1 GCA_013373515.1 Gammaproteobacteria bacterium | reverse complement strand
TGCGCCAACCAAGCGGGAGATGACAACCGCAATGTGGCGCGGATGGCGGCGCTATTGGCCGGGTTGCCAGAGCGCGTGCCGGGTACCACCGTCAATCGCCTGTGTGGTTCTGGGATGGATGCCATCGGGATTGCAGCGCGTGCCATCAAGGCCGGTGAAGCCAATTTGGTACTCGCGGGGGGTGTAGAAAGCATGTCGCGTGCGCCGCTGGTGATGCCCAAGGCCGACAGCGCCTTTAGCCGCAACGCCGAAATTTACGACACCACCATTGGCTGGCGCTTTATCAACAAAGCCATGCACAAAGCCTACGGCACCGACTCAATGCCAGAGACCGCCGAAAACGTGGCTGAAGTTTTCAATATCAGCCGGGAAGACCAAGATACCTTTGCCTTGCGTTCTCAGCAACGTGCAGCGGCAGCGCAGCACAGTGGGCGTTTTGCGCGGGAGATTGCACCCGTCAGTATTCCCCAGCGCAAAGGCGATCCCGTGGTGGTGTCACAAGACGAGCACCTGCGCATGACCTCGCTCGAGCAATTGGCCGCACTCAAAGCCCCCTTTAGAGAAGGTGGCAGTGTGACCGCCGGCAATGCCAGTGGCGTGAACGATGGCGCCGCGGTGTCTATCATCGCCTCGCGTGAAGCGGCAGAAAAATACGGTTTAACCCCGCTTGCGCGCATCGAAATGATGGCCACCGAAGGCGTGGCACCGCGCATTATGGGCATAGGCCCCTACCCAGCGACCGAAAAATTATTGAGCAAGTTAGGCTGGTCATTGGGCGAAGTCGATTTGATTGAACTGAATGAAGCCTTCGCTGCACAGGGCTTGGCGGTGATGCGCCAACTGGGGTTGCCCGACGATGCAGCACACGTCAACCCCAACGGTGGGGCGATTGCGCTGGGTCATCCACTGGGCATGTCCGGCGCAAGAATCACCGCCAGTGCGGCCTATGACATCGCCGCTGGCAACGCCAATCGCGCCATCGCCACCATGTGCATTGGCGTGGGCCAAGGCATCGCCATCGGACTTAGCAAAATTTAGGAGGAAGTATGCTTGATTTATCCCCAAAACCCGGTGATCTAGACGCGATCGAAACCGCGCCACTTGAGGAACTTCGTGCGCTACAACTTGCGCGCATGAAGTCGAGCTTGCAGCATGCCTACGACAATTCACCCTTTTACAAAGCACAGTTCGACAAGCATGGCGTAAAGCCGCAAGACCTTGAAAGCCTTGCCGATTTGGCCAAATTTCCGTTTACGGTCAAGCAAGACCTGCGCGACAACTACCCCTTTGGCATGTTTGCCGTGCCAGAAGACAAAATCGCGCGTATTCACGCCTCCAGCGGCACCACCGGCAAGCCCACCGTGGTGGGCTACACCCAAAACGATGTCGATATGTGGGCCGACGTTGCTGCGCGTTCGATTCGCGCCGCAGGCGGCCGCCCCGGCATGAAGGTTCATGTGGCTTATGGCTATGGGCTGTTTACGGGCGGATTGGGCGCACATTATGGTGCCGAGAAATTAGGTTGCATGGTGATTCCGGTTTCTGGCGGCATGACCACGCGCCAAGTGACACTGATCGAAGATTTTAAGCCCGATATCATTATGGTCACGCCGTCTTATATGCTGTCCATCCTCGATGAATATCGCCGCCAAGGCCTAGACCCGCGCAAGAGTTCTCTCAAGGTGGGCATTTTTGGTGCAGAGCCTTGGACGCAATCCATGCGCGAAGAAATCGAAGACGCCTTTGATATGCACGCTGTCGATATCTATGGTCTATCTGAAATTATCGGCCCAGGTGTAGCCAATGAATGCGTGGAAACCAAAGACGGGCTGCATATTTGGGAAGATCACTTCTATCCAGAAGTCATCAACCCAGAGACCGGTGAAGTGCTGCCCGATGGTGAAATGGGCGAGCTGGTGTTTACCTCGCTCACCAAAGAAGCCTTCCCCATCATTCGTTACCGTACACGCGATTTAACCCGCCTGCTGCCCGGCACCGCACGCAGCATGCGCCGCATGGAAAAAGTCACCGGCCGCTCGGACGATATGATGATTTTGCGCGGTGTAAACGTGTTCCCCACGCAAATCGAAGAACAGCTCTTGCGCTGCGAAGGCTTGGCACCGCATTTCCAAGTCGAGCTTTCACGCGCCGATCGCATGGACCAAATGACGGTCATTTGTGAGCATTTGCCCGGCTTTGAAGGTCGAGAAGCAGAGCTTGCCAAAACGCTGCAAAGCTATATCAAAGACGTGGTCGGCGTGAGCACAGTGGTGAGGGTCGGCGCACCAGGCAGCGCCCCGCGCAGCGAAGGCAAGGCGCAACGCGTGCGCGATTTAAGGCCCAAAGACTGATGGCTAGACCCGTCGCTGCCGACTACAACGACAAACGCCGCCACCTTCTCAAAACGGCGGCGCATGTTTTCGCGCGGGAGGGCTATCATGGGGCCAGTATGGCCATGGTGGCCAACGAAGCGGGTATTTCCAAAGCCAATCTGTATCACTACTGCAAAGCCAAAGACGATCTCTTGTTTGAGATCATCGAAACACAATTGCAGGATTTGGTGGACGCGCTAAACGCGGCACAAGACCGCGCACTTACACCGCGCGAACAGCTCACCGCCAATGTGGTCACACTCATTCAGGTCTACCGCGACGCCGACGACGAGCACAAGGTGCAAATTCGTGAAATGCAGGCTTTGAGTGACGACAAACGCCAACAGCTCTATGCCATCGAGCGCTATCTAGTGCAGGCGATCAGCGAAGCCTTGGTCAACGCCTGCCCCACTTTGCACGAAACGCCAGACCGGATCAAACCCATCACCATGTCCCTATTTGGCATGATGAATTGGCAGTTTATGTGGTTTCGCGAGAACGGTGCGATGACACGGGAACAGTATGGGGAAATGATTGTGGCGATGGTATTGGATGGGGTTTAGTGAATTCATCGCCCTCCCCAAGCACGTTCAGCCCAGACCCAGACTTCTTTTCGCCAAACAATTCGCCCTAATCGTCGTTGGCAACTGATACAGCCGCCATATCATTATGGCCGACACGCCCAGCGTCAGGACAAACAGCACACTCGGCATTGCTTTGAGCCAGTAGGCCAGCACCAAGCAACCAAACAATAAGAGTCCTTGCCCGAGTGCGATCCAAATATCGCTGCTTTCGTAAAGCGCCACATACCCTACCACCAGTGGCGGCAGCAAAACCCATACCGAGGCGAACCATGCGATGTCTTGCCAAGCAAACCATTCCATTTGATCCATTGCTGCAACTGCGCAAGCTGTAACCACTGTGACGACGAACCACTGGTAATAACTGTGTTTGAGCAATGAAACCGGGGTTAATGCGTGATGCACGACCCAAGTTGTCCCCTGCCGTAAAAAGGCTTGTGATTTAATAGACTCGAATAGTGCACAACTCGCCCCGTAGCAGACGAAAATACTTGCCCAATCCACACCCGCCTGCCAATTGAAAAAAGCGATCCCAAACCAAATGGCAAGACGGGAAAAAGCACTGGGGTCAATGCTTATACCCGACAATCTCGCCGCAAATTCGCCATGCAAGATAGTCTCGAGTTTTCGACCATATTGACGTTGGCCGCTAGATTTGTAGGTAGCCACCAAATGCAAAAGCCAAGTGCTGACAGTTATGGACGCAATTACGAACTGATTCGCATCGACTACAAACTCTCGAAAAAGTGGGTAAAGCACGGGGATTAGGAACACAAAAGAAACAGTGATTTGCATCAGTTCTAAAAAAAGCACTGCTAAAAATGGCCAGTACCATGCAATCTCTAAGTAAACCGATATCAGCACCAAAATAAGCAGATATACGGTGAAAAAACCAAGATATAACTTTCGGTGTAGACGTTTTGCATTGGGAAGATAAGCTGGGTTTTTAGGAAAGTCAGTCAATGCACTTTTAGTCATCACCACTGTCACAAAGCCCCAAATTAGTATGTCGGCTCTGCTGTCCAATCCATCGAGTTCAAGCCCCGTCACGGCAAGGAGCAGCCATACCAAATTGAATAACAGAGCCATTCGAAGGCCCCAGCTCTCTAGCCACCACTTTATCGCGCCCAATGCCGTGCCCTCCCTGTCGTGACGAGCCGCTGATGCGAAAACACTACCGTCGCGCAGCACCACAAAAGGGCCACCAACACAACCCAATCATCGACCGTATCCTCTTGGTCGAGCAGCACAATTGCCACCCCCCAACAGGCAAATAGGCCGAATCCAAGCAAGTAGTCGATCAAGCGTTCATAGGAAAACACCAAATACAACGCACACAGCGCGATCAGCACCCAAGGCAAAACGACCAAGCCTCTTAGATAGGGCCAAATCTCTAACGGTGCCGAGAACAACCAAGCGTAGGCCAGCTCAACCACAATTAAACCCAATACAAAATACGCCACCCATTGCACCACCAGCACAGCGACATCGCGGAGCAAGTGCTGGCGACGATGATCCGGTGCCCAGGGCATGTCCATCGCTTTGACGACGCGCACAATACCAACCATATAGCTAAAGGCGCCCGACATCAGTACACCCAGACCAACATCACTGAACCACGGAAGGTGCAAAATCAGCCCAAAGATTAGGCCCATGACCAAAGCGCCGCCGCACTCCGCGGACGCTCGCTGCACCCGCAGTGAGCCCAGTATTGGCCAACTGATTGCCGCCAATTTGGACTCGGGTGACTGCTGCATGCTGTGCACAACGGACGGCGCCACGATGGCAAAGAGGAAAATCGGCACGAAAAGCAGTTCAGCGGGCAGTTTATAGACGCTGGCGCTCCCGATAAGCACCATTGCTATGAGTGGCAGAACGGGGTAACGGACCATAGAAAACAGTATGGCAAAGCCCCACAGCACCATGCCGTCCGTCCACTTCCCGCCAAACCACAGCGATAACGGCACAAGTATCAATTGCGAAAAAATGGGTAGCCTCCGTCGCGTCCAGTGGTGACGCCAAGTGGCATAAGGCACCGCCCGCGTGTCGATATTGGGCAAAAACAGTGTACTTGCGGCCAGAAACACCACAATCAAATTGACCGCTCTGCGTAATATATCCAGCGTCTCTAAGCTGCCGATCACCTCAAAACCATACACCTGCATCATCCAACGGATGACGCACAACCCAAGCAATAGCACCAAGGCCAGCACCACCCACGGTGAGCCGAGCCACCAACGCAACCATGCCCCTGCCACGATTAAGCCGCCTTGCGGTGCAGATTGACGAATAAGTCTTCAAGGCTCAACACCACGCCCTTCAACCCGCTATCGCGATGTACCAGCGCCCCCTGACTGCTTTGCATCACGGCGTTTACCCCTGTTGAGAGTTGCGACTGGTCTACCCAGAGGTAGTTGGTTTTGAGGTCGTCGAGCTGAATATCGAGCAGTAATCTGCCCGCTTGCAATAGCAGCACCCTCTCGCACAAGCGCTCGATGTCTTGTGTGAGATGGCTGGAAAATAAAATGCTGGGCATGCGCTCATCGTTGATTGAGGCGATATCGGCCATAAACTCGCGCCGCGCTGCGGGATCTAAACTGGCCACCGGTTCATCGAGAATCAACAACTCAGGTCGGTGCGCCAACGCCAGAATCATGGCCAATACTTGCTTCTGCCCACCCGATAATTGGCTAACTTTTGAGTACTCCGGTAGATGGTAACGACGGGTTAAATCTTGCACCAGACTGTCATCCCACGAGGGGTAGAACAGCTTGAAATAGCTGATGACTCGCGACACTTTAAAGTGATCCATACCCATCAGAACTTGTGGCATATAGCCTAGACGGGCTTTGTTGTCGTCGGACAAGTCCAAAGCGTCTTCGCCAAAGACATGACAGCGGCCTTGGTTTGCGCCCAGCACACCGGTAATGACATTCATCAGGGTAGATTTCCCTGCGCCGTTTTGCCCGAGCAGTCCGACGGTCTCTCCGGCTTCAATACAAAAACTCACCTTGTCGAGTGCACGTGCGCCTGTGCCTTGGTGCCACAGCGTCACTTGGTCCAATTCAATCACGGTCATCCTGTTCCTCCCATCGTTTTGCTAGCTCGGCCTGCACCGTTTGCAGGTCGATACCCAGCCGCTTTGCGGTGTACACCAATTGGTGAAGATCGGTTTGCAACAGCTGCTTCGCCTCTTCTGGCGGGCAATCGGCAACC
Source organism: Gammaproteobacteria bacterium (assembly GCA_013373515.1). Classification (GTDB taxonomy): domain Bacteria; phylum Pseudomonadota; class Gammaproteobacteria; order JABXHR01; family JABXHR01; genus JABXHR01. Next base: position 7,642 of record JABXHR010000101.1, on the reverse strand, counting down.
CGCATGGGCTTTCCGCGTTGCGCCATCAACCAGCCTTGACGTGCCAATTCACTGTAGGCTTTTGAAATGGTCATCGGGTTGATGCCGAAGCGTTGAGCGACCATTCGCACCGACGGCACCTCATCGCCTGAGCGCCACTCACCCGATGCAATGCACTGCGCAATCTGTTGCACCAATTGTAGGTAAATGGGCGTTGCCGCCTGAGGGTCGATTCGTAGCGTACTGAGCATTGACCTAGTGTATTACTAAGCCAATACAGTACAAGTTATGATTTGGAAAGGTTGGCCGTTGGTCTTGTCGTCATCGTTTTGTCATATCGCCTACCTACACTCGACGCCGTTATTAACCAGCGACGATAGATATGACCTTTACGAAAGCACTGATCGCAACTGCAATCACAGCCTCATTAACAGGCTGCCTTGGCGGCACTGACGCTACAGACAGCCCATTGAAGGTAAGCGGCCTCAAGAAACTCGGCCAGTACGACTCAGAAAGCGAGATCGTAAGCTTCAATAAATCACTCCGCTACATGTACTTCATTGGCGGAGACAATGCCCTAAGCATCGTCGATATCAGTGCACCGGACGCATCAAACGAAATCGCAAAAATTGATCTCAGCAGCTACGGCGCTGGCGCTCAGTCGGTCACCGCCACCGACACGGCAGTCGCCGTCGCCGTTGCGCCTGCCAACAAATCAACCGAGAAAGGCAAAGTCATTTTCTTCGACGCCGCGGGCACGTTTGTGCAGTCGGTTGAAGTGGGCTATCTGCCAGACATGATTACCTTCACCGCAGACGGCAGCAAAGTGTTGGTTGCCAATGAAGGTGAGCCAAGTGGCGACTATGCCAACGATCCTGCAGGCACGGTGGGTGTCATTAACGTCAGCGATTACAGCTATACAGATATCGCCTTAGATGGCACGTTAACCGCTGCGGCTGACGGCACTGCGGTACGTTTGGGCGGCACGCCAAGCAGCGATCAAAACAAGGACTTAGAGCCAGAGTACATTGCCGTTGAAGGCGACTTTGCTTTCGTGAGCCTTCAAGAAAACAACGCTATTGCCAAAGTCGATCTTCGCGACAATAGCGTGGCGTTGATTAAGTCGTTGGGCGCAAAGTCTTACGCAACGGACAGTGGCAACACCATCGACATCGAAGAAGAAGGCGAAATCAATATGAAAGCCTTTGATGGCTTGTTTGGTTTATATATGCCCGACACCATTGCATCAGCCACCATTAACGGTAACACCTACCTCTTCTCCGCCAACGAAGGCGATGGTCGCGAATATATCTATGACACAGATCAGACCACCTGTGAAGCGGCAGGACATGACTTTGACGACGAAGATGGCTGCTTTAGCTTCGTGGACGAAAAGAAGATTTCCAAGCTCGATTTGGATGACTCAATTGCATCGAACTTTGAAACCGACAATGACCTAAAAGTCGTGACCGACTTGGGCGACACGGACGGCGACGGTGACTACGACCAGCTCTACACCTACGGCGCGCGTAGTTTCTCAATTTGGGACGACAATATCGAATTGGTCTATGACAGTGGCGATGGTATATCCAAAGCGATCATCGAGTTTGACGCAGCCAACTTCAACCAAGACGATGGTGAAATCGATGGCCGCAGCGGTAACAAAGGCGGCGAGCCCGAAGCGCTTGCTGTGGGTGAAATCGATGGCCGATACTACGCCTTTGTCGGCCTTGAGCGTCAAAGTGCCATCATGACATTCGACGTGACTGATCCAACGGCACCGACCTTTGTTCAGTACCTCAATACGGGTGCAGAGAACAATCTATCGCCAGAAGGCATGAAATTTGTTGCGGCAGACGAGTCGCCAACCAGCAAACCATTGCTATTGGTCGCTTATGAGTACGGCACGGACACCGCGCCACAGGCCGCTGTAATTTACGAAGTCACCACTGAGTGATAGAAAAGTAGAACAATAGTTAACCCGAGCTAGCCAGCGTTTAACGCTGGCTTTTTTCGTGGCAAACGGCGCAAAAATAGTGTGCTACTGCCGTTTGGGTTTTATGGTCTGCTGACTGAGCTCGGTGCGCATAGGCGTCTCTGGTAGCGAAGTTAAGGCATCACACACCTGCCAGCTCTGAGGTGCGCCGATGGCGAGCTGCCGGTAAACCTCTGTACCACTCGCCTTCCAGTTAATTTCCTCATCAGAGAGCTCACGAAGCACTTTTGCAGGATTGCCGACCACCATTGATCGACTCGGAATATGCAGCTTGGCTTTTAGAAAACTCAATGCGCCGACGATGCAATCGCGCTCAATGACCACGCCATCCATCACCACTGCATTCATGCCAATCAGCACATTTTCGTGCAATTCGCAGCCGTGCAGCACTGCACCATGGCCGATGTGCGAGCGATCGGTGAGGCGGCAATCTTGACCCGGAAAGCTGTGCAAGACGCAGGTTTCTTGGACATTGACCGCATTACCAATTCGAATGCGGCCAAAATCGCCGCGCAAGCAAGCCAAAGGGCCGATATAGCAATCTTTGCCGATGACAACGTCGCCGATAATCACCGCGCTAGGATGCACATAGCTACTGGAATCGATGACCGGAATAACACCATCGACCGCGTAAACTTGCGGCTTATTGCTCATCGAAATCGATCTCGATTTTGGAGGACTTAGGCTGTAACTGGCAGGCCAATACAAAACCGGCTTCAACTTCCCAGGGCTCTAACGAGAAATTGAGCGCCATCTCGGCCTGGCCTGATTTGAGTTTGCAGCGGCAGGTACAGCACATGCCGTTTTTACAGGAATATGGTACGTTAACGCCCTGTCGCTCAGCGGCGTCAATCAATGATTCGTCATCATCTTCAAGCTCAATTTGGTATTGCGTGCCGTCTAGCCGAATACTGACTGATGCTGCATCGCGCTGTGGGGTTTTACTCGTGGGCTTGGTAGCCGGTGGCACGCCGAAACGCTCGGTTTTAATGGCCGTCACCCCAAGTGATTGTAGTGCTTGCTCAGCGTCATCGATAAACCCACTTGGGCCGCAGATAAGCGCTTCATCAATACTGGTGGCATCGACCAAGCCGCAGGTAAACAGCGTATTGAGTTTTTCCGCATCGAGACGCCCCGCGAATAGATCCACATCTTGCTGCTCACGCGATAGAACGTTGATCCAAGAGAAGCGCGTGAGATAGCGGTCTTTCAGCGCCTGTAGTTGCTCGAGAAACATCACATCGCGGGTGGCGCGGTTGCCGTAGCACAGGGTGAATATCGCCGAATCGTCTTCTGCAAGACGGCTTTGAATCATGCTCAGAATCGGTGTAATGCCAGACCCAGCGGCCAATGCCAAATAATGCTTGCCAGCGGGAGAGGCGACAAAACGCCCTTGCGGCGGCATCACATCAATCACCTCGCCTGCACTCAACAACTGATTGGCATATTCCGAAAATGCGCCACCTGGCACCGCTTTGATGCCGACTGATAATTTATCGTCACTTCGCGCGGAGCAGATGGAATATGAACGCCGAATTTCTTCACCATTGATGTTGGTGCGCAATGTTAAATACTGTCCTGGCTCGAACTGAAACAGTGGCTTCAAGCGGTCTGGCACTGAAAAATCGATGCGCACGGCATCGCGCGTTTCGCGCACCAAATTGCTCACGGTGAGCGGGTAAAACTGATGCGTCGCACTCATGCACTCATCCTCTTGAAACATTTAAAATAATCAAATGGCTCTTTGCACGTTAAGCACTGGTAGTGCGCCTTACATGGCGTGGACCCAAATTCGGCAAGTTGACGAGTATGCGTGGATTGGCAGTTAGGGCAAGGGACGGTTGGCTCGAAGAACAAGTCATCGGACTGCGAGTCGACCGGCGGCGCAATGCCATAGGCACTGAGCTTTTGTTTGCCATCTTCGCTAAGCCAGTCGGTGGTCCATGCCGGTGAAAGCACTGTTTTAATGAACGCTTTGATCCCTGCTTGTTCCAGCGCCTGCGACACCAAGGCATTGATGTAGTCACTCGCAGGGCAGCCGCTATAGGTGGGCGTAATGCACACGACGGCGCAACCCTCCTCCTCGTAGATATCGCGAATTACGCCTAAGTCACCCAATGTCAATACCGGCACCTCCGGATCATTGATCGACTCCGCAATGCGCCGCGCCTGATCGACCAATAACATTACCAACGGGCTCCGGGATGGGTGCGCTGCAAATACTGCATTTCAGCCAAGATATAGCCCAAATGCTCACTGTGAATGCCATCACGACCGCCGAGCTGGGGAACGACATCGAAGTCGTTATCCAACCCTGCTTGTCGATAGACTTCACGGGTCATCTGCTGCCAAGCCTCAAACAAGACGGCGCGATCGGGAACGATACCGTCATCGCGCAGTTGTTCTTCCTCCGCGGTGGCGACAAAAAATTCACCGACATAACGGCTTAGAGATTCATGCGCATCGCGCAGGCGGCGAGCACTTTCATCGGTGCCCTGGCCCAGACGAATCACCCAACGAGCACTGTGACGCTGGTGATACTCCATCTCCGGAATTGCCTTGCTGGCAATGTCTGCCAACGACTGATCGCTCGATTGCGTCAACGCTCGCCAATATAGCACCATAAAGCTGGCATACAAATACTGGCGCAGCATGGTGACGGCAAAGTCGCCATTAGGGCGCTCGACCATCAGCATGTTCACGAATTCGCGCTCTTCGCGTAAGTAGGCCAACTGGTCCTCATCACGGCCTTCGGCATCCAATTGCCCTGCATATTGATACAGCAGTCTCGCTTGACCGATTAAATCGAGCCCGAAATTCGAAAGCGCTAATTCTTCCTCGAGAATCGGTGCCTTACCAATCCACTCACTTAGGCGATGCCCTAGAATCAGCTGGTCATCCGCGAGTGATAACACATATCTAAACAGTGCTGATTGCATCACATATGCCCTACTTCTTCAGGCACGTGATAAAACGTAGGGTGCCGGTAAACCTTGTTCTCTGCAGGCACAAATAAAGGCCCTTGCTGCTCCGGCTCTGATGCGACAATCTGCGCTGAAGGCACTACCCAAATCGACACCCCTTCACCGCGGCGGGTGTACAAATCGCGTGCAGCATCGACGGCCATTTCCGCGTCCGCTGCGTGCAATGAACCTACATGACGATGATTTAACCCATTTTTTGCACGAATAAACACTTCCCACAGCGGGGTGTTGGCCGTACTCATGATGCCTCCTTCAACTGTGCCTGTTTGGCTGCAAACGCAGCTGCAGCATCACGCACCCAAGCGCCCTCTTCATGCGCTTGCTTGCGAGCCGCGAGACGGTCACGATTCATACGGCCATCCCCTTTCACTACGCGCCAGAACTCATCCCAATTAATCTGTCCAAAGCGGTATCCGCCTTTGCCATCGTTGAGCGAAGCGTCCCATTTCAAATCAGGGTCGGGCAGCGTTAACCCCAAATACTCCGCTTGCGGCACGGTGGCATCGACAAACTTCTGCCGTAGCTCATCGTTGCTGAAACGCTTGATTTTCCATTGCGTAGACTGCTCACCGTGCGCCGATTCGCTATCGTGCGGCCCAAACATCATCAGGCTCGGCCACCACCAACGATTGAGTGCATCTTGAGCCATCGCCTTTTGCCGTTCAGTGCCAAAGGCCAGTGACTGCATGATTTCGTAACCCTGACGCTGATGAAAGCTCTCTTCTTTGCAAACGCGGATCATCGCCCGTGCATAAGGGCCGTAAGAACAACGACACAGCGGGATCTGATTCATAATCGCCGCGCCGTCCACCAGCCAGCCAATCGTCCCGATATCTGCCCAACTTAAAGTCGGGTAATTGAATATTGAGGAGTATTTAGCTTTACCCGTTAGCAGTTCATCTATCAATTGCTCTCGCGAAACGCCAAGCGTCTCGGCAGCACTGTAGAGATACATGCCGTGGCCACCTTCGTCTTGAATCTTCGCCAACAAAGCCGCCTTTCGCTTCAACGATGGTGCGCGAGTCACCCAATTGCCCTCGGGCAACATACCGACAATCTCTGAATGCGCATGCTGTGCAATTTGACGAACCAGCGTCTTACGGTAACCCGCAGGCATGGCATCGTTAGGTTCGATTTTTTGCTCGGCGTCGATACGCGCCTGAAACGCGTCTAGAAACGCATCTGATTCTTCAGAGACAACCTTGTTGCCAATGAGTCCTTGAGAATACATACTACATACTCACCGCTAAATACGTTACATATCATAACTCATAAAATATTTTTATGTAACACTTCAAGGCGCTATTGCAGTATTCGATTCAGCGGTGCTCTGAAAATAATGCGACCGCAACAATTGCCGAGCCTGTTCACCAGACCAATCACCCACTAAGCTGCTTGGAAGAATGGGGTCTTTGAGAACAATACGTCGGTACTCATGCAGCAAGAGCAAACGGTAGGAAAGGTGATGTTTGAGCGCTGCAAAAGCACTGAATACATCGATAAACCATTGATAATCAATCGATAATTTATCAATCGCCCAAATTTGATGCACCTGCTCTTCGACAATTGGAGCACTAAGCGTGATTGCATCGGAAACCACCAAGCGGTTGTCACATGCGTCACGCCAATCATAGTGCGCACGAAGTAAACCGATGTCCCCTAGCTTGCCAAAACCAGACTGCAACAACTCCGCTTGAGATAGTTTAGGCTCAACTGCCGTGCGCAGTGCAAATTGCCATGAACTACATTCTACCGGTTGAGTGCTTAGAAATATTTGGTTTGCAGCTGTTGTAGACGTTTGCAACGCCCATGCGGTGAACTGATAAAAGCTCTCCCGACCACGCTTTTCCCGCAATAACCAGCCATCGTTCACCAACCGCAACAGTGCAACTCTGATCGCCGTATCTTTTATACCCAATGGCGACAACACCTCTCGCAGCTGAGTTTGCGATGAGTACACCTGACCCGCATGCACGAGCGCGCCAAAATGAGACACAATTAAAGACCACGTGTGCAGAGAATGCTTGGCGGTAATTCTTTGGATAAGTTGGTTTAAGGTGGGATGGTCATTCATCGGCCCAAGTATAGCCACTTGAGGTGATGTGGCCGATCAAAAACTTGATGCTACGTATGCAAAAAGCGATGTTCAGCAACACACTTATAAGGCACCACGTGCTTTGATCGAGCAGAATACACTTATTGATTTCGCTGGCATTTAATTGTCACATCAGGACAATTGCGCCAATGGCGTCGTGCTCTCACGCTTTGCATTGTCAGAAAGCTCAAAGCGATTGTGTGAGAGCAGTTCTCCGAGCCGCGAAGCTTTTGAATTTCCTTGAAAGTTCAATATATTACATTCTGAAAATACATTATCTGCATAGAGATCAGCTGCTCTGTTCGAGCGATTCGCACGAGCGGAATCGTGCTCCCACATTAAGCATAAAGACGAAGTTCAAAGTGCTCATGTGGGAGCGGCTCTCCGAGCCGCGAAGCTCTTAATCTATTAAGTGCGTTTCATCTGCCACAAAAACAAAAGGCCCAACCGAAGTTGAGCCTTTTATCTTTAAATTAAACCCCGGCGGTGTCCTACTCTCGCATGAGCTAGTGCCACACTACCATCGGCGCTATTGCGTTTCACTTCCGAGTTCGAGATGGGATCGGGTGGTTCCACAATGCTATTGCC
>JABXHR010000154.1 GCA_013373515.1 Gammaproteobacteria bacterium | reverse complement strand
TTGTTTGACGAGCCCCTATCCAACCTAGATGCCAAGCTGCGGGTTGAAATGCGAGCTGAGATCAAAAAGCTGCATCAGGCGACGCAGGCCTCCATTGTCTATGTCACTCATGATCAAATTGAAGCAATGACCTTGGCCACAAAAATTGTGGTTCTCAAAGACGGCATCGCACAACAGATCGGTACGCCCGCGGAAATATACAAAACGCCAGCCAACACATTTGTCGCGGATTTCATGGGGTCACCAGCCATGAATCTCATTTCGGCAACACTGAGTGACAACAAAATTAAATTTTCAGATGCGCTAGCTGTTCAGAGTGAACAACCGCTCCCCGCGGGCGAATATATCTTGGGCTTGCGCCCTGAGGCGATAAAATATGACGATTCGCATCCGATGCTGCAACTCGAGGCAAAAATGGTTGAACATTCGGGTGCAGATTGCTTTGTCAGTTTCGACCTTGGTGATAAGCGCATCACTGCAAGGTTCGAGGGTAGTCTCTCAATTGAAGTTGGGCAGCAAGTGCCCGTAAGCTTTGCCCTAAACGCACTGTGTTATTTCGATCCCAAGACTGGTCACCGGGTGCCGACGGATTAATCCAGTTACAGCATTAAATATTGAGCCAATTTCTGGGCGGTAGCGGTGTGGCAATAGATGGCATAGCCGACTTTGCAATGTTGGTATTCGCTCAAAATCTCTAATGCACCGTTGGCAATTTCATTGTGCATGAGTTTGTCTGCCAGCATGATGCCTTGTCCATCAATGGCCGCCTGAACTCGTACGTTGGCATCTTCAATGGTGTTACGCGGTTGGCGCGTCTTGGCTTGGTTCCAATCGTGCCAGAGGTCTTCATCTCTGGCTTCACACAGCAATGTAATGTTCTCCCATACCTTGGTGGATAGGTCGCCGGGATTTAGGTTCGGAGCGGGTAACTGTGCGCGTAACTTTGGGCTTGCAACTGGAAACAAGGGAGCTTCGATAAAGTGATCACAAGCCGACGACTGTCGTTGCCAGCGAATGCTTAAATCGACATCGGCAAGATCAAAGTCTGCATGATTGACGCTGTGTTTGAGAACGATTTTTTGTTGGGGATACAGTCTGGCGTATTGTGCCAAATAGGGTGATAGCCAGCGCACGGCGGTGTAGGTGGTGACGGCGATCGTGAGACACTGGTCTTGACTAATTTGATTGAACGTTTGTTGGATTTGTGCAAACCAATGTTGGGTGGATTGGTATAAACGTTGACCAGCATCTGTGAGCAATATTTGCCGCGTGCTGCGTTTAAATAGGGTTTGATTTAGATGTTGCTCGAGCCTTTTAACTTGATAGCTCACAGCCCCTTTGGTGACACAGAGTTCCTCTGCTGCTTTGGTAAATGACATCAATCTCGCCGAGGCTTCAAATGCTTTGAGTGAATCAAGCGGCGGTAAATTGTGCTTCATTGGTGGTGCTTAACGGTTTAATTTTTTTGAACTATAAGTCAAAAAAATTGGCTTGTCACAGCACGCAATCTGCTGCGAATCTTGAAAATACGCCTTGTATCGGAATTGAAGTATGTCAGATTGCACAACCATCCCCTTTAGCACGACAGCCAGAGTGGTTGTGATTGGCGGCGGAATTGCCGGTGCATCGGTGTTTTATCATCTGGCCATCGAGCATGGCTGGACCGATATTGCACTGGTCGAGCGCGACGAGCTAACCTCCGGTTCGACTTGGCATGCAGCGGCACAAGTGACCCAGTTCGGGCCTAATCAAACCGCCGTCGCGCTGAAACGTCACAGTATTGCCTTGTATCAAAAGCTGGCAAATGACCCGGATAACCCCTTCGCCTACCACATCACCGGTGGCATGCGGCTGGCCAGTCGCCCAATTGAAGCCGATTTTTACAAGCATATGGTGGGCATGGCCAATGGCATGGGTGCAGACATGGAATATATTGATGCAGCCGAAGCCGCCAGACGGCATCCATTAATCAATCCCGAGGGGTTGCTTGGCGCGTGGTGGGACCCACTAGATGGCGACATTGACCCCGCAGGCATTACCTTTGCCATGGTGCGCAAGGCTCGCGAAGCGGGGGCGAAGGTGTATCGATTCAATGCCGTCACCAGCATTACTCGCAAGCCCAATGGTGAGTTTATTGTCCACACAGAAAAAGGGGATATTTGTTGCGAAAAAGTGGTTAATGCCACTGGATATCGCGTCAATGAAGTGGGCAATATGCTTGGGGTGAGCCATCCGGTCACGTCAATGGAGCATATGTATTTTCTGACCGAGTCGATGCCTGAGCTGGAGGCGATCGATTTTCGCGTGCCCATCATTCGAGATCCTCGGCATGATTTTTACAGTCGACAAGAGAAAAAAGGCTTGTTGGTGGGCGTGTATGAACAGGCGTGTAAAACTTTTGGCATGGATGGCATCAGTCCAGATTTTACCAAGGCGCTGTGTCCCAATGATTTAGACCGTTGCTTGCCCAATCTTGAAGGCATCTTTGAATTTATGCCTGCCTTACAAACCGCAGGGATTGCCACCATCGTCAATGGTCCGATCACATACACCATCGACGGCGCGCCACTGATTGGCCCTATTCCCGGCATTGAAAACGCCTATTGCGCCATTGGCTTGCGTGCGGGCATTGGTGAAGGTGGCGGACACGGCAAGATTTTGGCCGACATCATCGTGGAAGGGCAGTCTGAGTGGGATAGCTGGTACACCGATCCGCGCCGGTTTACGCAATATGCCAACACTGAGCTCACCTGCATGATGGCAATTGAGGACTACCAAAATGAGTTCCACTATCACTATCCACATGAGCAGCGCAGCGCGGGTCGATTGGCGCGAACGACGCCGCTGTATTCTGAGCTCAAACACGCCGGAGCGATCTTCGGTCGAGTCAATGGATGGGAGCGGGCATTGATGTTCAAGCCCAATACTGATTTCACCGAATCTGCCAGCTTGCATTTCAATGAGTCGCATAAGGTGGTGGCTCGGGAAATTGCAGCCCTACAACAGGGCGTTGGCGTGATGGAAGTGTCGGGATTCAACCGCTACAGCTTGGTTGGCGACGGCGTGGAAGCGTGGCTAGATTCAATCAGCTGCAGCGCAATTCCAAAAGAGATTGGTCAAGTGAAGCTGTGCTATTTCCTAAACGAGCGCGGTCGAATGGTGACAGAGGCAACTTTGGTCAAACGGGCAGACAACCATTATTGGTGGGGGTCGGCCGCAGCCGCAGAGTGGCATGATCGCGACTGGTTGATGGCATCAAAACCATCCTCGGTGACGCTGACAGAAATGGCTAGGACCCATACCACCCTTGTCGTCGCAGGGCCAAAGTCCCGCGCTTTGTTACAGAGCGTCTCGCCACGCGGCGACTGGACTCAATCGGCCTTCGGGTGGATGCAGTGTCGGCAGATGCTGATCGGCTATGCTGAAGCGACGGTGATGAGCGTGAGTTTCTCGGGTGAACTAGCGTATGAACTACACGTGCCGAATGAGCAGCTGTATCTGCTGTGGTGCACATTGCTCGATGCAGGCAAAGACTTTGGGCTCAGCCATTTCGGCTTATATGCCACCGAGTCGATGCGACTTGAGAAGGGCTATTTGCACTGGAAGGCTGAAATCATTGACGAGTTCACGCCATTGGAGGCGGGGCTAGAGCGCTTTGTGCGGTTTGATAAAGATTTTGTCGGCAAGCCAGCGCTGCGCAAAGCGCAGCAAATGGGTCTCAGTAAACGGCGAGTGACGCTGGTCGTTGCGTGCGATCATGCGCCCGCTTTGGGAGGTGATCCTGTTTTTGAGGGTTCGGTTCAAGTGGGCGTGGTGACCTCTGGCGGATATGGCCACAGAATCAATAAAAATCTGGCGTATGCCTATGTTTCGCCCGACCTGGCCAAAGAAGGCCAGCGGCTCGCTGTAGAGATTATGGGAGAGTCTTTCCCTGCGACCGTGGTGGCGTATGCGCTTTACGATCCTGAAAACCGCTTGGTGAAATCGTAGTGGCTCGTCACAGTGGTAGATGACGCCGATATTGGCGTCATCGTGCTATCGATGGTGAGCCGAATGCTCGCCAAATCCATCTGTTGCTACGCGCGCATTTTGCTGCTGCTTGGATCGTAGAGCGGCTCAAGCACAACGGTCGCGGTGTAGCGCTCACCGTTGATCTCGACCACCACCTGTTGTCCCTCCACTGCAAAGGCAGTTTCGACATAGCCCATCGCCATGG
>JABXHR010000204.1 GCA_013373515.1 Gammaproteobacteria bacterium | reverse complement strand
TGCTGCAGGTGCCGCTGCTGCTGGAGCAGCTTCAGCTTTCGGGGCCGCTTTTGGTGCAGCGGCTTTCTTGGCAGCTGGTTTCGCGCCAGATGCGGTAATGCCGGTGACCTTGATTTCAGTGTAAGACTGACGGTGGCCCATTTGCTTGCGGTGATGCTTACGACGACGGAATTTGACGATCATGACTTTTTTGCCACGACCATGCGATACCACTTCCGCCTCAACAGCTGCGCCTTCGATTGTTGGGGTGCCGACAGTCACGTCTGCGCCGTTTGCAATCATGAGGACATCGCCAAGGCTTACACTCTCGCCTTCAGCTGCTTCTAATTTTTCAACTTTGAGGGTTTGGCCCTCTTGCACGCGGTACTGTTTACCGCCTGTTTTGACTACTGCATACATGAGTCAGACTCCCATCTTCTCTCGATAGCACGGCCGGACTCGGTGTTTCCGCCGCCAAACCGTGCATTATACAAGAATATTTTTTTGATTGACAATAGTTCTGAAAGTTTTTTCGCGCTGTGTTAGTGCGAGCGCTCACAAAGTTTTAAATACCGAGCGCCATTTACCTGGCAAGCGCACTTTAACTGCAAGAAACAGATTGCACAGTGACCATCGAAAACTCCCATAATAGCTGAGATTCGCGGAGGAACCCACTTGAGCTCACATTACGCCACCGTCGCCAAGGTTTTGCGCCATATCGCAGACCACTACACGGCTCAACCCAAGCTAGCTGAGCTGGCAACTGTTGCAGGACTGAGTGAACGGCAACTTCACGCCATCTTCTTACAGTGGGCTGGCGTTACCCCCAAACAGTTTTTGGCCAGCATCACCAAAAACCACGCCAAAGCGCTACTTCATCGCCAGTCGATCGAACACACCTCTATCGATCTAGGACTGTCGAGCCCTTCGCGCTTGCATGACTTATTTGTGAAACACGAAGCCATGACGCCAGCAGAATTTAAATCTGGTGGTGCAGGTTTATTGATTGACTATGGTTTTTATGACAGTCCATTTGGCGAAATGCTGGTGATGGGCTGTGATCGCGGCTTGACCGGACTGGCCTTTTGCGACGACCACACCGACCGACAGACCTTGATCCACCAATATCAAGCGCGCTTACCCAATGCTCGCATCCAACAAAACGAATCGCCCCATGCCTGGGTAAATGAGTGGCTATGGCAAGCACCTTTGACGCCATCGCAGCCCATCTCGGTATTACTGGCGGGCACGCCATTTCAACTCAAAGTTTGGGAGGCACTGCTGGCCATTGCGCCTAATGAGCGCAGCAGTTACAGCCACTTAGCCGAGGCAGTTGGATCACCCAATGCCGCCAGAGCCGTCGGAAGCGCGGTTGGGCGTAACTCGATATCGATTTTGATTCCCTGCCACCGAGTGATTCAGCAAAGTGGAATGCTCGGCGGCTATGCATGGGGGCTTGAGCGCAAGCTTGCGATACAAGGCTGGGAGCTCAATGCACCCAACCAAAACACATAGTTCAAAGGTTTAGTGTGCCGATGAACGACCCATCAGCTTTTGCACCAAGCTCACCACCACAAACACTGCGAGACCAGCCAAAATACCAATCAACCCATTAATTAGCGTTGGCAAAATAAAGCTCACAGCCCCACTAAACTGATTCACCCAATGCTCAATTGCCTCAGCAAGCGCATGCGATGAATGCGCAACAATGCCACCGCCGACCAAAAACATCGCCGCAGTCCCGACAACAGAGAGCGTCTTCATCAGACGCGGCGCGAATGCGAGCAGCGCATTGCCCATCGGCACCTTCCAGCCGGACTGTTTAGACAAATGCAGACCAACATCGTCAATCTTGACGATCATTGCCACCAAACCATACACACCCAAAGTCATGGCAATCGCCACAACAGTCAGCACGCTAAGCTGTCGGCTCAGCGCTTGCTCGGCGACCGTGCCAAGCGTGATCACAATAATCTCTGCAGACAAAATAAAATCGGTTCGAATCGCGCCTTTGATTTTGGCTTTTTCCGCCTCGACCAGTGCTTCGGGGCTACTTTGCTGTAACTCAATATGACGTTTTTGCGCTGCCTCTTTTTGTTCTTCGGTCTCGGTGGCTGAGTGAATGAGCTTTTCGATCCCCTCAAAACACAGAAATAACCCGCCAAGCACCAACAGTGGCGTCACCGCCCAGGGCAAAAAGTAAGACAACAGCAACGCAGCGGGCACCAAAATCAACTTATTGAGCATGGAGCCTTTGAACACTGCCCAAACCACCGGCAGCTCACGCTCTGCTCGAACACCAGATACTTGCTCTGCATTGAGCGCCAAGTCATCGCCCAATACGCCCGCGGTCTTTTTCGCTGCCACTTTGGTGAGCACCGCCACGTCATCCATCAATGCCGCAATATCATCCAGCAACAAAAGCAGACTCGAAGCCATAACACTCTCTCTAGGTTTAATTTGGCAGGGACTATAACACGGGAAAGCTGAACGAAATTTCAGCCATTGAACGGACTAGTTCACATCCAGTAATTGACGATAAACCTCAACGAGGCGTAACGCCTCGACCTCAACATCAAACTGCCGCTGAACACGTTCATACGCTCGCTCAGCACAAGCCGCGCGGCGCGCATCATCATCTAACATCCAGCCAATTGCTTCACGCAACGCACTAACATCTTCGATCGGCACAATACGACCATGTACACCATCGTCGACCATGTCAGCAAAAGCGCCTGCCTCTGAAACCACAACCGGCGCACCACTGGCCATCGCCTCCAGCGGCGTCAAACCAAAGCCTTCATTGCGCGGACACGCCACCAACAAATCTGCCGATGCATACAACGCCTTCAATTCACTCCACGCCAACCCATCGACCCAGTCCACTTGCGTCTCGACGCCGGCGCTCTCAATTTTCTTGCGCTGCTCATCGGCAAAGACTTGATGCTCTGGGGTAATTAGCCCAACCAGCTTGAGCCGTAACTGGGTATTTTGTTGCAATAACGGCAAGACGGCATCGACCAGCACATCGGTGCCCTTTTGCGCGCGCACTCGGCCGACCTGCGCAATGGTCAGGCTAGCGGACGGGGATCGCGGGGTATAGTGAAACTCTGCAAGGTCGACGCCATGATGGATGACCTCAACTTCGCGGTAGGGGATATAACTCGCAGAGGCATGACAAGGCGCAACAATTTTATCCATCTGGCGAATTAGCCAGCGAGTGTAGGCACTGTGGTTGCGCTGTGCAGCCGAAGTGAACAACAATCGAAGCTTGTCACCCTTTATCCATCTAAGCACCACGCCGAGCAGCATTTCGGTATTTCGACGTGCATGCCACACCACAGTGTCGTTTGAGCGCAAAACGCCATAAAGCGCGCGCCAGCGCGACTGCACTGAGGGCAAATCAGCCACCTGATCGCCAAACACCACGAGCTCTATTTGCTTAGATTGCAAGGGCACCAAACGACGAACCGTCGCAGTGACCCCCGACACCTTGCGGTTGAAATTGGGCACGAATACTCGCGGCGTATTTAGTCCCATTGTACCGTCGAGTCCCAGATCGAAGCGGTGGCAGCACTATCTAACCGCAAACCGATACCGACATGTAAAAAAGGCTTGGGCTCAAACTGCTCCGCCTCTCGAAACTCGAGCCCACCACCCAATCGACCAAACCAGCCATCGTCACCGATACGGAACTGCTGACGCCGCTCTAGGCTCATTTTTTCAAACTGTGGCTCGGGCGCCACCTCAAAGCTCTGTGTCCAAGCAAACTCTTCCCACGCGCCTTTGTTGGCACTGCGGAAAAACTTCATCCCAGTACCCAAGCGCAGGGCCTCATCTTGTGACCAATCCAAACGCGTCGTGACGCGTGGGGCATAACGGTCTGACTCGAGCGTGCCGACAATCACTTGATGGCGCGCATAGACTTGCTTGAGGGTGTCGTAGCCCACCGCAAATTGAGTATCAAAGGTGGCCGGGCCCACCGCTGCCGCCGACGTCCGTTCGAGCTCTGAAGCAACGCCAAATTCGTCACCTGAGCGGCTGAGGCCAAAATTAACACCGAAATCGACCTCTGCAGTACGTGCCCCGCCATTTGTGCCATTGATCGGTGAATCATTCGAAATCCCCACTAAATTTTGCAATCGACGGCTAACACGGGGCAGCTGTATATCGAGACGCTGCGAGGACGCGCTAGTGGTTTCGTCTTCAAAGATGTTCTGGCCTAAGTGCACCTCGGCCGCAATTCGAGCGGTCTGCTCAGATCCGCCAACACCAAAACGCTCGTCCAAGGCTTGAACCTTTTCAGCCAACCATTGATTGGCATCGGAAAGAGCGCCCGCGCAGACGATTGACGGCAGCATTAGCATCAATAATCGCAGTATCATTTTGCTTACAACACTCATCGCAGTCCAATCCGCACCAAAATTATTCGTCTTATTTGGTTTCAGTAACTCACAAAGAATAGCTAGGTTTTGCATTTTCGCGAATCAGCCAAAACTGAGAACCCGCTCGAAACGACCGTAATTTGACGCTAATTTTGCTTTACGTCTATTTCTTGACACCTATCCTGTGCGCATAACCATCAGGAAGAGACAATATGGCCAACCACGAAAAGGGGATGAGCTTAATTGACGCCACCGTCACTCTCGGCATTATCGCCGTACTTACCTCTCAGGCGATTCCGCAATACCAAGCGATGATATCGCGAGCGCAATTCACCGAGGCATTCACGCTGACTCGAACCGCCAAAATTGAAGCCGTAATGAGCTACGGCCAATCCAGAGGTTGCACAGCCACGGGTGGCGCGACCGAAACTCTGGCGATCGAGGGCAATTATGTCGAAAACGTCACCGTCAGCAGGAACCAACAAGGCCACTGCCAGGTCACTGCACGCTTTGGCGAGGGTGCCAGCGGTGAACTCAGAGACAAAACCGCCACTTTCACCGCCGACCTAACCAGAACCAGCGTCATTTGGCACTGCCAAACCGATGCCGAACTCTACGACAATGGCCAGTGCGGCGGCACACCAGATCTAGAGCAGATTAATCAAGTGATATCTCAAGCAGCACAGGACGATCTCGCCGCATTATCGCAGCAGAATTAAGGCCCTGAGCATCTTAAAAAATCGCTACAATTAACGATTTTCGCACGGTAGCACGCATGGACCTGATCAGTGATCTACAAAGCCGTGGTTTGATTGCTCAAACCACCGACATTGACTCGCTTAAAGAACACCTTGAATCGTCCAGGACTCTCTACTGCGGTTTCGACCCCACCGCGGACAGCCTGCATATTGGTTCATTGGTGCCACTGCTCACCCTGCGCCGGTTTCAGCGTGCGGGGCACCGGCCCATTGCGCTGGTGGGCGGCGCCACTGGACTGATTGGCGACCCGAGCTTTAAAGCCACTGAACGCCAACTCAACACCACTGACGTCGTAGAAAGCTGGTCGCAGAAGCTTGCCAGCCAAGTCGCGCAATTTATCGACTTTGATTGCGGCGACAACGCGGCCGAAGTCGTCAATAACTACGACTGGACGCACAACCTGTCCACACTCGAGTTTTTGCGTGATGTGGGCAAGCACTTCTCAGTCAACCAAATGATCCAGCGCGAATCGGTGAAACAGCGCATCGAGCGCCCCGACCAAGGCATTTCCTATACCGAGTTCAGCTACATGCTGCTGCAGGGCTACGACTTTGCAAAACTCGCCGAACTGCACAACTGTACGCTGCAAATTGGCGGCTCAGATCAATGGGGCAACATTATCAGCGGTGTCGATTTGGCAAGACGCATGAACCAAACCCAATGCCATGCGCTGACGTTACCGCTGATTACCAAGGCCGACGGCACCAAATTTGGCAAAACCGAAACGGGCACCATTTGGCTGGATGCCAGCAAAACCTCGCCCTACGCGTTTTACCAATTCTGGATCAATACTGCCGATGCGGATGTCTACCGCTTCCTTGGCTACTACACCGATCTCAGTATGGCTGAGATTGCCCAAATCGAGGCAGAGGACCAAGCCCGACAAGGAAAACCCGAGGCGCAGCGCATCCTGGCCGAACAAGTCACTCAGCTGGTCCACGGCGAAGCGGGATTAGCGGCGGCTCAACGCATTACAGCAGCGCTATTTAATGGCGATCTCAGTGCCCTCTCAGCCGAAGATTTTGCTCAGCTGGCCCTAGATGGCATGCCGAGCTCAGCGGTCGACGGCGGAGAAATTGGTTTATTGGCAGCCCTATCACAAGGCGAGCTGGCCGAGTCCAACCGCAAGGCGCGCGAATTTGTGAAAAACGGCGCAGTTCAAATCAACGGCACGAAAGCCAACGATGACAGCGCCACGCTAACCCGCGCAGATGCATTGTACGATCGATACATCGTGCTCAAGCGCGGCAAAAAGCTCTACCATCTCTTGGATTTGGGCGCATGAAACCACTCGTGATATTCGACAACGACGGCACCTTGGTAGACACCGAAAATGTCTCCACCGCCTCGCTGTCGGAGATGGCAGCAGAGCTTGGGCTAGATATCCCGCCGCACGTGGCAAAACAGCGTTTCACTGGCCGCCATACGGCAGACTGCTTTGCCGAGCTTTCCGCCGAATCTGGCCAGGAATTGGATCCTGCATGGCTTGAAATGCATGCCGAGAAATTCGTCGCGCGAATCGAGCACGAATTGACCATCATGCCGCATATCGATTGGGCGCTTGCCCAACTCGACTGCGCGATCTGCATTGGCTCCAACGCTGGTCTCGATCATGTCGAGCGCTGCCTACGCATCTCCGGGCTAGATCGCTTCTTTGCCGAACATCATCGCTTTAGCGCGTATATGTTCGATGCATGGAAACCAGAACCCACCGTGTTCCTAGAGGCCGCCAAAGCCATGGGCTATCCACCGGAACACTGCGCCGTGGTCGAAGACAGCGCCGTCGGCATGCAAGCAGGCGTAAGTGCAGGCATGACGGTATTCGGCTACATTCCAGAGGGCATGCCCACAGGCGCGCCGACACATGGGGTTATATATTACGACGACCACCGTACCCTGCCAAAGCTCATCAAAGACCATCTCAACTAGGACCACTGCGATGCGAGACACTCAATCTGGCCAAATCTTTGTGATAACCGCGCCATCGGGCACCGGCAAGACCACACTCACCAGAGATCTGCGCAACACTGTCGACGGGCTGGGCGTCTGCATTTCGCACACAACACGCACCCCACGTGAGGGCGAAGTGAATGGCGAGTCATATCATTTTGTCGATCAAACCACCTTTGATGCCATGGTAAGCAACGGCGAATTCCTCGAATACGCACCAAATTATGGCAACGCGTACGGCACTTCACTGGCCGCCGCGCAAGTCGTCCTCGATCAGGGACTTGACCTAGTATTGGAAATCGATTGGCAAGGCGCACAACAAATCAAGGCTCTGCGTCCGGATGCGATTTGGATTTTGATTGTACCGCCATCAATGGAGACTTTGCGCCAGCGCTTGGAGAGTCGCCAAACCGAGACCGCTGCGACACTCAAGACGCGCATCGAGGCCGCTCAAACTGAAATCGACGAAGCCAAAGCGGCGGACTACTTAATTGTCAATGACGACCTCGACACCGCCAAACAAGCTTTGCGCTCGGTCGTCACTGCAAATCGACTACGATTCGCGCGGATGATCGGCACAAAACCCAGCATTGCCGCACTGTTTTCGGCCTAGCCAATTTTAGTTTTCTGCCGTATACTGATTGATCGTTCAATAGAAAGTTGACCCATGGCACGAGTGACTATTGAGGATTGCCTCAACGAAATCCCTAACCGTTTTGACATCGTGGTTTACGCTGCAAAGCGTGCACGCCAAATCGAAATGGGTGCAGATCCACTGTTAGATCCGGAAGGTGACAAACCAGCAGTAATCGCGCTTCGCGAAATCGGCGACAAGCTCACCACTATCGAAACCATCGAGCGAAGCGAAGCCGTTGCCAAAGCAGGCGGCGTGGATTTTTCTGCGATGGAATAATGGCGCATGCCAGCGAATGAGCCCGTTAATCCATCCTCGGACAAGCAATCGCTTGTAACGGGCGAGATCGAAAATGCCCCTCATGCCGGGCAACCGCATTTATTTGGCATCGACGACCTCTGCAAGCTCTGCGAAACACGCTATAGCGCGGCACAAATCCAAGAAATCTTCCAAGCCTACAGGCTCGCCGCCCAAGCGCATGACGGCCAACGACGAAAATCAGGCGAAGACTACATTTATCACCCCATCTATGTCGCCAAACTTGTTTTCGAGCTGGGCATGGATTCTCCAAGTGTCATTGCCGCAATTTTGCATGATGTTCTCGAAGACACTCACGTCGAGCGCCATGAGCTGGTCGAACAATTTGGCGAGCCTATCGCACACATGGTCGACGGGCTATCCAAACTTGAAAACCTACAGTTTGAAGACCGGCTAGAGCGCCAAGCGGCTAACTTTCGCAAAATGGTGCTGGCGATGGTCGGCGATATCCGCATCATCATCATTAAGCTATGCGATCGTGTCCACAACATGCGCACACTCGATGCGCAATCTACAGAATCACGCCGCCGCATTGCTCGCGAAACCCTCGATGTATACGCCCCAATCGCGCATCGTCTCGGCATAGAAACCATTAAAAACGAACTTGAAGATCTTGGGTTTTGGGCACTGTACCCTGCGCGCCATCGTGTTATCGGCGCCCAAATTGAGAAAGCGCGCAAAAGTCGAAAAACACTGATTTCCAAAATCGAGATTCAACTTAGTGGACTACTAGAGGACGCCAAGATTGAAGGCAAAGTCAATGGCCGCGAGAAGCATCTTTACAGCCTCTACCAAAAAATGCTCAAAAAGCAGCTCGCCTTCAAAGAGGTGTATGACATGTTTGGGCTGCGCATTCTGGTCAACACGGTCGACGAATGCTACCGGGTGCTTGGCCTACTGCACACCAACTTCACCCCAAGGGTGAATATGTTTAAGGACTACGTCGCCATCCCTAAAGAAAACGGCTACCAGTCGCTGCATACCGTACTATTAAGCCGCGATGGTGCCACCTTCGAAGCGCAAATTCGCACCCACGAAATGGATCAATTTGCCACCTCCGGTGTCGCATCGCACTGGGCCTATAAGAGCACCGAATCAAAACTGGCCAAAGTCGACACCAAAGACTGGCTCGGTACGTTGCTCGATTACCAAGCCACTGCCAACGACACCCTAGAGTTTTACGAGAGCGTCAAAAAAGACCTTTTCCCAAGCGAAATTTACGTCTATACCCCCAAAGGCGACATTATGCGATTGCCCGCCAATGCCACATTGGTGGATTTTGCGTTCGCGGTGCACTCCAAGGTCGGCAAACATTGCTTTGGCGCGCAAATTGACGGGCGCCCTTCCCCTCTGAGCACCCAATTGAAGAGCGGGCAAAAAGTGCGCATTCTCACCAAGGAATTCGCAGCCCCGAAACCAGAATGGCTAGACTTTGTGGTGACGGCCAAAGCCCGCACCGCCATCAAACACTATCTGCGCAGCACCGCCCCCGAGGCCACCCAAGCGCACGGTCGAGCTCAGATTGAATTGGCACTTCGCGTCAAGCGCAGCGGCGGTTTGGTGGTTACCCCGTTATTGATCGAGCGCCTGCTAACCATTGACAAAGCCAGCACCTTTGAGGATTTGCTTCTCGAGGTCGGTTTGAGCAATCGCAATGCCCAAGACGTCGCGGATGCACTAATCAACTTGGCCAACGACGAGACGCTGCAAATCTCGGAAACCGCCGATGACGGCCAGCTACAGCTGCAAAGCGAGAGCAGTACGCTGGTTACTCCGGCCAAGTGCTGCCTACCAATACGCGGTGACACCATCCAAGGGGTACGCACCGGCACTAACCAAGTAACCGTTCATCGCAGCGATTGCAAAATTGTCACCAACTATCGAAAACGTCCAGATTTATGGGTGGATTTGCAGTGGAGCTTAATCCCAAATACCGAGTTCACCACCGAAATCACCCTCGAAATGCGAAACCAACCTGGCGCTTTGGCCAGTGTTTCCTACGCGCTATCGCGCCTAGGCGTGAATATCGAAAACATTAATTTTCTCAACAAGGGCGATCAATTTGCGGTGTTGTTATTGGTCATCACGGTCACTGACCGAGTCCATTTGGCACGGATCATTCGCAAGCTGCGCAACACGCCTCTGGTCAATCGCGTTAAACGCCGCGACGAGAACTAAACGCCGCGCCAATCGTACTTGAGCACACCTTGCTTTACAGGCCTATTGCGGTAGTATCACCCCAGTCAAATTAAACGAGAAAATCCATGGCACGAGACGTTATTTCAACCGACCAAGCACCAAGCGCAATTGGCGCCTATTCACAAGCCACTCGCGCGGGCAACACCGTATTTATCTCGGGACAAATTCCACTCGACCCCGCCACCATGGAAGTGGTTGACGGCTTTGAAAGCCAAGTGCGCCGCTGCTTTCAAAACCTACAAGCCATTTGCGAAGCCAGTGGCGGGTCGCTTGAAGACGTGGTGCGCGTCGGTATCTTTATGACCGACCTTTCACAATTCCCCACGGTTAACGAAGTACAGGCCGAGTTTTTCAACGAGCCCTACCCTGCGCGCGCCACTGTTGAAGTCTCAGGCCTGCCCAAAGGCGTCGCCGTCGAAGTCGACGCCATTATGGTTCTGGGCGACTAAAACCTATGCTGGAGCGGGTGCTCAGTGACGTCAAAGGCATTGGGCCCGCTTCTGCAGTCAAGCTCGAATCGCTCGGGCTTGTCACCGTCCTAGACGCCTTATTTCACCTGCCGCTGCGTTATCAAGATCGCAGCACGCTTTGCCCGATCGGCAGCGTCCAAATCGGCGCCGAACAACGCATCAGCGGCCAAATCACCAATCACCGCCTGCATTTGGGCAAAAAACGCAGCCTTCTGATCGATGTAGACGACGGCAGTAGCAAACTGACGCTTCGTTTTTTCTACTTCGCCAAAGCCATGCGCGAAAAGCTGAAAGTGGGTGAGTATATCGATTGTTTTGGCGAGGTAAGGCGCGGCCCGCAAAGCCTAGAAATGGTGCACCCCGAGTGGAAAATCATCGACGGGCCAGCCACCCAACGCCAACGCGAGCCGCTTACCCCTATTTACCCCGCCTGCGAGGGGGTGAGCCAAAGTCTGCTGCTCAAATGTATTGGCGCGGCGCTCGATACCCTAGCCAAGCAACCGCCCACGGACTACCTCAACCATTCCTCGCTGCTCAAAGGACTACCCAGCCTGGCTGAAGCGCTCGCCACAGTTCACAACCCACCCATGGGCACCGATCTCAATTCACTCAAAGAAGGTGAGCACCCCGCCATCAAACGCTTGATCGTCGAGGAGTTGGTCGCCCATAAACTGGCGTTGTGGTGGGCCAAACAGCAGGCCAAAAAAGCCGCTGCGCCCACATTGAGCACAAACGGTAATTTACGCCGCAAGCTACTGGCCGAGCTCGGCTTCACGCTGACCAATGCCCAGAAGCGCGTGCTCGGTGAAATTGATGACGACCTCGCCACCTCACATCCGATGACCCGACTCGTGCAAGGCGATGTGGGATCAGGCAAGACGGCGGTGGCAGCCGCTGCTGCCTGTACATCGCTCGAAAATGGCTGGCAAGTGGCGCTGATGGCACCCACCGAAATCTTGGCCGAACAGCACTTTAAAAATCTCAGCCGTTGGTTTGAGCCACTGGGCATTCAAACGGAATGGCTCGCCGGCAAGCTCACACCAGCGCAGCGCCGAGAGCCGATGGCGCGCATTGCCAATGGCGATGCGCAATTGATTATCGGTACCCACGCATTGTTTCAGTCCAGCGTGCAATTTAAGCAACTGGGCTTGGTCATTATTGACGAGCAACATCGCTTTGGCGTCGAACAGCGCCGAACATTGGTCGACAAAAACGCGCATCTCGGCGTCGAGCCGCACCAGCTCGCCATGACCGCAACGCCCATTCCTCGCACCCTCGCCATGACCGCCTACGCGGATATCGATGTGTCTATCATCGACGAACTGCCACCGGGTCGCACGCCGGTCAAAACCGTGGCGCTACCCAATGATCGCCGCCAAGACATCATCGCTCGCATGGACACTGCGATGCAGGAAGGCCGCCAAGTCTATTGGGTATGCACGTTAATCGATGAAAGCGAAGCCATTCAGGCCGAGTCTGCGACTTTAATTTGGCAACAACTGGTCGAGTCTCTGCCCACACACAAAATTGGCTTGGTGCACGGGCGAATGAAGTCCGCCGAAAAAGACGCGGTGATGAGTGCATTCAAAGCAGGTGAATTCAGCTGTCTGGTCGCGACCACTGTCATCGAAGTTGGCGTCGATGTGCCGAACGCCTCGCTAATGATTATCGACAACGCTGAACGGCTTGGATTATCACAGCTGCATCAGTTGCGAGGGCGCGTTGGCCGAGGCAACACCGCCAGTAGCTGTGTGTTGCTCTACCAACCCCCACTAGGCGATTACAGCCGCCAGCGCCTCGACGCGCTACGCCAGAGTAATGATGGTTTTTGGATTGCAGAGCGCGATTTGGAGCTGCGCGGCCCGGGCGAAATACTTGGCGTCAAACAAACGGGGCTAGCCACCTTGCGCGTGGCTTCGATCGTGCGAGACAGGATACTGATTCCACAAGTCGACGACACCGCGCGCGCCCTCTGGAGCACAGATGGCAAAGCAGTAAAAGGACTCATTAAACGCTGGGTGGGTGAAGCGGCGCTCAGCTTTAGTCGCGTTTGAGCAGGCGAAGCAGCAATACCAAGCCACCAGCGATTAGTCCGCCAATCGCACCGAACAAATGCGAATCAACGATAACTGGTCCACCTGCGGTCTCTTCAGAGCCGGGCATGGCTCCGTATATTTGCTCATAAACCAACTTGCCAACGCTGACGCCAGCGATCATTAAGCCAAACAACCCCGATCGTCGCCACTCGATTAAACAGCCTGCGATCAACAAGCCGTGAATCATACCTGACAGGCCAACGTAGGCTTGCAACCAGGGCACAAAGGCCAACAAACCCACCCCGACTGCGAGCGACGAAATCAGGCCAATAAATATCCATTCAGGCTCTGAATAGTTGTCGCCAATCAGCGCAATTACCAAGGTTAAGCCGGTAAAGTTCATCACCAAATGGGATGTCCCTAGGTGCACAAAATTGCCGCTCAATACCAACCACCAATCGCCAGATAGAATGTCATCGCGGCGATAAATCAGGTGTTCGTAAATCGGGGTAAATTGAAATACGACACAGGTGAGTGCCAGTAAAATCAAGATTCGAAGACGCTTTACTGCAGTCCAATCCATAGTCGTCCCTGTAGACGTGAAAAGTAGGTCAGCTGGCAATGTTTTGTTGGTTATTATAGTCATCTACTACGGACTGGCACGGCGTCTGCTAAGATTTCGGCCATATCAACAAAAAATTAAGGAGCACCCAAATGCGGGGTCAACCTTTGCGAACGAGTAGACGCAATCTCACCCAACGTGGTTTCACCCTACTTGAGTTATTGGTCGTCATTGCCATCATCGCCATCCTTGGCGCGGTCGCGGCCAACAATTTACTCCCAAATGTCGATAAAGCCAAAATTTCGGCTGCGAAAACTGACATCCAGCGTCTCTCTGCAGCACTCGACATGTATAAGCTCGACAACGGTGACTATCCCAGCATCGACCAAGGCCTACAGTCGCTGGTCAGCGCCCCAGCTGGCGCCAAAAACTGGCAACAAGGCGGCTACCTGACCCAAAAATCACTCCCCAAAGATCCCTGGGACAACGACTACCAATATGTCTATCCCGGTGAGAATGGCGTCTTTGATCTGTACTCGCTCGGGTCAGATAAAGCACCCGGCGGCGAAGGCAATGCAGCCGACCTAGGCAACTGGTAACCTCAATCCATGTCGCATCGTCAAAAAGCCCGACACACGTCGGGCTTTACGCTGTTGGAGATCTTGGTCGTGGTGGCCATTTTGGGCATCCTATCGGCGATTGTCGGCATCAATCTGCCTTCCGGCTCCGATCAGCGCACCCTTCGCGACCATGCCAGCAAGCTGGCTCAAAACCTCAATCAAGCCGCAGATCACGCGCTATTTGCCGGTCAAATCATCGGCATCAAGCTCAACGAAAGTGGCTTTGAATCTTTGTCAGCCAGCTGGCAACAGCCCGAAGACGAAGCGCAGCCGCCGGAACTGGTGTGGGCAAGCGATGATGAGCTACCGTCTGCCGTCGGTCTATGGGACGACCGCACGCTCGTGACCGCCTCTGCCGATGGCACCACGCTTTATAACGACATCGCCCCCAGCGAGGACGAAGCCATTCAACCCGATCTCGTTGTCGATCTCACCGGACAATGGAGCACCGAACCCGCTTTCTTACTGGAGAGAGGTGAGTTTCAAGTTCGCCTATCGCTTAATAAGCGCGGCTTGGTAGATTTCGATGACTAGACGCGGCTTCACACTAATCGAGGTATTGGTCGCCTTAGTGGTCGTGGCCACCGCGATGGTTGCACTGGTGAAAACCGGCGGATATTTTACGCGGCAAACCGGCACCATGATCGATCGTTCGCAAGCAAGAATGGTGGTGCAAAACCTGATTGCCGATGCCTATCTGGAAGAAAGTCTCTCTACAGGCACCCGCGAAGGCCGCGAGACGCAGGGGCTGCACGAGTGGCATTGGCAAATCAAAGTCGAAGACATCGAGGCAGAGCCGCCTGCACCCGCGGCACAGCGTGCGCACTTTAAAGTCTTTCGCAATGCCGGTGACGAATACCCGGTCTACCAGCAATCGATTGTCTTTAGCTCACTAAAGGCAGCCACCCAATGAGACGCGGCTTCACGCTACTAGAGCTCTTAATTTCCATCGCCATCTTGTCGATTGTGATGACCATGGCCACACTCTCCTATCGCGGCGTGATGCAAGGCAGCCAAGCGGCCGAAGCCAAGCTCAGCCAACAGGTGGATCTGGACCGTGCTTGGTTTATTCTCGATAACGATTTACTCAATTTCCGCGACCGTCCAATCAGCAATAGCTTTGGCAGCAATGAGGCTGGATTACTGTGCAGCGAATACGGCAATATCGCGCTGGCACTCACCCGTAGCGGTCATCGCGTGTTTCCAAAGCCAGACCAACCGATTACCCAAACCCATTTGAGCCGAGTTGAATACGCCATCAATGGCGACGGCGAGCTGGTACGCACCCAATTCCGTTTTGTCGATCGCGCCGACGATGACAAAACCGAGCGTGTGCTGCTCGGGGGCGTCCGCAGCCTGCAGTGCAGTTTCAAAACCAATGAAGACCTTGACAATCCCAAACCCAAAAGCCTGACGCTGCGCATGGAAACCGACACCCTAGGTACCTATGAACGCCGCTATGCACTGAGGTCCGGATGGTAGCCCTACGTCATAAACAGCAGGGCGTCGCCATCGTCATGGTGATGCTATTTGTCGCCGTGGCGGTCATTTCGCTGTCGACGCTGGCCTATAAACAACACGGCTCGATCACCCGCACGGCCAATCTCAATACGCTTGCGGAATTGCGCGCGCTGCAAACCAGTATTGCCGATTACTTGGCCGCCGATGTGCTCCAGCAAAGCAAACCCTTCGACAGCCCAGAGGCAGACTGGACCGAATGCAAAACTGCCCTGCCCTTTGTGAATGAAGAAGTGGAATTTGTGGCGTGTGTTTACGAGCAAAACGGGCTATTTAACCTCAACAACCTCGTGAATAGCGACGGCCAGCAGGTCGAAGCAGAAGTGGTCAAATTTAAATATTTGCTGCAAGCGCTCGAGTTACCCATTGAGATCGCCGATGTCATCGGCGACTGGCTTGACACTGACGAAATCTCAAACGGCTTCGACCAAGAATCGCAATACTACAAGCTACTTGACCCGGGTTACCTGCCAAGCCAACGCCCATTGGTGTCCTTAAGCGAGCTTGGCCTTTTAAAAACCTTTCGCGAAGACCCGAAACTGCTCGAGCAGTTATTGCCCCACGTCACAGTGTTGCCGCCCCAAGAAGAACCCACAAAAATCAACGCCAACTTTGCCTCGACCGCGATGCTAGAAAGCCTGCGCCCTTACGACAGCGGAGAATTTGAAATTGACCCGGAAGTGACCATCGGCTTATTTGAGGAACAGCCGTCGGTTCCTCTCACCACCATGATTGCAGAAGCGCAAACTGCGAACGAATCAGCAGAAGAGGCAGCAGAGCCACAACTTGCTGGCACAGAACCTGAAGAAGAAACCGTATTGGCAAGCTATAACCCGCCGGTGGAGGGCAAGCCGGCCTACGAGACGATCGACGATTTTATTGCGACAATCAACAGCAGCTTGGTGGGCATCAAGCCCAATGAAAATACCGAAGCGCCGGTGTATGAATTTGAAAACAAAGATTCCATTACACTACAAAGCAACTATTTTTTAATACAACTGAATATTGCCAAATCGGGGCTTGCACGCGAGTACCACGCCCTGTACCGACGCGATGACGGGCAAATGACCCCCATCTGGCAATCTGAAAACACCTGGTAGTCAGGAGACACGGTGAGCGACATTTTAATTTATTGGCCAAACCACCAAACCGACAAGGTATCGTGGACCAATACCAAAAACACCTCAGCCGAACGCATTGGCACCGGCAGCCTGCAGGACGCCGCAGCATTTTGCGGACGCCAAAAGGCGACACTCATCCTGAGTGACCGCTATTGCAGCGTGCACATGGTCGAACTGCCGCCGATTAGCTATGCCAAAGCCAAGCAAGCCGCGCCGTTTGCACTCGAAGAATTGCTCGCCGCTGACATTGACGATGTGCATATCGCAGTCGGGAAGCCGCAAGGCAAACTCTACCCCTGTGCCGTGGTCGACCGTGAAATTATTCAATCGGTGCAAAAACGCGTTCAACAAGCGGGCATCAACTGCAAAACCATCACCATCGACAGCTTGTGTCTGCCCACGCCAAACGCGGTATTACAGTTTGAGGACGGCGCGATTATCCGCTCGCCACAAATGGTGAGTTTTGTGCCCAAAACCATGGCCGCCACTCTGATTCGCCGTGCGTTTGCCGACGTCGACCCAGCAGATATCCGAGCAATGACCATCACGCCACCGCCCTCGGACGACGCCCTTAGCTGGCAAACGCATGACCATCCGCTGCAGGTACTATCACCAACGCACAGCCCCGATGGCTGCAACCTTTATTTTGTCGACCAACAAGCTACCCAAGATGTTTCCAAACAACTCAAGCCATGGTTCAGACCACTTTGGCTTGTGGCGGCCTGTGCCGTGGTATTTGTCGCCGCCCGCTGGGTTGAAACCCAAGCCGTTAAGAAGTCACTGGCTGATCTGCGAGCGCAGCAATCTGCGGTATACATGCAGGTATTTCCGGAGAGCAAAGGCAGAGCCATCGCCGATCCTGCCCGCAATATGCGCGCCAAGCTCAAAGCCCTCGAAAGCAATGGTGGCCAGTCACAAAGTGGGCTGATTGATGCCCTCGCCCCATTGAGCAATGCCCTTAGCGCCGACAATGTTGAATTGGGTGGCATTTATTACCGCCAAGGCCGTATGGAGTTGAACGTTACCACCGATTCACTGCAGGCCATGGATCTGCTGAAAAACAAGCTCGAAGAGCTCAGTGGCAGTGCTGCCTCACTGCAAGCCGTCACTGAAGTGGAGGGCAAGACACAAGCCCGTATCCGGTTGGAGGCGCGCTCATGATTGCCGAGAAACTCGCTGCGCTATCAACCCGAGAGCGTGTGCTGGTGGTTACCCTATCTATCGTCGCCATCTTTGGTGTGGCATGGTTTGGCGTCTGGGTACCCCTCGATACGCAATACCGCCAATCCGTCCAGGCCTCAGAAGACGCAGAACGCGATCTAGCTAGCATGAAAGTCAACGCGGCAAAACTGATGGCGGCAAAAGGCAATGCGCCAGCCGCCGACACCAGTCAAGCGGCCTATATCCAAATGGATCAACTCTTAAAAACAGCAAGCCTCAAGCCCAGCCAACTCACACCCTCCGGCGACGATACCGTGCGTTTACGATTTGATCTGGTGGAATTCGACAAGCTGGTGGCCGTGATGGCCAATGCGCAACAAAAATTTGGGCTAAGCGTGCAAAGTGCCACCTTGGAAGCCAAGGGTAACGGTCAAACCCAGGCCCAACTGGAGCTCAGCCGATGAAGCGCCGCTATGTGTTTTTGCTGATTTTACTGAGTGCATTGATGACGCTCGCCATTGGCTTTCCATTGCGAACCTTGGAGACGCAATATCCACAAATGCATCAATTTGGGACGATCGAAGGCCATCCCACGGCCGGTCAGTTATCGCCAAAACCACCGTTTGCGCCACACGTCGAAACGGCGACTTGGCAATTCAACCCAAGCACATTGCTCAAAGCACAGCTCGGCACACACTTGACGCTCAGCGGGCCGAAACTCAACTTCACCGCTGACGCGGCAATTGGCCTATCACAAACCATTGAATTTGATCATCTTGATGGCCGAGCCCAAGCGTCGGTGATCTTGGATATTCTCAATAACAATATGGTATCGCTAGACGGGCTGATCGTGGCGCAAGATATTGGCGGCAAAATCAAGGATCAATGGCTACTCGATCCCAAGGGGCAACTGGTTTGGCGCAATGCCAAAATCGGCGGCTTTGTGGACATCGACCTTGGCCAAGTGGTGGCAGAATTCAGTAACGATGAATCCACGAATATCGTCGAAGTGGCCAATACGGGCGGCATGCTGGCCATCAGTGGCCTCATTCAAGTGAAGCCTGATCGCAGCTACAGCTTGGATGCGACCATCAAGCCTACAACCAATGCGCAAGACTTCGACTTTATCCTGAGCCAAGTCGGCCAGCGCAACGCCGATGGCAGCTATCGTGTGGTGCGTGAAGGAAATTTGGGCGCGCTGTAGCGCGCGCCCGAAAAATTACTTTGCGTCCTTGTTGGTGTTAATCCCCAATAGCGAATAAGGCGGGCACCAACCAAACGCTGCGGTCACCAGCGGCACCACTCCAATCCAGCCCCAAGCGCCAATTACGCCAGTTGCGGCCAGTGCCATAAACAGTACGCCAACCACGCCGCGAATCATTCGCTCAGATTTTCCGATATTGATGTTGAACATTGCTTATCCTTCGTGTGAATTTTGTGTCGATATTGATAACTAAAATACTCCCCTGTTTTAACTGAAAACACTGATAAACATCCGTGATTTTGTGACTTTCGCGCCTGCGGCAAGAAAATTGCAAATTAATAAAAAACACTGGGTGTAATTTTGTGAGCAATGCGGTAATGTTCGCGCTAAACGATCGGCATGGCTTGGCCGCTAGCCTGACTATGACCTTTGGGCGGCAATGATGAAAATTGAAGACCACTTACTCGACACATTGCTATTTGACTGCATCAAGACTGCAAAAGATGCTGGCGGCGAAATATTGCGCTTTTATCACAACGGATATGAAGTCGAGCACAAGTCAGATGAGTCGCCCATCACCGAGGCCGACTTGGCGGCGCATCGTCATATCGTCGGCCGACTCCATGAACTCACCCCCGACTATCACATCCTGTCCGAAGAAGCGGCTGATATATCCTTCGAAGAACGCCGTCAGTGGCAGACCTATTGGCTAATCGACCCCCTAGACGGCACACGCGAATTTATCAAACACAACGATGAATTCTCCATCAATATTGCGCTGATTCACAAACGCCAGCCGATACTGGGCGTGGTTTACGCACCCGCCCTAGATTTGCTGTATTTTGCAAGACGTGGCAGCGGCGCTTTTAAATGCATGGCGGGTGAAGCGCCAACACCTATTAACGTCAGACCGGCACCCTCAGACTCACAACTCACCGTTTGCCGCAGCCGCGCGCCTGGCCTTGGCCCAAATTTGGCCAAATTTCTCGATGCACTTGGCGCACACAAAGAGCTTTCAATGGGCAGTGCTTTAAAATCATGCTTGGTCGCTGAAGGCTTGGCAGATGTGTATGCGCGGCTTGGTCCCACCTGCGAATGGGACACCGCCGCAGCACAGTGCATTGTCGAAGAGGCAGGCGGTCGCATGGTCGACGTCTACCGCCGCCACCTGCGATACAACACCCGCGAATCGCTACTCAACCCCAATTTTCTCGTCTACGGCGACCCAACCCGAGACTGGACCGGCTACCTGAAAGACTGCGACGAATCGACCTATACCGAGCGCCAAATCCGCACCAGTGCCGCACTGTAAGCGCGACATCAAGTCGGCAAATCAGTTACCATATTGCGATGACTAGTCCCAACAAAACGCACCCTTTTCCGACTGCAGAAAGCTGCGAAGAAGCCTTTTATCAAGCCATTGAAGATGCCGATCTCGATGCGATGATGGCCGTGTGGTCTGAACGCAAAACCATGTCGTGCATCCATCCCGGCGCGCCCATGTTGACCGAGCTAGACGACATCAAAGAAAGCTGGCGGCAAATTTTCACCATGGCCGATACCATTCGCTTTAAACGATATGCACATTCAATTTCTGCGGAGGGAAGTTTGTCTATTCATCATTTGCGTGAAGATGTGTTGTTGTTGGACGAAGTTGTCAATACTGTCATCGTCACCAACATCTTTAAGCAAGAAGAAGACGGCTGGAAGTTAATTCTGCACCATGCCTCCGCCGAGCCAGACCTCGAAGAATTTGAAGCCGAAATCGAAGAGGTCAACGCGGCCTTTAGTTCGCTTTCACCACCGAGCCCAACGCTCCACTAATGCACAGAATTTTGACCGCTTGTGCGATTGCGCTGCTCAGTGCCACCGCCGTGCTGGCCGCAACGCCCATCAAACCGATCAAACAATACTATCCAGTCTACGGCGACACCGCCGAAAAGCTGGCCGCCTCAATGACAGCCAGCTCACCCATTCGACGCGACAAACATCATTTCTATGCGCTCACCCATTGGGAAGTGCAAACCCGCTACCAACTCACCAGCGATTCACACGGCTGCAAGCTCGGTCATGTCGACGTCAAGCTGGGAATCAAAATGCAGCTGCCACACTGGGATCCCAGCCAAACCACCGACGCGCAGCTGCAACAAGATTGGCAAACCTTTTACCAAGCACTGCTCCAACACGAAAATCAGCACGCCGATAATGGCCGCCGCGCGGCGCAAGACATTGCCACGCTGTTGCAAAATTTTCCAAGACACCACCAGTGCGAGGTGTATGAACAAAAACTCAAAGCTGCCATCGACAGC
>JABXHR010000250.1 GCA_013373515.1 Gammaproteobacteria bacterium | reverse complement strand
GACGAGCCGCTGTCCAACCTAGACGCCGCGCTTCGCGTCGGCATGCGCCTAGAGATTTCCGAGCTACACAAGCGCCTGGCCACCACCATGATTTACGTCACCCACGACCAAGTCGAAGCCATGACGATGGCCGACAAAATCGTGGTGCTGCGCGCGGGTGTGATCGAGCAAGTGGGCTCACCGCTTGAACTCTATCAGCGCCCTCAAAATCTCTTTGTGGCGGGCTTTATTGGTTCGCCCACCATGAATCTCATCGGCGGCGCTGAAGCGCAAAAACACGGCGCAACCACCGTTGGCATCCGCCCTGAACACATCGAAATTTCCACCAGCGAAGGGGCGTGGGAAGGCACGGTTGGCGTCTCAGAGCACCTCGGCTCCGATACCTTTGTACGCGTTAAAACCGATATCGCTGGCGAGCCCATTACGGTGCGTGCGGCAGGTGAAATGTCACTCGAATACGGCACCAAAGTATTCCTGACTCCGCGTGAGGATGTACTACACCGCTTCGATGAGAAGGGGCTACGAATTGGGTAACCACGGGAGCAGCATGACCATGCGTCTATCGAACCAAACCCTAGATCAATTGCCCGCTGGCATCGAGCGGCCGACTTATGATCGCAGTCAGCTTAGTGCGGGCATTGTACATATTGGGCTGGGCAATTTTCACCGCGCGCATCAGTCGTGGTATTTGCACCGCCTGATGCAGCAAGGCAAGGCGCACGACTGGGCGATCATTGGGGCGGGTGTTCGTCCCTATGACGAACAAATGCGCCTCAAGCTTAAGTCACAAGATTGCCTGACCACACTCATCGAGCTCGCCCCCTCGGGTCGCGCCGCCGAGGTTGTCGGCGCCATGATCGACTATCTGCCCATTGTCGACGGCAACGGCCCGCTGATCGCCTGCATGGCACAGCCCAATATCCGCATTGTGGCGCTGACTGTCACCGAAGGCGGCTATTACATCGACCCAGCCACGGGGCAGTTTGATGCCGCGCATCCAGACATCGTGCACGATGCGGCCCATCCAGACGCCCCGCGCACCGCTTTTGGCGCCATGATCGCAGCGCTAAAAATTCGCCGAGATAACGACATTGGCCCCTTCACCGGCCAAACCTGCGACAACATCCAAGGCAACGGCGACGTGCTGCGCAGTACCATTGTGTCGCTGGCCAAATTATCCGACCCAGACCTAGCAGCATGGATCGACGAGCATTGCAGCTTCCCCAATTCGATGGTCGACTGCATCGTGCCGGCCACCGGCGACAAAGAGCTCGCCATCGCACGCGAACTGGGCATCGACGACGTGGCGCCCGTCACCCATGAAAACTTCCGCCAATGGGTGATCGAGGATAAATTCTGTGCAGGCCGCCCGCCTTGGGAAGACGTCGGTGTCACCATCACCGAACTGGTTCACGACTACGAGAAAATGAAAATCCGCGTTCTCAATGCCGGACATCAAGTGCTCGCCAATATCGGTGAGCTGCTCTCGGTCGAAACCATTTCCGGTTGCATGGCGCACCCCACCATTGCTGCCCTATTTGACAAGGTCGAGCAAACCGAAATCGCCCCCTACGTCAAAGCAGTGCCTGGCATGACGCCCGATCGCTACATTGAGCTCATCGCCAAGCGGTTTGCCAACGATGCCATTTACGACACCACACGGCGTGTGGCGTTTGATGGTTCCTCGCGCCACCCCGGCTTTGTACTGCCGATCTTGCGCGACGCCATTGCCGCCGGCGGATCGATTCAAGGGCTTGCGCTGGTTGAAGCACTATGGGCTAGAATGTGCGCGGCAACCCGTGAGGACGGCAGCACCATCGAGGCCAACGACCCATTTTGGGACCAGTTGATCGAGGCCGCCGAGCGCGCCAAAGCCGAGCCCGCGTCCTGGCTGGATCAACATCACATCTATGGTGATTTGGCCGAGCACGCCGCGTTTAGACAAGCTTTTGCCCACTGGCTCGACTCGATTTGGCAACACGGCGTCAAAACCACAGTTGAGCAATACTGCGCCAACTGAATCACAACGAGGGCCGAATGGCAGACACAACAGCAGCGGCCAACCCCACGCGGTTGGCCTTTCAAGATTTTGCAAACGTCATCGCCGACCAAGCCGGCACGCAACGGATATTAGTGGCGATTGTCGGCGCGCCGGGCAGCGGCAAATCCACCACCTCAGAGTGGCTGGCAGAGTCGTTGCGCGACACACACCAGCTCGACACCCAAGTGGTGCCGATGGATGGTTTTCACTACGATAACGCCATCCTCGATGCTCGCGACCTGCGCCCGCGCAAAGGGGCACCAGAAACCTTCGACGTCGACGGCCTAGAGAACCTACTCGCTCGACTTGCCAAGGGTGACAAAGACGTCGCCGTGCCAGTCTTTGAGCGCGAAGTCGACCTCGCCCGCGCGAGCGCAAGGCTCATTCCCCAGCACACCCAAGTATTGCTGATCGAAGGCAATTACCTACTGCTGCAAGCCGACCCCTGGTCCGCGCTGCGCCAGTATTTCGACCTCAGCGCCATGATCGACGCCGACGAAGTCACCCTGCGCCAACGCCTGATGCAGCGCTGGCTCGATCTCGATTACAGCGAAGAGTCCGCGCGCACCAAAGTAGAAGGCAACGACATGCTCAACGCCAAGCGCGTACTGCACGAAAGCGCCACACCCGATTACATCCTGACCTTCTAGCGCTTACTCCTCAAGGACAGCCCATATGAAATTTTTTGCAGACACCGCCATCATCGACGAAATCCGTGAACTGAACAGCTACGGCTTGCTCGATGGCGTCACCACTAACCCCTCATTGATCGCCAAATCTGGCCGCGATTTCAAAGAAGTAATCGCCGAGATCTGCGCCGAAGTTGCCGGCCCCGTCTCAGCCGAAGTCGCCGCCCTCGACTACGATGGCATGGTCGCCGAAGGCAAACACCTAGCCAAAATCGCGAGCAATGTCGTCGTCAAGCTGCCGCTAACACTCGACGGGCTCAAAGCCTGTCGTCACTTCAGCCAAAACGGCATCAAAACCAACGTCACCCTCTGCTTCAGCGCCAACCAAGCGTTGCTGGCTGCCAAAGCCGGTGCCACCTATATATCGCCCTTTTTAGGCCGTTTGGACGACATCAACCTCGATGGCATGAAACTGATTCACGACATCCGCGCCATCTACGACAACTTCAAATTCGAAACCCAGATTCTGGCGGCATCCGTGCGCACCGCGAATCACGTCAAAGACGCCGCTATCGCTGGTGCAGACGTGGCCACCATCCCAGCAGGTGTTATCAAATCATTGGCCAATCACGTCCTCACCGACAAAGGCCTCGCCCAATTCACAAAAGACTGGGCCGCCACCGGGCAAAGCATCCTGTAGATCGCATTCGCCGAGACGAAACTCGCCTCCCACAAAACTCAAAGTGGGAG
>JABXHR010000066.1 GCA_013373515.1 Gammaproteobacteria bacterium | reverse complement strand
GTACCTGCGGATGACTTGACAGACCCATCGCCGGCCACCACGTTTGCTCACTTGGATGCGACACTCGTATTGTCACGTAAAGTTGCAGAGCAAGGTATCTACCCAGCGGTAGATCCACTTGACTCAACTTCACGCCAGCTCGACCCACAAGTCATTGGCTTAGAGCACTACGAAGTGGCGCGCGCAGTTCAAAATACGCTTCAGCGTTACAACGAACTTCGCGACATCATTGCGATCTTGGGTATGGACGAATTGTCTGAAGAAGACAAACTCGTCGTTGCTCGTGCTCGTAAGATCCAACGCTTCTTGTCTCAGCCATTCTTCGTTGCTGAAGTATTTACGGGTTCACCCGGTAAATATGTCAGTCTCGCAGACACCATTGCTGGCTTTAAAGGCATCGTAGACGGTGAGTATGATCACTTGCCAGAGCAAGCGTTCTACATGGTCGGTGGCATCGAAGAAGCAGTTGCGAAAGCAAGCGCTTAAGGAGTAGACCATGGCGAATACCATCCGCGTAGAAGTTGTATCAGCCGAAGGGCATATGTTCGATGGCGATGCAGAAATGGTGGTTGCAGCCGCGACACAAGGTGAGGTCGGCGTCGCTGCTGGCCACGCGCCTTTTATCAGTCCATTGCGCCCAGGTGATATTCGTATCATTAATGATGGCGACGACGAGCAACATTTTTATGTCTCTGGTGGAGTGATTGAAGTTCAACCTAAACTGATTACAATCTTGGCAGACACTGCTGTGCGTGCGTCTGACCTTGATGAAGCAGAAATCGTTAAGGCAAAAGAACGTGCAGAAGCATTGATCAAAGACCGCAATACCACGGTTGATCTTGCCACTGCTCAATCAGAATTGGTTGAACTCGCAGCGCAATTGCAAGCCATTCGTAAGCTCAAAAAGACACGTTAACAACGCTTGTTAGCTGTTTTAAATCAAGGGAGCCTCTGGCTCCCTTTTTTATGGAAGAAAAATGACATTTAGCGCACTTATACTCGCTGCCGGTAAAGGCACGCGAATGAAATCCAATCTCCCAAAAGTAATTCATCCAATTGGCGGAAAGCCAATGTTGCAACATGTTGTTGATGCGGCACGAGCAGCAGGAGCTGCCGAAATTGTTGTGGTGATTGGTCATGGTGGAGAAACCGTTAAATCAAGCGTCAAATCTGTGGATCATTGGGTCGAACAAGCAGAGCAATTGGGAACCGGTCATGCCGTGAAACTTGGATTGAGAGGCGTCTCAAAGCCACAGACCATCGTGCTTTATGGTGACGTACCTATGATTCAAAGTGAGACGATTACTGATCTCGTCAATCGAAAATCTGCAGTTTTGTGCGCAGAACTCGATGACCCAACAGGGTATGGCCGGGTTGTTATCGATTTAGATGGTTATGCGCAGCGAATTATTGAGCATAAGGATGCAAACGACAGCGAGCTCAAAATTAATAAGATCAATACCGGTATTCTCACCGCATCAACAGAA
This sequence comes from Gammaproteobacteria bacterium, assembly GCA_013373515.1. GTDB lineage: Bacteria > Pseudomonadota > Gammaproteobacteria > JABXHR01 > JABXHR01 > JABXHR01. Next base: position 18,418 of record JABXHR010000066.1, on the reverse strand, counting down.
CACTTAATCCAATGGTGTGAGGCGTTGAATTGCAACAACGCGCAAGGTGAGTACTACCTTACCGATGTTGTTGAAATGGCCAATGATAATGGGCAATCAATGCAGGCGGTGACCCTTGCTGATATCCATGAGGGCGAAGGGGTCAACAATCGCGTCCAGCAGGCGCGGTTAGAAAGAGTATTTCAGCAAAGAATGGCTGAAAAGCTCATGATCGAAGGCGTGACTTTACAAGATCCGTCTCGACTTGATGTGCAGGGATCGGTGACTGTGGGCAGCGATTGTCACATTGGTGCAAATGTTCAGCTTTACGGTGACGTTTCTTTGGGCGACGGTGTTGTCATTGAAGCCAACTGTGTGATCAAAGACGCGGTAATTGGCTCTAACACGCGCATACGCGCGTTCAGCCACCTAGAGGGGGCAAGTGTCGGACAATTCGCTGAAATCGGTCCATATGCCCGTTTACGGCCGGGTACCCAGCTTGCGGATCAAACCAAGATTGGCAATTTTGTCGAAACCAAAAATGTCCATATGGGTCAGGGTAGCAAAGCCAACCACCTAACCTATCTCGGTGACAGTCTAATTGGTGAAAATACAAACATCGGAGCGGGCACCATTACCTGCAATTACGACGGTGCAAACAAACACCAAACAGTCATGGGAAACAATGTCTTTATCGGCTCCAACGCGGCATTGGTTGCGCCTGTTAAGATCGGCGATGGTGCTACGGTGGCAGCAGGATCTGTGATCACGACAGACGCTGAACCCAACGCGCTTGTGGTCGCTCGCGCTAAACAGCGCGTCATCAGTGGCTGGAAACGCCCCGTTAAGTCTTCGAAATAACCTTTTTCGTACTGCGTAGGCTGAACACCCAATCATTGCCGTCTTTCACTGGTCGGCAAATATTGGGGTTATAGATGCAGGCGCGGGTGACATGCTCTGCGTCTGGATAAATCCGCTTTACATCGGCCAGCGTTCCTCTTAGCCGCACACGATTGCCGTCAAAATCTGTGACATATAAATTGGGCCTGTGATATTCCACCACAGCCCAATGATCATGTAGCGCCATGGTGTGGCGATTGGCGGAGGCAAGCTTACTATAGTGTTGCCATGTTTCATCGATCACCTGAATTTGCGAGGTACGAAGGTGAAAGATGCGAAAAACCATGCCACACATGCCACCAACGATCAACGCGAGACCGAAGATCTGACTGATCGACGAAAAAGAAAACATGGAGTTGCGGGTAATCCATTCGATCACGCCTATTTTAGCGGCCCCAATGTGAACTTCATTTGTGCCGCTCACTGAAAATGAACTCACTTGATCGATAAACGTACCATCGGTGCAATATTGGATTGGTGGATTGTTTCGCACCGTTACCGACAAACAACTATCTGCATCTGACAGTTCTGATACAGACTGAGCAATGCGCGTGATTTGATCAGCAAGTGTCGCGCGATCAAAATAAAACAACTCATCTTGGAAGTCTCGACTGGCTGCAATCTGACTGATCAGCTGATTTAAAGGCCTGACATCAGATTTTAACAGCCATCCATGGGCAAAAAGCACCACAAAAGTCATAATGACCGCAATGAAGTAGGGCTTGGGGTTACCTAATCTGGCGAGCATTGGGGGTCGTCCCGTCGAAATGGTAGATGTGTAGGCGTCGTTCAGCAAAGCGCTCAAAATTGAAGCCTATTTCTTCACCGGTCATGATTGACATCCAGGGCTCACCCTTTTGACTCGCGATAAATTGTCCGAACATGTCAAAAGTATACGCTGCGACAAAACTGGTGATTAGCTCGTTGCCACATCGTGGAACCACATCCTGAATAAATCGCTGTTCATTCGGTCCGCGCAGGACTGAATCCCAGTTACGAATGAAATAAAGATCAGTTTTGCCGATGGGTGCGCCTGCCACAATCTCTAGAAACTCAGCATTGACCCCAATTGAATCAGGCCCGTAAATGCGATTGTCACCGCTCTCGGTCGCTTTCAAATATAGTCGTGCAATGTCTGGCCCATAAAGCGGCGCAAAAATCGTACGCCCAGATAAATCGGGCAAAGAGAGCACTTGCTGAGTCCTCAAAACCTCCCACTGCACATCCATGTCTGCCAATGTTTCGATGGCACCTCGAATAAACGCTTTGGAATAGACGCCACCGGCATCCACTAGGATGACAGCACCATCCTGTACTTCTGCGAATTTGCTGATCGTGATCGCTTGCTGGTAGGTCGAGGTAAACATACTTTGCCCCAACTGACCAATCGCGCTGGTAGAGGTTGCAGAGGTGGTATATTTGATGTTCGCTCGGTCAAACATCTTCGCGGCGATGGCGGCTTCATTGCTGACAACGGGCAGCAATGCATAATCAATGCGTGCCTTCACTAGATCCGCTGCAGCGCGTTGGGTGCCGAGTTCACTGCGCATGTTCTTTTTGACAGACCAGTCAAACTCGGTATTGGTTTCAGTGAAGTATTTTGTTACGCAGGCCTTATGTCTGGATGTCATTTGACCTTCGTTGACGTCGAGTGAATTGATGATGACCCCGACTTTCGGAGCGGCACTGACAGATGAGATGAGGCATCCAAAAAAAAGAGTCAATTTGATCGCATTCCGCATTGCGCTTTCCTTGAAGAAAAATATTTATAAGTATTTGTTTTTATTGTTGGTTGTGCTTATTGGTGACGGTTGAAATTTGAATCTTAATCACAATTTGAACACACTCTGACCGATCGATCAATGTCGTCGGCTTTCAAATGGTTTAACTTAGTGGTGCGGCATACACGCCGCTAGGGCTCAATGTGATGTATAGACCGCTAGGACGGCACCTAGGTTGGGCAGACCACAGGGGCGTTCAAGGATATGAGACGCCGGATACATCTGAGTAATTTGGGGGCATTGCCCCCATTTTTTTGAGTTTTAAATTTCGTTTCGAAACTTAAAAGTTTTGTTATATAATTTCGAAATGACAAAGCGTAACACCCAGCAGCGACGAAATTTGATCATGCAGCAATTGCAGCAGCATGGCGAAATCACTGTCGAGGAGCTGGTTTCAAGGCATCAAACTTCAGAAGTGACTATCCGAAAGGACTTATCTGAGCTAGAACGAAGCGGGCTTCTGATTCGAAAGTTTGGTGGTGCGATTCCGATCCCCAAAGAAATTGTAGAAGACCGGCCGGCCAATGAAGCCCTTGAGTCAATCGGTCGTTCAGCCGCAAGTATGATCAAGGATTACAGTAGGGTCATTCTCGACTCTGGACGTACTACCACCGCGATTGTCCCTTTTTTATCCGGACGCCAAGGGCTGGTGGTCATGACCAACTCCTTGGATTCGGCAAATCAGCTTCTGGCGCTGGAAAAACCGCCATCACTCTTAATGACAGGTGGAACTTACGACCCAAGCTCAGAGTCATTCCAGGGTTCAGTCGCGGAGCAGTCCATTTCGAGCTACGACTTTGACTATTTGTTCATCGGCGCGGATGGCATCGATTTGTCGCGGGGCACGACGACGTTCAATGAGTTGCGGAACCTATCGCGTGTGATGGCGCAAAACGCCCGCAAAGTCGTGGTGGTTGCGGAGGCCAGCAAGGTCGGTCGACGAATCCCCAATCTAGAGCTTCAGTGGCAAGACATTCATACACTGGTCACCGATTCAACGTTAACAGATGACCAGAAAGACACCATTGAATCTCATGGTGTTGAAATCAAAATTGCTTAAAAGGAATAGATATGTGTGGAATTATTGGTGCAATTGCCAAGCGTAACGTCAGTGATATTTTGATCGAAGGCTTAAAACGTCTCGAGTATCGCGGCTACGATTCAGCGGGAATTGCAGCATTAAGCGGCAATGGCATTAGCCTACAGAAGGTCGCTGGCAAGGTCGCGGGACTTGAGGCAGCAGTGGCGGCGTCTCCAGTGACTGGTGAAGTGGGAATTGGTCATACCCGTTGGGCGACGCATGGCGTGCCGAATCAAGTCAATGCACACCCACATATGATGCACGAGCGAATTGCCGTCGTGCACAATGGCATCATTGAGAACTATTTGGTGTTGAAACAATCACTCATGGCTGAGGGCTATACCTTTGTATCGGAGACAGATACCGAGGTGGCTTGCGCGGTAATTGACCGAGCATATCAGCAAACTGGTGACTTGCTCGAAGCGCTGCGCGTAGCTGCAAAGCAGTTTGAAGGGGCTTACGCTATCGCGGCAATTCACAAAGATCATCCCAACGAAATGGTGGCGATGCGCTTGACCAGTCCACTGCTGTTGGGCGTTGGAGTGGGAGAACGATATGTTGCATCGGATATGTCTGCGCTAATCCCTGTTACGCAGCAGTACATCGTGCTCGAGCCAGGCGACATGCTACACCTTACTGCTGACAAGCACACCATCTACGACTCAAATGGTCAGAAAATTGAACGGCCATTACAAACAAGTTCTCTGTCTGCAGATGCGGTGTCCATGAATGGATATACCCATTACATGCAAAAGGAAATCCACGAGCAGCCGGTGTGCGCCCGTCAAACACTGCAGCATTTGTCCAATGCGGGGTCTGGGCTTCGTTTCGATCGTCCCTTGGCTGAGGATGCTTTGGACGGTATCCGCTATGTGCATATTGTTGCCTGTGGTACTTCATATTATGCGGCGATGGTGGCCAAGTATTGGTTTGAGTCGCTTGCCGATGTGGTGTGTCAGGTGGAAATCGCCTCAGAGTTTCGGTATCGCGATGTGCGTGTTCCGCGCAACAGCCTATATCTGACGATTAGTCAGTCTGGCGAGACCATCGATACATTGGCTGCATTGCATATGGCCAAAGAGCAGACTTGGCGCACGCGTTTGGCAATTTGTAACGTGCCAGAGAGTTCCATCGTACGTGATGCAGATGCAGCGATCATGACGCAGGCAGGGGTTGAGATCGGTGTCGCTTCCACCAAAGCCTACACCACACAGTTAATCGCTCTGAAACTACTGGTGTTAGCGCTTGCAGAGCGCAACGATCTCGACGCGAGCACACTCGAAAACGAGCGTGCCGCGCTTGGGCTGCTCCCAGAGCTGATGGAGCAGTGTCTTGCTCTAGAGCCACAAATCAAATCAGAGTTGGTCAGCGAATTTGCGCATCGCCATCACTCTATCTTCTTGGGCCGAGGCACCTTCTACCCTATTGCGCTTGAAGGCGCACTCAAGCTCAAAGAAATCTCCTACATTCATGCAGAAGGTTACCCTGCAGGTGAGCTCAAGCATGGCCCTTTGGCATTGATTGACGATGATATGCCTGTCGTTGCCGTGGCGCCAGATGACCCAATGCTCGACAAACTTAAGGCTAACCTAGAAGAGGTGCGCAGCCGCGGTGGCCAGTTGATCGTATTTGCTGAAAATGCCGACAAAATCGAACTGGGCGAACATGATCGCAAAATCCAGTTGCCCTCAGCACCAACGTGTATCGCGCCGATTGTGTATGTTATTGCGTTGCAGTTGTTGAGCTATCACGTCGCGTTGGCGAAAGGCACCGATGTTGATAGACCACGTAACCTCGCTAAATCGGTTACTGTTGAATAATTAACCCTTGGCTCGGAGCAAGTTTGTGTACACCCTAATCGGCAATCCAAAAAATCGTAGCTTTCGGGCTTTGTGGGCACTTGAAGAGCTAGGCTTGGCCTACGAAATCAATGCTGCGGATCCACGGTCAGAGGCGATGCTAGCAGTCAACCCCACTGGTAAAAGCCCCGCGATGGTTGATGCAGAATACCCTGACCAAGCGATCACTGATTCTGCGGCCATTGTTCAATATCTCGCCGACAAGCACAGAGAGCTCAGCTATTCCGCTGGAACGATCGAGCGGGCTCAACAGGATGCGATGCTGCATTTTGTGAATGACGAATTCGACAGTGTGTTGTGGATGAATGCCAAACATAAATTCGCCTATCCCAAAGAGTATCGCCGAGACGGTGTCATTGATGGTGTCATGTATGAACTAGCGCGCTCTATGGCTGTGCTTGAGGATCGCTTGGCACAGCAATCGTATTTAATGGGTGAGCGTTTCACTGTGCCGGATATTGTGCTGGGCCACTGCATCGGTTGGCTCAAGAGCTCAAAACTAGACTGGCCTGAGACAGGGCCGCTCAATGATTATGCGCGGCGCTTGACCTCGCGTGAGGCTTATCTTCGCGCCGCAGAAATTCGCAAGGGCTACTTGGTTTAGTTGTCGCCAAACAAATCGCGGGTAAACACCTTATCCGCGTAAGGTTTAATGTTGGCGTCTAATCGATTGGCCACTATTAGGTCTGATCCCAACACAAACTCATCAAAGTCAGTGACCACGCGCGCCCCTAGAAAAGTGTCTTGCGTCAAACACCACCACTTCGATGCCGCGTACCAGCAGACGACGGACAATCGAGCTAATCGATGATTCGCGGTAATTGTCTGAACCCGCCTTCATCACCAATCGATAAATCCCGACGGATTTGGGTTGGCGGTTGATGATGTTTTCAACAATAAAGTTCTTGCGTGTGTCGTTGGCTTCGACGATCGCTTTGATCAAATTATTGGGCACATTGAAATAGTTCGACAATAACTGCTTCGAATCCTTCGGTAGGCAATAGCCCCCATACCCGAAGCTTGGATTGTTGTACCCCGCACCGACTCTGGGATCCAAACTAACCCCCACAATGATTTTGCGGGTATCGAGCCCATGGTGCAGTGCATACGAGTCAAGTTCGTTAAAAAACGCGACTCGCATCGCCAAATAAGTATTGGCGGATAGTTTCACTGCCTCGGCTTCGGTATGCGCCATGGTCAATACGGGCGGATCATTTCTGAGGCAGGGTGCATTGGCCGCTAGGTACACGTCAATGTGCTCATCCGCACCGCCAACCACAACCCTCGACGGCGATAGGTTGTCCGCAAGGGCCGTGCCTTCGCGAAGAAACTCTGGTGAGAACACCAATTTCGCCTCTGGAAACTTGCTCAAAACTCTCTCGCAAAACCCGACTGGCACGGTCGATTTAACCACCAGCACAGCTGAGGGGTTATGCAATGTGCAGCGAGCAATCACGGACTCTACCGAGCTGGTGTCGAAGAAATTGCTATCCGGATCATAGTTGGTGGGCGCGGCAATGATCACAAGCTCAGCACCTTCGAGGGCCGAGTCTAAATCTGTGGTTGCCTGAAGATCTAATGATTGCTCTGCCATAAACGATCGCGCGTCGCGATCGTCCACGGGTGGTTTGCCTGCATTGAGCATGGCGACGCGGTTTGCATCAATGTCTACGATTATCACCGCATTGTGTTACGCCAATGTTAGGCCGTTGGCCATGCCTACAAATCCCGCGCCGACAATAATCGTTTTCAAGTGCTATCCCGAATGCCAGATAAACACCGGATGGTAGCATCGTCCAATTTCAAAATTGTGACATTTTCCTGTCATTAATCGGTCACAGTGCCGCGATAACTTTGTGGCAACTCTTCGATGCTGATGACCTTGTGTTTAGTACTGAAAAATTAATCACAGAGCATTATCCCGCCATCCATCCGGTGCTATTGGAACCGTTTTTGTGGGTGTTCAAACATTTGCTGCATGAAGATCAATTTAGTCATTTTTCTAATCGTTATCCGCATTTGACGGGAATCGAGTTTATCGAGCAAGTCATCGATGACCTCGGAATCAAGGTTCGGGTGGAAACGCGCACTCTGCAACATATTCCGAGCCAGGGCGCAGTGCTCTTAGTCGCCAATCACCCCACGGGGACTTTGGATGGCTTGGCGTTGATGTCTTTGATTGCAAGCCGTCGACCGGATGTGAAATTTATCGCCAACCATTGGCTCACACACATTACACCGCTGGCCGACATGTTGTTGCCGGTGAGTCTTGAGCGGCAAAATACCAAGCAGGACATTCGAGCGATTTCAGAGCACTTGCAGGCAGGATGTGCGTTGGTGGTGTTTCCGGCTGGAGAGGTCTCGCGGTTGGGGTTACGCGGGATAAAAGACGGCCCGTGGCGGCATAGCTTTTTGTCCTTGGCGCAACGCTTCGACGCGCCGATTGTGCCGTTGCGTATCAAAGCGCGAAACTCTGCGTTTTTCTACGGCACCTCGATGATCTATAAGCCGATGGCGACGCTGCTTTTGATCTCTGAGATGTTCAAACGCCGCCACAAGGACATGAATATATTTATCGGTGCGCCCATCGCTGCCAAGGTCGCCACGCGTGGGGCTGACACTTTACAGGCCTGCGCACGCCTGCTCAAACGGCATGTTTATCGACTTGGGACACGTAAGCAAGGGTTGCTACAGACTTTCAACACCGTGGCCAGCCCAGAGAACCCAAAGGTGTTAACGCAGGCGATCAATGCGTGTTCGAAGCTTGGTAAGACCGCCAGTGGCAAAGAAATTGTGCGCTATGTGCATCAGTCGAATTCGCCCATATTTCGTGAAATTGGGCGCTTGCGCGAAGTGACTTTTCGAGCTGCGGGGGAGGGCACCGGCCAAAGTCGAGACTATGACCCATTTGATTTGCACTATGAGCAGTTGCTGCTGTGGAATCCTGATGAGCAGGAGATTGTGGGTGCCTACCGCGTGAGTCCAAGTGGCACGAGTGAGAGCCCACGTTATTGTGAAACGCTGTTTGAGTTTGGTGGCGACCTCAAGGCCATTCGTTCCAAGGGCGTAGAGTTGGGCCGGTCGTTTATTCAGCCAAAATATCAAGGGTCACGTGCGCTGAATGAGCTTTGGGTGGGGTTGGGTGCGTATTTGCGGCAGCTGCCTGATGTGGAATATCTCTATGGTGCGGTGACTCTTAGTCCAAGTTTGGCGCAAGCGTCGCAGCAGGCCTTGGTGTTTTACTATCAGCACTATTTTGGTGTGACCACCCAAACCACGGCCAAGTGCCCCTACCCACTCTCGTCGCAAACTGAGCAAGCACTCAGCCGTTATTTTTCATTGCAGGATCTTGATGCCGATTTTGTTCGCCTAAAGCGATATTTGACGGAACAAGGCGACCGAGTGCCGACGCTCTTTAAACAATACACCCAGCTCGCCGAGCCTGATGGGGTGCGATTTTTTGGGTTTAGCATTGATCCAAACTTCTCAGATTGTATCGATGCGTTGGTGTGTATCGATTTGGCCAAGATTCGGCCTAGCAAACAACATTATTTTCAGCTGACTTCGGCTTTGGAGGCGAGTGTATGACTGCAATCAACCGCTATCGAAACGTCTTTATTTCTGACATTCATCTGGGTGCGAAAGATGCAAAGGTCGCGTTTTTATTAAAGCTTCTACCGAGCATTCGTGCCGACCGAATCTACTTGATTGGTGATATTTTCGATATTTGGGCCATGAAACGACGAGTGTTTTGGCCCACTGGACATCAAAGGGTATTCAGTGCGCTACTGCAGCTGAGTCGACAATGTCAGCAGCTGGTTTTTATTCCCGGCAATCACGATGAAGCGCTCAAAGCGATGCATCAAATGGGTTGGGAGAATGTCGAAATTTTGCCCCAAGCGAGCTTAGATTTGCTCGATGGCAGACGGGCGTTATTGGTTCATGGCGATCAGTTTGATAGCGAAGTGTGCTTGGGTCATTGGTACAGCCTAGTGGGCGACTATGCCTACAGCGCCCTGCTGGCGTGTAATCGAGGGCTGCACAGGGTGCGCAAATGGCTGCGGCTTCCGTATTGGTCTTTGTCCACCCATTTGAAAACCAAAGTCAAAGGTGCGCAAAGTGCAATCGAACGCTTTGAACAAGCGGCCAGTCGCGCGGCGATCCAAAGCGAGCATGACATGGTGATCTGTGGCCATAATCATCAGCCTGCGCTCAATGTTGGAGACGTCACCTATCTCAACACCGGCGATTGGGTCGGAAATTGTACCTTTGCCGCTGAAACCCTGCGGGGTGATCTCGTGTTGCTGCGTTGGAGTGATTCAATGAATTGCCCCGAAGAGATCGCCGTTCAATCCAGTACGCTCGTTCAAAAGGCGGTGGCTTAATGCTAGCAACCATTACCAATATTGATTCCAAGCGTCGCGAGTCCTCGTTGACGTTATCATGGGCTGTTGAACAGCTGTATAAGACGCTGGATGGCGGGCCATTGCGCAAGGCCCAAGTAGTCAGATTGATGCTCGCGTGGGGGAATTATGGCTACGCGGCAGGTGCGAGCTACCTATGCCAGATCGTTCAGTGTGCACAATCACCGGAGTACAAGCGTTACCTAGAATGCGGTACCGGTGTCAGCACGATATTGCTTGGTGTCATCGCGCGGCATTGTGGCGGGCACCTGACCAGCCTAGAGCAAAACCAACATTGGGCCGAGCACATGCGGCGGGTCGTCTCCAATCTAGGGCTCACTCAGTGGGTCGATGTTCGCTACTGTCCAGTGGTCGAGCGTTCCGGTGATTACGATTGGTATTGTGTCGATGTATCTGAACTGTCAGACATTGATTTGGTTATATGCGATGGGCCGACCAGCCAGACACGCGGTGGGCGAATCGGCTGCTTGTACGAGCTAAATCACACCTTGAATGCGGGTGCGACCATCTTGCTGGACGATACTCACCGCAAGGACGAGCAAGCGGCCATAGCGCAGTGGTCTCAGACCCGGCCAATCTCGACTCAAACCTTCAGTGGGTTGTGGTCGAAGCACAGTAAAGTCACTATTCGGTCATAAAATCGTCATTAAGACGTCATCAAAACACGTGATCCTCTGACCATGAGCAGAGGATTAGATATGAAGCAGACCATCGTCATTGTCAGCGATGCGTGGGAACCGCAGGTCAACGGTGTGGTTCGGACATTGAGGTCGACCATTGCCGAATTAGAAGCCGCTGGATATCAAGTGGTGCTTATTACCCCGCAAGGTAAGAGAGTCTTCTCTTTGCCGAGCTACCCAGAGATCAAGCTGTCGATCACGGGCTTTGGCGAAATCCGTCAAACCTTAAAACGCTATCCGCAGGCCGCGGTGCATATCGCCACGGAAGGGACGCTGGGCTTGATGGCGAGAGCTTGGTGCTCGTTCGTACGTCGGCCGTTTACCACCAGCTATCACACCCAGTATCCCGAGTATATTGCAGAGCGTCTTCCGGTGCCGCTAGGGTTGAGTTATGCCTTATTGCGTTGGTTTCACAATGGCAGTGCGAGGACATTGGTGGCCACCGAGTCTATGCGTGCGCAACTGCGCGAGCATGGATTCAAGAATCTTGTCCATTGGGGGCGGGGTGTTGATACTGAACAATTCAAGCTTCCCACCGCGCTTCCCGACGCGCAAACGCCGATCTTGGTCTACATGGGCCGCGTTGCGCCTGAGAAAAACATCAAAGACTTTTTGGAGCTAGAGCTGCCGTTTGCACATCGCAAATGGGTCATTGGCGATGGTCCGGTGAAGGCAGCCTTGCAAGGGCAGTTTCCCGAAGTGACCTTCTTTGGCTATTTGCACGGTGAAGCCCTGTCCCAGCAGCTTGCCAAAGCGGATGTCTTCGTTTTTCCCTCCAAAACCGACACCTTTGGCCTAGTGATTTTAGAGGCAAATGCCTGCGGTTTGCCGGTGGCGGCTTATCCATTTGCTGGCCCCGTCGATTTGATTTTGCCAGGCGTCAACGGCGAGCTTAGCCATCGCTTGGACAAAGCGGTGATGCGTGCCATGCAGATTGGCAAGTCGCAGTGCCGCGCCTATGCGCAGAACTTCAGCTGGCAGAAATCCAGTGCGGATTTTGCCAAGCATATGTGCTTCCCCTGTCCCGTTGTCGAAGGTCAAGCCAATGTTGAAACAGCTTATAAATAAACTCGATTTTGTCGAATCGGATTGGGTGCTGCTTGCCATCAGACTTTGCAACAACCCCAATGTTCGCCGGTTACTTGTCGCGGTTAGTAAAGCCGGCGATGGGACGCTGTGGGTGGTGCTGATACTGGGTCAAATGCTTCTTGATCCTGCCGAAGCGGCATGGGGCGGGGTGATTGCGCTGTGTGGTTTGTTTAATTTGTCCCTCTACAAACTGATCAAACACCAAACCTTACGTAACCGCCCTTGTGTGCGCTGGCCGCATATCCGCAATGCCACAGCTGCGCTCGATCATTACTCCTTCCCAAGCGGCCATACCCTGCATGCCACCACATTTAGCATCATGCTCTGCACCCTATACCCTGCGGCCATTTGGGTGCTGTTGCCCTTCGCCGTGTTGGTGGCGGTGTCGCGGGTGGTAATGGGATTGCATTATCCCAGCGATGTATTGGCCGCCGTCGTGATCGGCTATGGTGTCGCCGAATTTGGGCTAGGGCTGATCGCGGTTTAATCGGCCAAAATACGCCGTGCGACGATGCTGCGCATAATCTCGTTGGTCCCTTCCAAAATCCGGTGTACGCGCAAATCGCGCAAATGGCGCTCTATTGGGTATTCCTTGATATAGCCGTAGCCGCCATGCAGTTGAAGTGCTTTATCGACGACGTCATAGCAATGGTCTGTTATGAAGCGCTTGGCCGCAGCACATTGCAAGGTGGCATCGGGGTGGGCTGCATCGAGGTGCCGGGCGGCACTGATCAACATGTTTTTGCACACTTCGAGCTCGGTGAACATGTCTGCAAGCACAAACTGCGTGTTCTGAAACTCGGCGATGGCTTTGCCAAATTGCTTGCGATCTTTGACATAGGCTAAGGCGGCTTCGTAGGCAGCATAGGCTGTGCCCAGCGAGCAGCTGGCGATATTGATACGACCGCCGTCCAGCGCCTTCATCGCCAGCGTGAACCCGTCGCCTTCATTGGCCATTAGGTTTTGATCGGGCACGAACACATCGTCAAAGTGAATTTGGCGTGTTGGCTGGCTGTTCCAGCCCATTTTGTCTTCTTTTTTGCCGTAGCGAATCCCATCGCTGTTGGCCTCGACAATTAGCGCGCTGACGCCTTTGGGCCCAGCACCGCCAGTACGCGCCATGACCACGAGCGTGTGGGTCGATCCTGCGCCAGAAATAAACACTTTTGAACCATTGAGCTTGTAGCCGCCATCGACCTTTTCGGCTTTGGTTTGTAGATTGCCCGCATCGGAGCCCGCGCCGGGTTCGGTTAGACAATAGCTGCAAAGGGTATCGCCCGTGAGCGCGCTGGGGAGGTATTGGTCGCGGGCTTGCTCAGTGGCCCAGTTGCCAATCATCCAAGCCACCATATTGTGAATGGTCATATAGGCCGCAGTTGAGGTGCAGCCCTTCGATAGCTCGGCAAAAATCAATGCGCTGTCTTCACGGCTCAGCCCGAGCCCACCGGCAGATTCTGGGGTGTATAGGCTCATAAAACCCATATCGGCAGCGGCTTTTAGTGTGTCGACGGGAAAAATTGCCTCTTCGTCCCACTGCGCGGCAAAAGGCTTAAGAGATTGCTCGGCAAACTCTTTGGCACTGCGCAAAAAGGCCGCCTGTTCTTCGGTTTGATCTAGTGTGTTCATTGATTAACCCTCGTAGTGGTAAAAGCCACGTCCAACTTTTTTGCCAAGATATCCCGCGTCGACCATCTGTTTTAGCAATGGGCTTGGGCGGTAGCGTGGGTCGCCAAAGCCGTTGTGCAATACATTGAGAATAGACAAACAAGTATCTAGCCCGATCAAATCAGCCAGCGCAAGCGGCCCCATTGGGTGCGCCATGCCTAAGTGCATAATTTGATCGATACCCTCGGCGCTGGCAACGCCCTCGTGCAAGCAACCGATGGCTTCGTTGATCATTGGCATGAGTACGCGATTGGAAACGAAGCCAGGAGAGTCTTTGGCTTCGACCGCGGTTTTTCCCCAAGCTTCGGCAATCGATATCACGCGCTCAGTCGCGGTGCGAGCGGTTTGCAGCGCAGGGATGACTTCGACCAGCTTCATCAAAGGCACTGGATTAAAGAAGTGCATCCCCACCACTGATGCAGGGCGCGAGGTCGCCGCTGCTAGGGTCGTGATCGAAATCGAGGAGGTGTTGCTGCACAGTAGCGCATCACGCGGCGCATGGTGATCAAGCGCGCGGAAGATATCAAGTTTGATGTCAAGCTGCTCTGAGGCAGCTTCGATATAGAGCATTGCGGGTGAGGTTTGCTCAATAGCGGAGTGATAGCTCAGGGCGGGATTGCCAGCAATCTCTGCATCAATCAGCCCTTTCTCTGCCCACTTGGCAAGACCCTTGTCGATAACGCTCTTGCTGCGCGCGAATGCAGAGTCAAAGGCGTCGACCACCTGCACCGACCAACCCGCGGCTAGCGCGGTCTGCGCGATACCGGTTCCCATCTGTCCAGCACCAATCACGCATACTGTGTTTGCCATGTTTCACTCGATTGACGTTTACGTTAACGTAAAGTATACGCGATATTGAATCGCATCCAAAACCCCTTGACCCGCCTCTTGCCCAAAGATTGCGTACTGATTACAGTTGGCCGATGCAATTACACGCCCTACTCGAACAGCTTCCTCCACAGCACGAACACGCCGAACGGGTGGATGTCTTGGTGCAGCAAATCGACCAATACAACGCCAAGCATGGGCTACAGGGCTACAGTGGCCAGACGCTTGAGCATATTTTTGGGTTCTTTGATGACGATGTTTTCGATGGGGCATTGATCAAGGCGCTGACCCCTGCCACGGTCAGCTTTGGGTTTTCCGGTCGATTGCGTAGCTCTGGTGGGCGCACGATTAAGCAAATCGAGCGTGGCCATACACACTTTCACATTGAAGTGGCCTCGACCTTGGTGCGCAACAGCTTTGCCCATCAAGCAGAAGTCACCGTCAGTGGCCACACCTGCCCAACGCCATTACATGCAATCGTGCGCATCATGGAGCATGAGATTGTGCATCTTATCGAGCTGTTGTTGTATGACACATCCTCCTGCAAACAGCGGCGATTCAAATCGATTGCTGCACAGTGTTTTGGCCATACCGCGTTTACGCACACGCTAACGCTCGCGCGCGACATCGCCCGCGATCAAGGGATTATGCCAGGCATGACCGTCAGTTTTGAGTTTGAAGGCAAGACGTTTCGCGGCGTGATCAATCGAGTCAACAAGCGCGCAACGGTATTGGTGCCCACAAAAACAGGCCCAAGGTACAGCGATGGCAAGCAGTATCAAAAATTCTATGTGCCCATCACGGCCCTGAAGGCGGTGTAGCGCGCATGTGTATTTTGTTTGTCGAAGTGGGCCAAGATGATCGGTCGATAACGCTACTCGCCAACCGGGACGAATTCTGGCACCGGCAGACACAGAGCTTGCATCAATGGGCTGATGGCATAGTCGCAGGCATGGACTTAGAGCAAGGCGGAACTTGGTTGGCGCTCAATCCAAATGGGGCATTTGCGGCGCTCACCAATATCCGTGATCCATCCAAAGCGGCTGTCGGCAAGCGCAGTCGAGGGGAGATTCCACTCGCTTTTGTTCGAGGCGAATACTCTGCACAATCCTTTGGCCAGTGGCTGCAAGCGCATTGCGATGACTATGGCGGGTTTAATTGTTTATTTGGCCGCGTGGGCGATGTTTGGCTATTTGATGGTGTGACGTTGTCGAGCACACAGCTGTCACCCGGGCGCTACGCAATCTCCAATGGCGCCACGCACGATCTTTGGCCGAAGATGCGACGAGGTTTGGCGCTGTGGGAGGATGTTTCGCCGTCGATGACATGGCTGGATATTCTGCAAGACACCCAAAAACCACCCGATGACGCACTGCCGCGCACGGGTGTGCCGTTTGACGTGGAGCAACACCTTGGCAGTGTGTTTATCGAGCGATTTGGCGAACAGCGGCCTTATGGCACCGTCTCCAGCAGCCGCCTAACCCTGACCTCAGCGAAGTATCGCTTGGAAGAGCTCAATTATCGTTCACCGAGTGTTGGAGGGCTGCAGGTGATTATCGACGGAAATGTCGTCGATGCTTAGGATGCGTGCGGCGGGTGATCAGAGGGTGTTCGCAAGGGGCAATGTCTGAACATATTAGCCATTTCAAATTACCGCTCGATACGACGTTTTGTGGCTCATATGTCGCAATTGACGGTGATCACTGGCGACAACGGTGCTGGCAAATCAAATCTCTATCGTGCGTTGCGCTTGTTGGCCCTAACGGGTAATGAGGGCCTCATCTCGGCGTTGGCACAGGAGGGTGGGATTGCACGCACCCAATGGGCGGGCGACACGCTGCTGACTGATCGCAATGCTGCGCGACTGCGGCTGGGTTTTTTTGACGGCGACTGGGGCTACGCCATAACGCTCGGCTATCGTCCCAATCACCCGGGTAACCTTTTCCCGCTAGATCCCGAGATCAAAACCGAATCGGTGTTTCGAAAACCCGGTTCACAGCGCCAAGGGGTGTACTTGCGAGATCATGCGTTGGTCACCTTAGCGGAGGGTCGACGTCGCCATACTTTGCTGTCGACGATTGAGGGAGATGAGTCGATCTTTGACCATATCGTTGAAGGGCCAGTGGCGGCGATGCGCGCGCAAGTTCGGCGCTGGCGTTTCTATGATGGTTTTCGTTGTGATCGCGGGGCTATGACAAGGCAGACGCAGATCGGCGCACGAACCACGGCGTTAAGCCATGATGGTGCGGATCTAGCGGCTGCACTGCGCACCATTTTTGAAATTGGCGATGTCGACGGCTTGCATCAAGCCATCGACGACGCTTTTCCGGGCACGGTACTAAGGGTTGAATGCGACGATGTGCAAAGGCTATCGCTGTCAATCCAGTAGCCTGGGATTCGTCGCCCTCTGGGTGTTGCAGAGCTCTCCGATGGCACCCTGCGATATTTGCTGTGGCTGGCGGCATTGTTCACCCCAAGGCCGCCGCCGCTGATGGTGCTGAACGAGCCCGAGTCTAGCTTACATCCCAAGTTGATACCGCACTTGGCGCGGCAAATTATCCGTGCCGCTAAACAAGCGCCGGTGTGGGTGATTACCCATAGCGAGGCTTTGCAATATGCACTTGAAGACGGCGCAGAAGTCGGACTGGTTGCGCTCTACAAGGACCCTGATAGTGGCGATACCCGAATAAAGCAGCAGCGCGAGTTGGATGAGCCGCACTGGAAATGGGCTGATTGATCCAGGATGAGGTCTAAGTGCTGCACCCTGCGACCACGGGCATCGCCTAGGAACTATGCGACACCAGCGCCAACAATGCCTCTGGTGGCCTGCCGATGATCGCCGTTGTGCCATCGTAGCCAATTGGACGCTCTAATAGCGCGGGATTCGCGACCAGAATCTCTGCAATTTCTTCGTCTGTTAGTTGATCAGACTTGCCTGCGGGCAATGACTTCGCCGCGTCATCTTTCCAGCGGACAAATGCCTTTGCCTCGCTACTTGATGCCTTAATCAGCGCCAGTACTTCCTCTCGGTCTAGTCCATCTGCTTTGTAATCGATCACCGTCAAGCTAGCGCCTCTTCCTCTAGCAATGCAAGTCCCTGGCGGGATTTGGAACAGCGAGTGTTGTGGTAGTAGCGTATGCTCATAGGCGTTGATCTCCGTGCGATACACGCATTGTACCCATGACGCAGACTGTTTTCTTCGCCGTACTTGCTGCGGCTCTATTGCATGCCATCTGGAACGCGATGGTGCGTGGTCGTGGCCGTTTGGATCCCATGGTGTCGATGGTTGCGCTGTCTGGTGGAATGGGCGTCATTTCTGCGGTCATGCTGGCGGTGTACGGGTTGCCACCGCAAGCCTCTTGGATTTGGGCACTGGCCAGTGGCACGATTCATATTGGCTACTATTGGCTGCTACTCAGTAGCTATCGACATGGCGGATTGGGTGAAGCCTATCCGCTGGCGCGGGGCAGTGCGCCGCTGTATTTATTAATCGTTGCGACGCTCAGTGAGTCAGTCATTTCACCCACACAGTGGGGTGGTGCGATGCTATTGATTGTGGGGCTGATTGCGATGCGGCCCTTATCGGCATCGACTTGGACAATGCGCCGCTATGCGCTGGGGACAGGCTTGATGATTGCCTGTTATAGCTATGTCGACATGCGCGGCGTGCGGTTGTCGGATTCTGCAATTGCCTATAAATCGCTTGGTTCCTTATTTGCGGCGCTACTGTTTGCGATGTCATTGCTGCCGTTCAAGGTGATGCCATGGCGTCAGCTTGGCCAAGCGAAGCTGGTATGGACTGTGGGTGCAGGCGTGGCATTTATGGCCTATTTTTTGGCCGTTTGGGCCATGCAGTCGACGCCTGTGGCGTTAGTGTCTGCACTTCGCGAAACCAGCATTGTGTTTGCGGTTGTCATTGGTGGCTTATTTTTGCGCGAAAATGTCGGGCTTCGTCAGCTGATATGTGCAGTAATCGCGGTATCGGGTGTGGTGCTAATTCGCGTATAATACTGGGTTTTGCCCGAGCCAAAGCTTATGTTAACCGCCGCCAATGTCACCATGCAGTTTGGTGCCAAACCTCTTTTTGAAAATGTCTCTGTCAAGTTCGGCGACGGCAACCGCTATGGCCTG
>JABXHR010000058.1 GCA_013373515.1 Gammaproteobacteria bacterium | reverse complement strand
TATGACTAACATCGGTCACTATCGTGCGGCGGGTGAGTTGATTAAGTCTGCCAACAGCTACCTCAATACCGTGCTTTGGATTGCACCGCCTACGCGCATGGATGAATTCCAGCTCAAAGAAGAAGGGTATTACAACATCTTCGGTGCCAATGGCGCGCGTCTTGAAATGCCTGGTTGCTCGTTATGCATGGGTAACCAAGCACGTGTTCGCCCAGGTGCGACCGTGGTGTCTACCTCAACGCGAAACTTCCCAAATCGCTTGGGTCAGGGCGCCAATGTCTACCTAGCCTCTGCCGAGCTGGCAGCGGTCGCGGCATTGGTGGGCAAATTGCCAACGGTTGAAGAGTATATGCAATATGCCTCTAGCCTCGACACCATGGGCGAGAAGGTCTACCGCTATTTGAACTTCAACGAAATCGAAGACTTCCAAAAAGCGGCAGAAGACAGCCGTGTGAAGTTTAAAGACATTCCGGTGTCTGTGGCCTAAGCGCACACTGCGTTTATCCCAGTCAAAGCCCTGCAGATGCAGGGCTTTTTTGTCTCGGGTGCTCGTTTTGCAAGTTTGCGTAAAGCAGCTGCATTGCCTCACATTCTGGCGGTGTCACCGCTGCATATTCGAATCAAATGGCCGCTAGCAGGGGATCGGTTTTGGATAAACGCATGACTCCCGAACACTATCTCCTTGAACTTGAAAAAATTATTTTGGGCAAACGCACACAGCTGACATTGGCGCTCAGTTGTTTGATAGCCGGTGGCCATTTGTTGATTGAAGACATCCCGGGCACCGGCAAAACCACGCTCGCGCATGCGCTGGCCAAGAGCTTTGGCTTGTCGTTCAATCGTGTGCAATTTACCTCGGACTTGCTGCCCTCTGATGTGCTGGGCGGGCCAACTCTGGCCAGCAATGGGCAGGGGATTGAGCTTCGCAAAGGGCCGATTTTTACGCAGGTATTTTTGGCCGATGAACTCAACCGCGCGCCGCCGAAAACGCAGGGCGCGTTGTTGGAAGCCATGGAGGAGCGCCAGGTTAGTCTTGAGGGGCAAACCTTGTCACTGCCTGAGCCATTTTTTGTGGTGGCGACACAGAATCCGCAGGATTTGGCGGGGACTTATCCGCTGCCTGAGAGTCAGCTTGATCGTTTTATGCTGCGAATTGAATTGGGCTATCCCTCTATCGAGGCAGAGCGTGAGATTTTGCTGGGATTATCTCGGCGTGATCAGGCGATGCAGGCCATGGCCGACTCCGCGCAATTGGCGCTCTGGCGTCAGGCCGCCGAGGCGGTGCATATTGAGGCGGCCGTCATTGACTACATTCAGCGCCTAATCAAAACGACCCGGGAGATGGCGCAAGTTGGGCTGTCACCACGTGCTGGTCAGTCGTTGGTGAAGGTGGCGCGCAGCTATGCTTTTGTGCAGGGACGCGACTTTTTGTTGCCCGATGATGTGCAAGCCGTCTTTGTTGCCGCCGCCGCGCACCGCTTGAACACCGAAGGCGATGCACAGTCGTTAGCCCTTCGCTGCCTCGAAGCCACCTCGGTGCTGTAATGACGCTTCGTGCTCAGCTCAATGCTCAGCTCAACAATCGTTTTCCTGCTGTGCAGGAGGGGCGAGTCGCCTTTCGGCAGGTGTTTATTTTGCCCACACGCTTTGGACTGTTTTGGTTGTTTGCAGCGTTTGTGGTGTGGTTGACGGGCACTAATTTTGGCAATGGTGTGCTGTTGTTGGTGAGCTATCTGCTGGTGTCGCTCTGGGTGAGTGCAATGTTCAGCACGTTTTATAACTTGTATGGGCTTCGTTATCGCGTTGCCCATGCGCAACATTGCGAAGCGGGTGCCGATGCCGCCCTGACACTGAGTTTCGTCGATCAGCGCGCCCATTATGATGTTGCATTGCTGTCACCTGCCGGACGGGCGGTGGCCACGTCGCTGCAGCCAAATCAACCGGCGACGGCAAGGGTTGACGTTCATCTTCCGACGCGCGGGGTACACAAACCGCCTCGGCTAATTCTGCAAACAATCCAGCCCTTTGGTCTATTTCGAGCGTGGAGTCGATTGAATCTTGATATCGAGCTCTTGGCGTGGCCACGCGCAGTGTTCTTTGCGGCGCAACAAGGTCATAGCGCTGAATCACAACAGACCGAGGGCAGTGTATTAAGCGACGATATCGACGGCGTGCGCGCTTGGCAGCAGGGCTTGCCACTGCGGGCGATGCGCTGGGATCGCTATTTGGTCAGCGGCCAATTAACCCAGTTGGATTTTGCACGTCACTCGTCGTCCGATGATCACACGATTTCACTTGGAGATTATGCCCATTTGGACTTGGAGTCGGCGCTCAGTGCGATGGCCGAGCGAGTGGTGAAAATGGATCAGGCTTGTTTGGCCTATGCCTTGGTGCTTGGCCAGCAAACCATTGGACCCGCGCTGGGGCCCGAACACAGTTTGCGTTGTCGAGAGGCATTGGCGCGATATGGCAGTTGAAGCTAGACCACTGGCATTGCCGCAACACCGAGCACTATTTGTGGCTGGCGTGCTGACCTTGGCGATTTGGGCGTTGCATATGCCGATCTGGGTCGCTTTGATGGCAATGGGATTGGCAGTATATCGTCGCGAAATTTTACACGGTCGGCTGAGTTTACCCGCGCCGAGACTGAAGGCGTTGATGGTCGTGGGCTGTGTGGTTGCCATTGCGGCTTACTATCGCGAGTTTGGGCTCGAAAGCACCACCACACTGCTGCTTTGTATGTATATGCTGAAGTTTATCGAGTGCTACGACCGTCGTTCTGCCAGAGTGCTCAGCCTAACGGGTATCTACACCGCAGCGGCGGTACTGTTGTTCGATCAAGGCATGTTTACCAGCTTTGGCGTGTTGCTGGTGTTGTTGGCCAATCTGGCAGCGCTATCGATCTTGGAGCATCAAAGCTTGCTCAAAATTCAGCCCGGCTTGCTGGCAATGACGCTGCGAACGGCGGTGCTGGCAGTGCCGCTAGGGGCATTGTTATTTGTGGGGTTCCCACGCTTGGCACCAATCTGGTCGCTACCGCTGTCGTCTGATCGGTTCCAAGGGTTGGCCACTGATATGCGCATGGGTGATCTGAGCAATCTCGCCACCCAAGACAAAACGGCCTTTCGAGTGACATTTTTGGGCGATGCGCCTGCGCCGCCGTATTACTGGCGGGGGATGACCTTAAGTCAGTATGATCAAGGGCGTTGGTTTAGCCCAGAGCAGCCGAATCTTATCGACAATCTCGACAACGATGCCGCGATTTATCGATATCGCGTCAATCTAGAGCCAAGTGGACAGCCGCTGTTGTTTAGCCTTGGTGCGCCGAGCGCCGATCTGCCTGTCAACACCATGATCAAACAAGACAGCAGTCTTCGCGCAAAGTCGCCGATCACGGCAAATTACACCTACGAATTGCGCTCTACCGCAGCGCCGCCCGTCAGTGAAATCAAGCAATACGAGCAGCAAGCGCTGACCCAGTTGAGTGATGCGCCAGAGATGATTGCCATGGTGGCGGGTTGGCCCGATGAGCCAGTCAGTGCGAGAGTTGAGCGCGTGCGTGCATGGTTTCAGGCGCAGCCGTTCCTCTACAGTCTTCGGCCACCGGCCTATGCGGATGAATTTGTCGATGAGTTCCTATTCGATGAGCAGGTTGGGTTCTGTAGTCATTATGCGGCGGCCACGACGATGCTGCTGCGCGCTTCAGGCATCCCGGCACGCATTGTAACCGGCTATCTCGGCGGCAAGCCCTCACGAGATGGCGAGTATTGGCGTGTGAGTCAGCTCGATGCCCATGCCTGGGTGGAATATCACGATGGGATGGCGTGGCATCGGCTTGATCCCACCACTTGGATTGCGCCAGAGCGCATTCTCAATAGCCCTGCGGATTTTTTGACCGACAGCGATGATTTGCTGGATCGCGGGGCATTTAGTTTTGCCCCCGGAAGCTGGACAGAAGCGCTAGCTTGGCAGCTCGACGCGGCGCGATATTATTGGCTAAATAACGTGGCCAATCTGTCAGAGAACGGCCGCACGGCGATGGCCTCAGAGCTCTGGGCTTGGCTCAAGCAATATGGGATTGGCCTAATGGCTGGTGTCGCAGTGTTGCTCGGGGTCATTGTGGCCGGTTGGGCGTATCGCCAGCGCCCAGATCCGCTGACTCGGGCGCTCAATCGTTTGGCCAAGCGCCACGGGGAGCGGCGAGCGCAAGAGACGCTTAGCCAGTATTGTCGACGCATCGGTGTTGATATGGACGAGCAAATCGCTCTGCACTACCAAGGGCGTCTCGATCGAAAAGCCCTAGCCGCCACACTGTCAACCCGTGCCACTCAATCTGTCAGCTAGCGGGTCCTGCCAGCGATTGAGTTGCTCAGTCGCTTTGGGCGTGCCTAATGCGCTTCCTTTAGCATCTCTATCAACTCGGCGATTAGCGGTGTCACGCTAAGGCGTTGCTGATGAATGATTCCAATCGGGCGCAGTAGATCAGGGTCACTTAAATAGTAGGCATAGAGGTCGGCACCGATCAGCGATAGTTTTGGGACGATGGCAACGCCGAGTCCGGCGCGCACGAGATCAAGTGCGGTACTGCTGCGTCCGACTTCGTAGTGCCATTGGATTTGTAGCCGCTTGCGGGCGAACGCCTCGTCGAGAAGAAGGCGGTTGCCGGTGCCCTTGGCGGGCGCAATCAGTGGCAGGTTCGTCAATTGCGACCAGTCGATCATGTCGTCATTTGCTCCGGCGATTGGGGTTTGACTGGTAACCACCATTCGGTCATCTGTGATCGGCGTGAAATCGAGTCCGGGATCCAGAACAGGCATCGAACCAAGTCCGATATCAACCTCGGCACTTTGCACGGCCTGAGCCACTTGATGGTTACTCTTATCGACAATCTGTATACGTAGATTAGGCCGCTCTTGGCGCAGACGATGTAAGGCCGGAACCAGAAGGCCTGGAATCAAGGTGGGCACTGCAGCGATGCGTATGGTTTGCTGACGTTGATAGGCAAGCGCTGTCGAGTTGTCGTGAATGGCTAGGTGGGTTTCGTGCAGTGCATCGATGATTGGAGCAACGCGTATGGCCAATTGCTTGGCGGTATTGGTTGGGGTGACGCGTCGTGTCGTTCGCTCGAAAAGCGGTTGTCCCAACACCTGCTCCAACTTGTGGACTCGGCGGGTGATTGCCGACTGCGACAGATCTAGCTCGGCAGAGGCGCGCTGGAATGACAGGTACTCGAATACGGCCAAGAAGGCTTGTAGATCACCAAAATCATAATTAATGCGCATATCGAAATAATACACGCATATTTTTCAATATTCGACTTAATTGGCCGTCTTACACTGCCTGGGACGGTTTATGAGGATTCGGTTGATGCATTGGGATGTTGTTGTAGTCGGGGGTGGCAACGCCGCGCTCTGCGCTGCGATCACGGCGGCGGAGAAAGGCGCATCTGTGTTGGTTCTCGAATCTGCGCCCAAGGCCTACCGTGGCGGAAACTCACGTCATACTCGCAACTTTCGTTGTATGCATGCCACGCCGCTGGGTGTTCTCGAAGACAACTACACCGAGCAGGCGTATTGGGACGATTTGATCAAAGTGACAGCGGGCAATACCGATGAGCAGTTGGCACGTCTGACCATTGCACAATCGACGTCGTGCTTGCAGTGGATGCAAGATCACGGCGTTCGGTTTCAACCTTCGCTCAGTGGCACCTTGTCCTTGGCGCGAACCAATGCCTTCTTCCTAGGTGGCGGCAAGGCGTTGATCAATGCCTATTACCGAACGGCACAGGCACTTGGCATCGAGGTTTTGTACGAGGCTGAAGTGAGCGATGTTGTGCTCGACAACGAGCGGGTCAAAGCAGTCCACTATACGCATCAAGCACAACAATACCGCATAGAGCCCAATGCCGTCGTTGTGGCATCGGGCGGCTTTCAGGCCGATCTGGATTGGTTGGCACAGGCTTGGGGGCCTCAGGCGCGTAACTTTTTGATTCGGGGCACACCCTACAATCGCGGCAAGGTTCTGCGCAGTCTGCTCGATCAAGGCGTACAGTCGGTGGGAGACCCGACGCAATGCCATGCCGTGGCCATCGACGGGCGAGCGCCGAAGTTCGACGGCGGCATCGTCACTCGTCTAGATTGTGTGCCGTTTTCGATCGTGGTCAATCAAAACGCACAGAGATTTTACGATGAGGGCGAAGATGTTTGGCCAAAACGCTACGCGATATGGGGGCGCTTGGTCGCTGCGCAGCCCGATCAAGTGGGCTATGCCATTATTGACGCCAAGGCCAAACAGCAGTTTATGCCGTCGGTATTTCCACCCATTGAAGCGAACACAATTTCAGCGCTAGCGCAGAAGCTAGGTCTGGAGCCAGAGGCCCTAGAATCGACCATTGCACAATTCAACCAAGCCTGTCCGCCGAGCGATGGGTTTTCGCCACTTGAATTGGATGGTCTTAGCACCGAGGGCTTGGAGCCTCCAAAGCGCAATTGGGCACGACCGATCGATCAACCCCCTTACTATGGCTACGTGCTGCGCACAGGCGTCACCTTTACTTATCTTGGCTTGAAAGTCGATGAACAGGCGCAGTGCCAGCGTGGCGGTCAGAAGATCGCAAATCTATGGGCCGCCGGAGAGTGTATGGCGGGCTCAATTCTAGGCGAAGGTTATCTGGCCGGTATTGGCATGACCATCGGTACCGTATTTGGACGCATTGCTGGCGAGCGCGCTGGCGACTATGCACTTGGCTTAAAAGGATAATCCATGCAGCCACTACAATCTGCCGCAACAGAGTTAGATCGTCAGGCCACAATTTGCAATGCTTGTCGCTATTGCGAGGGGTTTTGCTCAGCGTTTGGGGCGATGCATCGTCAACGCGAGTTCTCCGTGTTTGATTTGGTGCAGATGGCCAATCTCTGTCACAACTGCCGTAGTTGTTATTACGCCTGTCAGTACACTGCGCCGCATGAATTCAATCTAAATTTACCTTTGGCGCTAGACACGCTTCGTCAACATACTTGGCGTGAATACGCTTACCCATCGGGACTCAGTGAGTACTATCGTCGCCATGCTGTGGCCGTCACGATAGTGAGCAGTGTGGTGCTGTCGCTGTTGTTTTGGCTGATGATGAACCCCCCGGGAGGCGAGAACTTCTACAGCGCTTTGTCGCACAATCTTCTGGTGGCACTGTTTACACCTGCCTTTGTTTTGCCTTTGTTCGGCGTTTTTGCCGGCCTCAGAAGGTATTGGCGTGACGTTGGTGGTCAAAAGATCACAATCTCGCAGACCCGACGCGCGCTGACAGAGGCAAGTCAGCTCAAAAATCTCAAAGGTGGTCACGGCGAGGGCTGCAATTTTGAAGATGATGATCGTTACACTCGAGCGCGTCTGTGGGCCCATCACCTATGTATGTATGGCTTTTTACTGTGCTTCGCGGCGACATCAATGGCCACCGTGATGCACTATATGCTGGCGATGCCTGCGCCCTATCCAGTTTTTAGTCCACCAAAATTGGCTGGAACGATTGGCGGGGTCATGTTGATCGTGGGCTGCACGGCAATGTTGTGGCTAAAGTACCGCGCAGACCGTGCACTGTCAGAGTCAGCGGTGTTTGCATCCGAGGTGGCGTTTATTGCGAGTCTTGGCTGGGTCAGCTTGTCAGGGCTTATGCTATATGCTTTGGGGCGGAGCGAGTGGATGCGTCCAATGTTGGCGCTCCATCTGGGCGCTGTAATGACCTTCTTCTTGGCGCTGCCGTATAGCAAGATGGTGCATGGGTTCTTCCGTCTTGCCGCATTGCTGCGCGAGGCTCAACTATCGGAGGGTTCAAAATGAAAATAGCCATTCTCGACGACTATCAAGACAGCGTACGCCACTTGAGTTGCTTTGCGTTATTACAGGGCTATGAGGTGGTGGTCTTCAATGATTCACCGCCGCAGGATGTGCTGATCGACCGTTTGCAGGATGTCGATGCACTGGTATTGATTCGCGAGCGAACGGTGATCGATGAGCCGTTGTTATCGGCTTTGCCCAAACTCAAAGTGATCAGTCAAACCGGTAAGGTCAGCAACCACATTGATGTTGATTTGTGCGCGAAGTATGGCGTTGAGGTGTTGGAAGGTCGTGGATCACCGGTGGCACCGGCCGAGTTGACTTGGGCGCTGATAATGGCGTCCAGTCGCCATATTGTGCCCTATGCTAAACACCTCGAAGCGGGGCGCTGGCAGCATGCTGGTGCGCTGGGATTGGGAAGAGCACTGAAGGGGCTGACACTCGGGATTTGGGGATTTGGAAAAATCGGACGCCGCGTGGCAGAGTTTGGTCGTGCATTTGAGATGCAGGTGCTGGTTTGGGGCAGTGACGCATCGCGTCAATTGGCACTGGACAGTGGTTTTCTTGCGGCTGACAGCAAGCTGGCCTTCTTTTCGGCGGCAGATATCTTGAGCTTGCACCTTCGCTTGACCCCACAAACCCGAGGCTGTGTCGAATTGGCGGATCTGGCACAGATGAAACCAGATGCGCTCTTGGTAAATACCAGCCGCGCAGAGTTGATTCGGCCCGGTGCATTGGCGCAGGCGCTCGATTCAGGCCAACCGGGATTTGCCGCTTTGGATGTGTTTGAGCAAGAGCCTCTGCCCGCTGGCAGTGCCTGGTGCCAACGAGAAAACGTATTGGCCACGCCGCATCTTGGCTATGTCGAACAAGGTGGCTACGAGCTGTATTTTCGTATTGCTTTTGAGAATCTACTCGCCTTTGATCTCAGTCGTTGACAGGACGGCTGATGAGCAATCATTTCCTGATTTCAAGGCGATTCGGCCAGCGGAATCGATAGCTCAAAACAAGCACCAGAAGGGGCGGCGATGGCCCGTAGCTGACCGCCGTTGCGTTCTACTGCCGTCCTGGCAATGGTCAATCCCAAACCAGAACCGGGGCTCGATTTGGCCTGTTTAAATCGATCAAAGATTTGGTCGAGCTGAGTGGGATCGATACCCTGTCCATTGTCCTGCACCCTGATCATCGCGAAGTTTGAATCGCGCTCTGTTAAGACAGTGATCTGTGTCAATTGTGATCCGCCGTGCACCAACGCATTGTGCAGGAGATTTTTGAGCGCTTCGACCAGCAACATTCGATTGCCATAGACGACTGCCGGTTGATCAAAAAGGCTGACTTCAAGGGCAATATTGGACTGTAGGACTTTAGATCCGTATTCATTCAGCGCCTGCTGGATGACTGAGTTGAGATCCAGTGGTTCGTGTTGGTCGTGAAAATTAGGGTGGGCTACACGCTCCATCGATAACAGTTGTGCGGTCGTGCGTGCCGAGGCGCGCGCTGCGTCCAGTAATTCTTGCAACAGTGCCTGTCTGTCCTCGTCACTCTTTGCGTCGGCCAGCGCCTCGGCTAACGCCAAGGTTGATGCTGCGGGGTTGCGCAGTTGGTGGGCCGCATCGGAGATAAAACTCTGATGGGCGGAGAGGCTGTCTTGAACTTGCTTGAAGAGGCGATTGAGCGTTGCAACGATCCCGGTTACTTCCGCAGGTACCGGGCGGCGAATGGGGGAGAGATCGTCGGCTGATCGTCTTTGGATTGCCGACTGAAGACTATCAAGCGGACGCAAGCCCACTTGTACTCCGAGCCAAATTGCCACTGCTAAGGCAATGAGCATCGTGCCCAGCGAAGTCAGAGAGCGCAGCGCCAATTGATTGGCTAAGGATTGACGCACCGCGACCGCTTGCCAGACTTGCACCTCCGATAGCGTGCGAATTGCGCCAGATCTTCCATCGCCCTTGATCCTGACGGCGTGTACTGGCTCTTGGCGATAGCTAGCATCGAAGGTGATGATTCCGTCGGAGTGAGTGATCACATTGCTACGATTGGTTGGTGGATAGGCGTATCCGGTGATGTAGTCGCCGTTGGGGCCGGTGACATGATAGAAGACTTCGCCACCGGCAGTATTGGCGATAAGGTCGCGCGTGGCGGAATGTAGCGCGTCGCCGCCTGAGTTTGAGACATCGCGTGCGATCGCCAGTGCCGCCGATATCAATGCGCGGTCAAACACATCTGTCGCCGTTGTCTGGGCTGTGACAAATCGCCAATAGCCCAGTAGCGACGCAACAATCACTAATGGCAGCAATATAACCGTCAGAAGCCGAACGCGTAGAGAGGAAGTCATGATTCGGCGACGATCATGTACCCCAAACCACGCGCTGTTTTGATCGTGATGTTATAGGGAGCAAGTCGTTGGCGCAGCCGAGAGATGTGAGGCTCGACGGCAGTGCTCTCGACATCTGCACCGACGCCGTAGGTATGATCCAGAAGTTGTTGTTTGCCGACAATTTGATCTTTGTGACTGAGTAAGCACTCTAGGACGGCCAGCTCTCGCCTGGGTAGATCGAGCACCTCTTCGTTGATCTTGGCGATTCGGCCCGCTCGATCAAATTGCAGTGGCCCGATCGACTCATGGCTCAAGTACACCTGGTCACGGCGCCGCAATAGCGCGCGGATACGGGCTTCGAGTTCATCCATTTCAAACGGTTTGACGAGGTAGTCATCGGCCCCTAAATCCAGCCCCGCAACCCGCTCGGCAGTCGAGCTCCGGGCAGTTAGCAGCAAGGTCGGCGTGCCATCGTCACGAGCGCGGATCGTCTTTAAGACGCCCAGACCGTCCATCCCCGGTAGATTGATATCGAGAATCACTAAGTCTGCACCTTCGCGCTGTAGAAAACGAGCCGCCTCAGCACCATCCACCAAGTGATCCACCGAGTGCCCACGGCTACGCAGCCGATAAGCAATCGCGCGAGCTAGGCTTTCATTGTCTTCTACTATGACGATGCGAATTTTCTTCACCTCACAAGCTTTCTGCAAGCTTCTATCGTTACCATCGAAACTAATTTGGGGGTTGGGTGTATTCAAAGGTCACTTACTTTACCTTGAGGTTGACTCGCTTTGCCACCTGTTTTGCGCTCCTGCGTTTGCGTCATCTACCTTGCGTGGTCAGAACGATTTTTCCTGAGCACGCTTTCTAGATACAGTGCAAACGACGGTGTGACCGACGCCCAAACGGCTATCTATACCAATGACAGAGATCGGAGATTTTATGAAGTTTGCAAAGTTTACTAAACAGCTGCTTGTCAGCGCTGTTGCCGCCGTGACCGCTATCGGCACCGCGTCCGCCGATGTTGATTTTTCTGGCAAAACCATTGAGTGGGTGATTCCCTTTTCCGAAACGGGCGGTTCCGCTAAATGGGCTAATTTCTTCGCGCCCTTATTATCGGAAGAGCTTCCGGGCTCACCTACAGTCGTTGTGAAGTTTATGCCTGGTGCGGGTTCGACCAAAGGTGCGAATTGGTTTCAAGAGCAAACACATGACGACGGAACATTGTTATTCGGCTCATCGGGTTCGACGCAATTCCCCTATTTGTTAAACGACCCTCGTGTTCGATATGAGTACAAGGATTGGAATGCGGTGATGGCAACCGGTACCGGTGGTGTTGCCTACCTCAATGCCAAAGACGGCGCACAGTTCGACGGTTCGGCCAACAACCTAAAACAAACCAAATTTATCTATGGTAGCCAAGGGGCAACGCGTTTGGATTTGGTTCCACTATTGGCTTGGAAAATGTTGGGAATGAACGTTGAGCCGGTGTTTGGCATCAAGGGCCGTGGCGATGGCCGCATGATGTTTGAGCGCGGCGAGGCCAATATCGATTATCAAACTTCTTCTGCCTATCTCAAAGGCTCAACCGAACTGGTAGAGGCGGGCACTGCAGTGCCGATGATGACTTGGGGCGCTCTCAATGAGGACGGCGAGCTTGTTCGTGATCCTACCTTCCCAGAAATCGCATCCTTCAAAGAGGTCTGTGAGGCTACTGCAGGGTGTGAAACCAGCGGCGAGGCGTGGGACGCTTGGAAAGCCTTCTTTGTTGCAGGTTTCCCGTCGCAGAAACTTGCCTTTTTACCAGCGGGAACACCACAGGAAGTTATTGATACTTATGTCAGTGCATTCGAAAAAGTGCGCTCACGCCCTGATTTTGCTGAAATATCGGCCCAACATGTGGGCAAGTATCCAATGTTTGTAGGGGCCAATGCGCAGGGTGCGTTGGCATCCGCCACCTCAGTGCCTGATAGCGCACGCGATTTTGTGATCCAGTGGCTCAAAGACGATTATGGCGTAGAGCTCAAAGCAGAATAACCCTTTCGCCAAATTGGTGGTCGGGACTGTCGATCTGACATTCCCGACGACTGTCTGAGAGTGCAAAAATGGAAACTAGTCTTGTCGAGGTCGTGGCGCTAACCAGTGCGATCGGCCTAGTGTTGCAAGGTCCAGTGATTGGATATTTGTTGTTGGGCGTCCTTTTGGGTTTGGCAGTGGGCGTATTCCCCGGGCTCGGTGGCATCGCGGGCTTGTCGCTTTTGTTGCCGTTTATGTTCGGTATGGACCCGATGCTCGGGCTGGCGCTGATGATCGGAATGGTCGCGGTCGTGCCAACCTCAGATACGTTTGCCTCCGTATTGATGGGCATTCCGGGGTCGTCCGCCTCGCAAGCGACGGTGTTGGACGGTTTCCCATTGGCCAAGCGCGGCGAGGCGGCTCGCGCGCTATCGGCCGCCTTTTCTTCTTCTTTGTTTGGTGGTCTTGTCGGCGCATTGTTCTTGACGATCTTTATCTTGATCGCGCGCCCTGTTGTGTTGGCGTTTGGCATTCCAGAGATGCTGATGATCACCATTTTTGGCCTTTCAATGGTGGCGGTCCTCGCGGGGAGGGTTGCACTGAAGGGGCTCATTTCAGCTGGCCTTGGCATGATGATTGGCACCATCGGCGAGGCAGATGCCGGTGGAAGCTTGCGCATGGCAACCTACGATATCCCCTACCTAGTCGATGGATTGAAACTGGTCATTGTTGGGCTTGGGATTTTTGCGATTCCTGAGATCGTTTCTTTGTTGCGCCAAGATCAATCGATTGCCAAGGACGCCAAACTCGGCGCTGGCTGGATAGACGGAGTGCGTGATTGGTTTCGCAATATTTGGCTGTCGATTCGCTGTTCGATTATTGGTGTTATTGTCGGGGTTATCCCTGGCTTGGGTGGCTCGGTGGTCGACTGGATCGCCTATGGGCATGCAGTACAAAGCACCAAAGATACGTCCAATTTCGGCAAGGGTGAGATTCGCGGGGTCATCGGTCCGGAAAGCTCAAATAATGCCAAAGAGGGCGGTGG
>JABXHR010000117.1 GCA_013373515.1 Gammaproteobacteria bacterium | reverse complement strand
CCGGGTCGTCGTGAAATCGGTCACGGTAAACTGGCATGGCGCGCCATTCGCCCGTTGATGCCGTCCAAAGAAGAATTCCCTTATACAGTCCGTGTTGTTTCTGAAGTAACAGAATCAAACGGGTCCTCTTCTATGGCAACTGTCTGTGGCACATCTTTGTCCCTGATGGACTCAGGTGTACCATTGAAACGCCCTGTGGCGGGTATCGCCATGGGTCTGATCAAAGAAGATGACGGCTTTGCTGTTCTGTCTGACATCTTGGGTGATGAAGATCACCTCGGTGACATGGACTTTAAAGTGGCTGGTACAGAAGAAGGTATCACTTCTTTGCAGATGGATATCAAAATCACATCCATCACACCAGAAATTATGGAAATCGCTTTGGGTCAAGCCAAAGACGGTCGTGTTCACATTTTGGGTGAAATGGCAAAAGCCATCACATCCGGTCGTGAAGAAATTTCCAACAACGCTCCGAAAATCACACAATTCCAGATCAACAAAGACAAGATCCGTGAAGTGATTGGTACAGGTGGTAAAGTGATCCGCGAGATCACCGAAGTCACGGGCGCGAAAATTGATATCGAAGATGACGGCACCATCCGTGTTGCGGCCATCGACGGTGAATCCGGTCAAAAAGCCATCGACTGGATCCAAGGCATTGTGGCTGAACCGGAGATCAACAAGATCTACCGTGGTAAAGTCGTTAAAGTCATGGATTTCGGCGCATTCGTAAACTACATGGGGACTCGCGACGGTCTGGTTCATATCTCTGAACTCAAGAACGAACGCGTTGCTCAGGTTTCTGACGTGCTCAGCGAAGGTGACGAAGTATGGTGTAAACTGATCGGGATCGATGATCGCGGTAAAGTTAAATTGTCCATGCGCGTTGTTGACCAAGAAACTGGCAACGACATCACCGAAGAAGTAGGCGAAAAACGCCCGCGTTCTGAAGGTGAAGGCGATGGCGATAAGTCCGACAAACCGCGCGGCCCACGCCGCCCGCGTCGTAAAGACTAATCCATCCGTCTAACAAACAAAAACCCCTTGAGTGCTTCTGCCTCAAGGGGTTTTTGTTTTCTTGATATCAAGAAAGCTTAACGACCAACAATCGCATCATGGGCCGCAAGAATAGCCATATTGACCATTTCTGATACGGTGGTATCGCGCGGGACGATCTGAACGGGTTTTTCCAAGCCCATCAGGATCGGACCAATCACCGAACCACCCCCCAATTTTTGCAACAATTTAGACGAAATATCAGCCGTATGCAGCCCCGGCATAATCAAGACATTTGCCGGACCGGACAAGCGGGTGAAAGGATAGTCATCCAACATGACCTGATCCAAGGCGGTGTTTACCGTCATTTCACCATCAAATTCAAAATCCACATTACGATCTGCCAGAATTTGAACGGCTTTGCGTACCTCTTCAGCCCGTCCGCTGGTGCTTACATTACCGCTGAAGGAGGAATAAGACAAAAATGCGACACGCGGTTCATGGCCGAGTTTACGTGCTTTTGCCGCTGCCGACAAAGCGATGTCCGCCATTTCTTCCGCATTCGGGGTTTCATGGATACGTGTATCCGCCAGAAAGACCGTGTTATGTCCACTGGAGACCACAATAGACACACCCATCGGAATCTGTTCTTTGGCCGGATCAAGCACACGTGCCACATCGTCATAGGTCGAATAGAAACTGCGCGTCAGCCCGGACACCATCCCGTCCGCATCGCCACAAGCCACCATCACGGCCGCAAAGATATTACGGTTTTGGTTCACCCAACGGGTGCAATCGCGCATCAACGCGCCTTTGCGCTGCAGACGGCGATAAATATATTCAGCATATTCACGTGTGCGCGGACCAATACGCGAATTATTGATCTCGATGCCATCAGCATCTGCCAAACCAAGGTTCTTCATGGTGGCATGGATTTTTTCTTCGCGACCAACCAAAATCGGTGTGCCGTATCCCGCATTCATAAAGGCATAAGCTGCACGGATTGACTTTTCTTCTTCCCCTTCGGCAAAAACGATCCGGCGCGGATTACCACGAACCTTATCACAAATCACCTGTAAGCTGGAAGCTGTCGGATCAAGACGACCTGCCAATTCCTGACGATAATGTTCCATATCAATGATGGGACGACGCGCCACACCAGATGCCATCGCCGCTTCTGCCACTGCGGGTGGGATAGAGAAAATAAGACGCGGATCAAACGGTGCTGGAATGATATAATCCGGACCATAACGCAAACGACGGCCCGAATAAGCCGCGGCCACTTCATCCGGCACATCTTCCCGTGCCAGTTGTGCCAAGGCATTGGCACATGCCACTTTCATATCTTCATTGATGGTGCTGGCCCGCACATCCAAGGCCCCCCGGAAAATATAAGGAAAGCCCAAAACGTTGTTAATCTGGTTCGGATAATCAGAACGACCTGTTGCCGTAATCGCATCTGGACGCACGGCTTTGACATCTTCCGGCGTGATTTCCGGATCCGGGTTTGCCATGGCGAAAATAATCGGCTGAGGTGCCATTTTTTCCACCATATCCTGCGTCACGGCCCCTTTGACCGACAGACCAAGGAAAGCATCCGCCCCATCAAGGGCCTCTGCCAATGTCCGCGCATCAGT
>JABXHR010000132.1 GCA_013373515.1 Gammaproteobacteria bacterium | reverse complement strand
GGTGCTGGTCGAGGGGCAGGAACGCGTTCGAATCACCTCAGTTGAAGCTGACGACCAAGGAGCATTGACCGGACGCTATCATGCTTTGGTGACGCCAACTGCGACGGATAGAGTGGCAAGCGGCGTGCGCGACGTTCGAAAATTATTTGCTCGCTACGTCAAAAGCCAAAAGAAGATTTCAGCGGATGTTATCGCAGCGCTGCCGAGTGACGATCAGCCTTCGCGTTTGCTGGATACGGTGTCATCGCACTTGCCTGTGGCGCTATCTGAGAAGCAAAAAATACTCGAGGCTTCTGATTTAAACCTGCGGCTTGAGATCGTTCTGAGCGCTCTTGAGGTCCATATAGAGTTGCTGGCCACAGAGCGCAAGATCCGCGGTGACGTGAAGCAGCAAATGGAGCGCAGTCATCGCGAGTACTACTTAAACGAGCAGATCAAAGCGATTCAGCGAGAGCTTGGCGAAGACGATGAAGTCGATGAAATAGAGACGTTTAGCAGTCAGATTGACGAGGCGAATATGCCCGATCCGGTGTCGAAAAAGGCCCGCTCTGAACTGTCTAAATTAAAAATGATGTCACCAACATCCGCAGAAGCCACGGTTATCCGCAATTATTTGGAGGCCTTGGTGAATGTGCCTTGGTCCAAAACGTCGAAATTGCGCGCCAATATCGGACGTGCTCAAACTCTGCTCGACAAAGAGCATTATGGGCTCACGAAGGTAAAAGAGCGTATCATCGAGTTTTTGGCCGTCTCAAAGCGGGTTAAACATAACCGTGGCACTATATTGTGCCTAGTGGGTCCGCCGGGGGTTGGGAAAACCAGTTTGGGTCAATCCATTGCGGATGCAACCGGTAGAAAGTTTTGTCGTATTGCTTTAGGTGGGGTGCGCGACGAGGCGGAGATTCGTGGGCATCGACGCACTTATATTGGGGCAATGCCTGGTCGTGTGATTCAGAGCTTAAGTCGCGCCGGCGTACGTAACCCATTGATACTGTTGGATGAAATCGACAAGCTTGCCTCGGATTTTCGTGGTGATCCAGCATCAGCACTGCTGGAAGTGCTCGATCCCGAGCAGAACCATACCTTCAATGATCATTATTTGGAAGTTGATGTTGACCTCAGTTCAGTAATGTTTATCTGTACCGCCAACTCGATGAATATTCCGCCCGCACTGCGTGACCGAATGGAAATTGTGAAGTTGTCCGGTTATACGGAAATCGAAAAACTGCACATTGCCAATCGCCACTTGGTTCCCAAGCAAATGGAGCGACACGGACTTAAGCTAAGCGAAATAAGTTTTGAGGATGAGGCGCTCAAGACGATAATTCATCGCTACACCCGTGAAGCCGGTGTTCGAAACTTAGAACGCAATATTGGTCGAATATGTCGAAAAGTAACTAAAGGCTTGGTGCTTAAAGAAGAGATTAATACTTCATTTAATACCGCGGATTCGGTCTTTGATGTACTTGGATATGCACCACATCGAGATCCAACCCAAGAACGCACCGATCGCGTGGGCTACGTTACGGGGCTTGCCTGGACTGAAGTTGGCGGTGAGGTATTGTCTCTTGAAGTGATCAAAGTGCCGGGAAAGGGGAAGGTCTCCTTCACCGGCTCGCTTGGCGATGTGATGAAAGAATCGATTCAGGCGGCGATGATGTTAGTTCGTTCACGTGCTGAGCAGCTTGGCTTGGCTGCCGATTTTTACGAAAAATTTGATTTGCATATCCATCTTCCAGAAGGGGCGGTACCCAAGGATGGTCCCAGTGCTGGTATCGGCATGGTGACGGCGATCGTCTCGGCATTTACTGGTATTTCGGTACGCAAAGACATTGCCATGACAGGGGAAATCACCTTAATGGGGCAAGTTTTGGCAATTGGCGGCCTAAAGGAAAAGTTATTGGCGGCTCAGCGTAACTTATTGAAAAAAGTGCTTATTCCATACGACAATGCCGGTGAACTAGCCGAATTCGAAGCCGAGATTACTGAGGGACTAGAAATTGTGCCGGTCAAGACTATTGACGAAGTACTGAAGTTGTCGCTTACAATGGAGCCCGAGCCGGAAGGCACCCCAGAGGGTCGCCAGCTCGGCGCCGATATCTCAGAGGGTGAATCTGAGGCGAACAAGTCAAATCATCATTAGAAACGGTTGACACGACTTAATCCAGTTCGTATAAACTTGCGTTTTCTTGGTCGAAAGGCCTTCACAAATTACGCTCATAACACAAGGGAGCTTTACTTAATGAACAAATCTGAACTTATCGATGCAGTCGCACAACAAGCTGGCCTGACCAAGTCAGATGCGCAAAAAGCAATCGATGCAGTAGTAGACAGCATTACTGGTGCATTGAAAAAAGGTGATCAAGTTACTTTGGTTGGTTTTGGCACGTTCCTGACACGTCATCGTGAAGCGCGCTCAGGCCGCAACCCACAGTCAGGCGAAACAATCCAGATTAAAGCCTCAAATGTTCCTAGTTTTAAAGCTGGTAAAGCTTTAAAAGATGCTGTAAACTAAATCGCTTATCTGGGTGTTTAGCTCAGTTGGTAGAGCATCGCCCTTACAAGGCGAGGGTCGGGGGTTCAAGTCCCTCAACACCCACCAGATTTTCAGATAAATAGAAAAGCATTTTGGAAAGGCGTCTCATTGGCGCCTTTTTTTTTAGGTGGATTATGCTGACATCACTTCGTGACACTATCAAAGGTTCTCGAGTTATCGGGATCGCATTTGTTGTAATCATTATTCTAGCGTTTGCATCGTTTGGTCTCAGTGCCTACCTCAGTGGCGGTGCTGGAGAAGCCGTAGCCAAGGTGAATGGTGAGGAGGTCGATCAGGCTGCAGCCGCTCGAGAGTACCAAAGCCAGCGTGCCCGTCTGCAGCAAATGTTTGGCGGGCAAATTCCAGAGCAATTCAGCAACACAGCAATTTATACCCAAGCCGTTCAATCGGTTGCGAGCCGAAAAGTTGTGGATCAATTGGCGGATTCGCTCGGCATTGGTGTAAGTGATTCGCAGCTTGCGGAGTCAATTCGCAGCACACCTGCATTTCAGGCAGATGGCGAATTTGATAAAGCGCGTTACGACGCTGTTTTGGTGGCCAACGGCTTGACTGCGCCTGGTTATGAGGCGGGTGTACGCACCGATCTACGTCGGATTCAACTGGTCGGCGTGCTGGAGTCTTCTGCGTTCACCACTAAGGCCGAGAAGCAGCTCATTGCGAAATTGAGCGGGCAGCAGCGTGAGGTCGCGTGGGTCAAACTGTCGGCGTCGGCGCTAGAGGTTGAATCGCCGACCGAGGACGAAATCGCCGCCCACTATGAGCAAAACCTAAGTCAGTACATGGAGCCTGAAGCGGTGAAGGTTGAGTACTTGCGCTTGAAATTGGCAGACTTTGAAGCGAAGCAAGCGCCCACAGCTGATGAAATTGAAGCGCATTTCGATCAAACCAAAGATCGATATCAAACCACTGAGCGCAGAAGTATCTCCCATATTCTGTTGGAGCTGGATTCAGATGCGAGCGACGAGGTTTATGAGGCAAAACGTGAAGCGCTATTGGCACTGAAGTCGCAGCTTGACTCAGGTGCGGACTTTGCTGAATTGGCAGCGGCGAATTCTCAAGATGTCGGTTCTGCAGAGCAGGGCGGTTCTCTCGGAGAGTTTGAACGTGGCGCATTGCCGGCCGCGTTTGATGAGGTTGCATTTTCGATCGAAGCAGGTGTTATAAGCGATGTCGTGCGCACTGACAGTGGCGTTCACCTGATCAAGGTCGACAGCATCCAAGCGCCGGTTGGTAAGTCTTTTGACGAAGTGCGTGCAGAAGTGGAAGCCGATCTTAAGCGCGTCAATGCAGAAGCCGCATTTGCTGAGCTTTCTGGTCAGTTAGCAAATAGCGCATATGAAAACTCCGATTCTTTGGGTTCAGTGGCGGATGAGTTAAATCTTTCTTTACAGACCAGTGAGTTTTTCAGTCGATCTGGAGGATCAGATTTGGCAGCAAGCCAAGCCGTCCGTGCGGCGGCGTTTGCGGATGATGTTTATCTCAACGGTTACAACTCTGAGCTAATTGAGATTGAGCCTAATCAAGATGTGGTGGTCATTCGTTTGTTCGAAAAGCGCCCGGAATCTCAAAAAGCATTGGGCGAGGTGAAAGACACTGTCGTTGCTCAGTTGACTGCGCAAGCGCAAACCGAAGCCTTAGCTGAACTTAAATCCGAGGCTTTGGCGGCACTACGTGAGTCTAGAGAGTCTATGGCCAGCCTTGCCGAAGGCCAGTGGGGCGAACTAAGCCGTGCAATAGCCAAGCGCCAAGGGGCGAACATTGACCGTGTAGTGGTTGAGGCTGCATTTTCTGCAGCTGCCCCGGCCGATGGCGCGACGGTGTATGTAGAAGCGGGTGCTCCAAGTCAGGCCTATCTTGTTGCTGTTGAGCGGGTAATCGATAGCGAGCCGACTACAGCCGAGATCGATAGCGTGGTCTTCGGAGCAGACTCCAATGTCGCTATTGATGCGGTTAATTCCGCTGCAAGCATTGAGATCAACGAAGCGGCGATCGTGAAGATCACTCAATAGTGATTCGTTGAGAGTTATAAAACAAAAGCCCCGCTATTTGCGGGGCTTTTTTAGTTGTGTGTCGTGGTCAGTCCAATGACGGCATTGCGGTGATGCTGAATCCGCTATCGACGTAGATAGTTTGGCCTGTGATGCCACTAGACCAATTTGATGCCAAGAAGGCAGCGGTATCGCCAACTTGCTCGATGGTGACATTGCGTTTGAGTGGCGATGCACTGGCGTTGTAATCGAGCATCTTTTTCAAGTCGCCAATGCCTGAGGCTGCCAAGGTCTTGATAGGGCCAGCCGAAATGGCGTTGACACGCACATTGTCCTTACCCATGGCGACAGCCATATAGCGTGTATTGGCTTCAAGGCTGGCCTTGGCTAGACCCATGACATTGTAGTTTGGTAGTGTGCGCTCCGCGCCTAAATAAGTCAGCGTCATCAGGCTTGCGCCCTCAGGGTTGAGTATAGGGCGTGCAGCTTTGGCCATTGCAGTAAAGCTATAGGCGCTCACTTCGTGGGCGAGTTTGTAGCCTTCGCGCGTCGTGTTGTCGACAAAATCGCCAGCGAGCTCTTCTGAAGGCGCAAAGGCAATCGCATGAACAAAGCCGTCCAATGTGCCCCATTGTTCGCCGAGCGTTTTGAAAACGGCGCTGATTTCGTCGTCGTTTTGAACGTCGCAAGGCAGTACCAGATCGGAGTCGCATTGTGCTGCGAGGTCAATGACTCTGTCTTTGAGCCGATCGCCCATATATGTAAACGCCAGTGTCGCGCCTTCGCGATGCATAGATTGTGCGATGCCCCAGGCGATACTGCGTTTACTCGCCACACCTGTCACAAGAATTTTTTTGCCAGTCAGCAATCCCATAAGTGATCCCTTTTATTGGTTCAATAGTCTTTGGATGATATTTAGATAAACCTCGCGTGCTTGGTGCACTTCAGCGAGGTCTACATTTTCATTAATTTGGTGGATGGTCTCATTTCTGACGCCAAGCTCGATCACTTCGGTGCCGGTTGGTGCGATAAATCGACCATCCGAGGTGCCGCCCGCCGTTGAAAGTGCCGGGGTGAGGTTGCAAGCTTCCGTGATACTCGCTTGTGCGGCCGCGATGAGTTTGCCTTGCTCGGTCAAAAATGGATCTGCAGTATGACGCCATTGAATGCTGTAGTTGGCATCAACATCGGCCAGCGCGTTTTCAATGCGGGCTTTGAGCTGAGCTGCGGTGTGCTCGGTATTGAAGCGTATATTTAGCCATAATTCTGAGCGATTTGGCACGACATTATGCGTGCCGGTGCCCGAATGGATGTTTGTGATCTGCAATGTCGAGGGCGGAAAATAATCGTTGCCGTTGTCTAATGGCGATGACATTAGCACTGATAAAAAATCAGCCATGGTGTGATTTGGGTTTTTACATTTCTCAGGATACGCCACGTGCCCCTGAACGCCATGGAACTCGATCTCGGCGCTCAATGAGCCACGGCGCCCGACTCGGATGGTATCGCCAAATGTTCGATCGGATGAGGGCTCGCCAACAATACAGTAATCGTAAGTCTCACCACGTGCCTGCAACTGGTCGATCACGTGTTTGGTGCCGTCGATTGCGGGGCCTTCCTCATCGCTAGTGAGCAGCAGTGCAAGCGTGCCCTGATGGGCGGGGCTAGCTTCGACAAATTGCTTTGCAGCGATGGTCAGTGCAGCAACCCCTGACTTCATATCGGCAGCACCGCGACCATAGAGGATGTTGTCGACCACGGTGGCGCTGTAGGGTGGGTATGTCCAGTCGTCCTCTGGGCCTGTCGGCACAACGTCCGTATGTCCTGCCAGCAAAACCTTCGGATGGCCATCGCCATGCGTGATTAAGCAGTTGCTGACGCCATTGTGATCAAACCATTCGATCTTAAAACCCAGCGGTGACAGCTGATCGAAAATGATGCCCATACAGTCTGCGTCGTCTGGCGTTTGCGATGGTCGTTGGATTAGGGACTTGAGTAGTTCAATTTCAGACATGGGATAACTCGCTGATCGCTTCGCGAATGGCTTCTTTGAGCTCTGTTCTCAGTGTTTCACTGGTGGTGATCTTGTCATCGGCGGGAGAGATCACGAAGCTGTCTTCTGCTTTCTCTCCGAAACTAGCGATGTTGGCGTTGAGGATATTGCAATTAGCCCTTGCAATGGCGGCAGTGATCGCTGCCAGTAATCCGGGCTGCGACTTCGCGGTGACCAGCATGCGCAGCTCTGTGTCACTCAGTGGTTCAAAATCGACGGAAAGGTCAACTTTAAGTGCTTGGGTGTTCTTGGGCTGTCGCGCCACGGCAGGTTTGTAGGGCGCATCGAGCGCCTGCATTACCCAGCGTTTGATCATGGCCTGA
Organism: Gammaproteobacteria bacterium; assembly: GCA_013373515.1. Taxonomy (GTDB): domain Bacteria; phylum Pseudomonadota; class Gammaproteobacteria; order JABXHR01; family JABXHR01; genus JABXHR01. The sequence continues at coordinate 3,313 of JABXHR010000132.1, read as the reverse complement.
TCGTTCGGGTTGCTAATGATTTCGCCTTGGCGGTCCGTGATACGTATTTTGTCGAGTGCATTGCCGCTTGAGGTGGTCAGAATTGAGGCGGACAACACGCTAATTTGACGCCGTGCCAACTCTGCGAACACGCGTGCGAGTAAAAACGGCTGATCGGGGTGGTGTACGACCAATGTGGTACTGCCATGGTCATCGAAGTTGACCAGTTCGATAAATGCTTCGCCGTGATTGTCGCGAATGCGCTCAAGCTGCCACGCCATCTCGGCTGAGCTGTTGCTGCGCAGGCCTTCTTCACCGATCAATGATAAAAGACTGGAGGCCTCGTTTTCACTCATGCTGTTGCAGAGCTTCTCGCGCACCAGTTTTCGGCGACGATCAATGAGCTCGTCAGTATTTAATTCCTCGGCCAATACACTGGCTGACAGATGATAGAACCGTCGAATAAGGCTTTGGCGCCAGGAGTTCCAAAGTGCAGGCTGTGTGCCCTGTATGTCGGCAATGGTGAGTAGAAAGAGGTAATTTAACCGTTCTTTGGTGCCGACAATGTTGGCGAAGCTCTCGATGACATCCGGGTCAGAGATGTCTTGTTTTTGAGCGGTCGTCGAGAGCAATAAATGGTGGCGAACAACCCATTCAACCAGTTTTGCGTCTTGTTCGCCAACGCCATGGCGCAGCGCGAATTCATAGGCAATTGGCGCGCCGACAATGCTGTGGTCGCCATCGCGTCCCTTGGCGATGTCATGGCACAGTCCCATCATAAATAGCAGCGCTGGATCGACGGTTTTGGCCACTCTGGCGGCAATGGGGTAGTGCTCGCTATATTTGGAAAACTGCATACGCTGAAGGTAGCGCACCACCCACAGTGTGTGCTCATCGACACAGTAAATATGAAACATATCAAACTGCATCAGGCCGGTGATTTTATCGAAGTCTGGCCAGTAGCGACGCAACACGCCATGGCGGTGCATCCTGAGAAGCTGGTGGCTGACGCCTGAGGGCTGTCGGAGCAGCTCCATAAATAATTTGCGGGGTACAAATTCTTCACGAAAGGTGTCATCGATTAGATGCAATGAATCGTGGATGGCGCGGATCGTCTCTGTGCCAATTTGCTTAATTCGAGGGTCAGAAGCGGTGACGACGTATATTTCGAGCAGCGCAGGCGGGTATCGTTTGAAGACGTCGTTTGATTTGACATGAATGGTGTCTCCGCGCAAAACAAATCGATCGTTGAGCGGCTCGGCATCAACATGATGGCTGATAAAGTGCTCGTTAAATTTTTGCACACTTAAATGTGCCAGTTGATCGACGATATTGGCGTAGTGGTAGTAACCCTGACGCATAAACCTTTCGATCGCGCGGTTATCATTTGAACCTGAGTTGGCATCTGCCAGCCGTTGTTGAATATCGAAGGTCAGCCGGTCTTCTTTGCGGCCAATGAATAAGTGCACCTTAGCGCGAAGTCGGTTGAAAAACGCATCTGCCTCAACCAGCGCATCCGCTTCTTTTTGGCGCAAGAATCCCATGTCCGCCCAGTCTTCAAATCGACCGGTTTTAAGCACGGCCAAACCGATCCAGCGGAGTGTATGGAGGTCTCTGAGCGCGCCGGGTGCGGTTTTGAGGTTTGGCTCGACGCGTCGGCTGCCATCGCTCTCTTTGCTGTGTCGATCGCGAAGTTCACCCATCTTTGCTTCAGAAAATCGTTGCGCAGTCCAGTGTGTGTGATCAACCAATGCGTTATTTAGCGACTGGTTGAGTGCGGTTGTCCCTGCTAAAAATCGCCGCTCAAAAAGCGCCGTCATAATGGTAAGGTCGGTGCTTTCTTCGATGCACTGTGTCACGTTGCGCACGGAGTGACCGATATCAAAGCCGGTGTCCCAAAGTGCAGTGATGAAATCGCTGGCGATCTGCTCATCGAGCGTGGTGTCATCGACCAGTAGCAACACGTCGATGTCGGAGTAGGGGTGCAGCATACCACGTCCGTAGCCGCCGACCGCGAGTAAGCAGGCGCTTTGACAGTGCTCGCCGAAATGCGTTTCGAACAATTTGCATAGTGCCTCATCGACAGTAGTGATGTAGCGCGCAAGAATCTCTAGTTCGTCGAGCCCTTCTGCTTGCCAATCGCGTAGCGGCTTGCGCAGCTCGTTTGCGATTGACATGATCAGCTAAGGGTTAGGATGTCGATGCCGTTGTCAGTGATCGCGATGGTGTGTTCCCACTGCGCCGACAAACTGCGATCTTTGGTGACCACTGTCCAGCCATCGGGCAGGGTTTTGGTTTGTGGCTTGCCAAGATTGACCATGGGCTCGATGGTGAAGGTCATGCCGGGTGTCAGACGTAGTCCAGTATTTGGGCGGCCATAATGCAGCACCTCGGGTTTTTCGTGGAATAATTTGCCGATGCCATGTCCGCAATATTCACGTACCACAGAGCAGCCTTCGCCTTCGGCGTAGGTTTGAATGGCATGGCCGATGTCGCCCAGTGTGACGCCGGGGCCCGCTATTTGCAGGCCAATATCGAGCGCATGCTTTGCGATGTCACAGATACGCTGGCCTTTAATAGTGGGCTTTCCGACGGTGTACATCCGGCTGGTGTCCCCGTGCCAGCCGTCCAAAATCACGGTGACGTCGATATTGACAATATCGCCATCTTTTAAGGCTTTGCTGCCCGGAATGCCGTGACAGACCTGGTGATTGATTGACGTACAAATCGACTTTGGGAATCCACGGTAATTGAGCGGTGCAGGTACTGCGCGGTGCGCCACGATGTACTCATGACAAATTCGGTCTAGTTCACCCGTTGTAACCCCCGGTGTCACATGGGGCGCAATCATATCGAGGACTTGTGACGCCAATGCACCGGCGGCGCGCATTTTCTCGATTTCATCAGCGGACTTTAAGGTGACAGACATGTTTTGCTCATCAATACCAATTCAATAACCGGCAAATTGTATCAGAGAAATAGCGGTGTTTTTTGCAGTGGCGGTATTTTAGCCACGCAATCGAGGGGTTAAATCTTGAGGCAAGCTTGTTTCAGTACATATCGATTGACTGAGTGGGACATGAGTGGTATTTTGTTCGGCTTTCACACGCGCTTGGTTAAGGCAGAGGTGGGTGCGCTCATGCGTTACCTTTGTTTCAAGTGCGGAGGCTCAACCCACTCTTAAGGAAAACTGATGAGTAAAGTATCAATGCGCCAAATGCTTGAAGCTGGCGTGCACTTCGGTCACCAAACCCGTTACTGGTGTCCAAAAATGGCTCCCTATATTTACGGTGAGCGCAACAAAATTCATATCTTCAACCTTGAGCACACTGTT
>JABXHR010000018.1 GCA_013373515.1 Gammaproteobacteria bacterium | reverse complement strand
CCATATCGAGCTGCTGCAGGTATGCGGCGAAGCGATCGAGGCGCTGGTCGTAAGGCAATACCGCATGGCTGGCAAACTTCTCTACATTTCGATAGTAAATGCCCATCAGTGCCATTAGCACCGGTAGATTTTCACTCAGCGGCGCGGTCTGAAAGTGAGTGTCCATGGCGTGGGCACCGGCGAGAAATTCACGGAATTGGTCAAAGCCAACTGCCAGCGCCACCGGCAGACCGATGGCCGACCACACTGAGTAACGCCCACCAACCCAATCCCAGAATCCGAATGCTCGGTCGGTATTGATACCGAAGTCTGCGACAGCCTCTAGATTGGTGGACAATGCCGCGAAGTGTGCTCCAACAGCCTCAGACCCTAATGCATCGACAAGCCACTGACGAGCTGAGTTGGCATTGGTCATGGTCTCCTGCGTGGTGAATGTTTTTGAGGCCACCAAAATGAATGTGGTTGCAGGGTTGAGCGTGGCCAATGTATCGGCGATATGTGCGCCGTCCACGTTCGATACAAAGTGCGGCGTAATGCCTTTGGTTTGATAGGGTTTAAGTGCCTTGCAGACCATGACAGGGCCGAGGTCGGAGCCACCGATGCCAATATTGACCACGTCGGTAAATCGCTCTCCGCTGGCGCCGCGTAGCTCGCCGGTGTGTATAGCGTCAACAAACTGTGCCATTCGCGCCAGCGTTTGATGAACATCGCTGGCGATGGCTTGGCCGTCGACTTGAGTGGCCAAGTTCTCTGTCGCTCGCAACGCAGTATGCAAAACAGCGCGCTGCTCGGTGAGGTTAATCTTCTCACCGTTAAACATGGCGTCTCTGCCCGCTTCTAGCCCGCGCTTTTTGGCCAAATCAAGCAATTGCGCTAACAGTGATGGCGTCATGTGGGTTTTCGACAAATCGACTAACAAGCCATCCGCTTCAAAACTAAATTGCGCAAAGCGATCGGGGTCACTGGCAAATAGCTCACGCAGTGTTTGCGCGCTCGGGCTGATTGCTTTGATGAGATTGTCAAATTCCATTAGTCGTTTTCTCCGTGCCATGAGCGGCCATCACGTTCAATCAGTGCCGTCGAGGCACTCGGTCCCCAAGATCCTGCCGAGTAATTGGCGGGCTTTTTGGCCTGTTCGCTCCAAGCTTCCAAGATGGGATCGATCCAATTCCACGCCGCGCGTACTTCATCGCGGCGCATGAATAATGTTTGATTGCCACGAATAACATCGAGCAAGAGCCGCTCATAGGCATCAGGGTTGCGCGAATCCATGGCATCGGCAAAGCTCATATCGAGCGGAATTTCCTTGAAGCGGAAGCCGCCTGGGCCGGGATCTTTGATCATCATGTATTGTTCGACGCCCTCGTCTGGCTGAAGGCGAATCACCAAGCGATTGGCCGTGATTTTACCGCCCGTGACATCGGTGAAGATGCTGTGCGGCAGTTCGCGGAATTGGATGACGATTTCAGAGACACGCTTGGGCAGGCGCTTACCCGTTCTCAGATAAAACGGCACGCCGTTCCAACGCCAATTTTTAACTTCGGCGCGCATTGCGACAAAGGTTTCCGTTTGGCTTTGATCGATGCCCAATTCGTCGAGATAGCCGGGCACTGCTTGGCCGCCGCTTGAGCCTGCGGTGTACTGTCCTCTGACGGTCAGTTGTGCCACATTGTCGCTGGTGATCGGATCTAGGGCTTTGAGTACTTTGAGTTTTTCGTCGCGCACCGCGTCAGCGTCCATGTGTGCTGGCGGCTCCATGGCCGTCAAACACAATAATTGCATGATGTGGTTTTGCACCATATCGCGAGTTGCACCGGAGCCGTCATAGTAGGTGCGGCCTTCGAGCCCCAAGGTCTCGGCCACCGTAATTTGCACGTGATCGATGTATTGACGATTCCAAATCGGCTCGAAAAAGACATTAGCAAATCGAAGCGCCATTAGATTTTGAACAGTTTCTTTGCCTAGGTAATGATCGATTCGATAAATTTGCGTCTCGTCGAAATAACGCCCGACCGCATTGTTGATTTCATTGGCGGTTTGGCCGTTGGTGCCGATGGGTTTTTCGAGCACCACGCGCGTTTCGGAGGTAATCAAATCGAAGCGGTTGAGCCGTTCGCAGATGTCTTCGTATAGTTTTGGGGTTACCGATAGATAAAAGGCGCGCACAACGCTGTTGCGGCCATCTAAGGTGGCGTGTAAGTCTTGCCAACCGGCGTCGCTGGTAGCGTCGACCGCGCAGTAGCTCAATCGGCCAATAAAACGCGACAGCGCGGTATCGTCGATGCGATCGCTCGGGATATATTTTCGAAGTGAATTCTCGACCTTTGCCGTGAAATCGTCGTTTGAAAGCACGCTGCGTGAGGCGCCAATGATGCGAGCGTCGTCTGGCAGCTGGCCATCAAGGTCGCGCTCGTAAAGTGCCGGAAAGAGCTTGCGCAGCGCTAAATCACCGGAGCCGCCGAACACAACGTAGTCAAATGGATCGACCGGAATGATCTGGATAGACATTTAAATTCCTTTGTAATTGGGGACACCCATCGCGCGATGGGTTCGGTTCCAAACCCGTCCTAATGCCGCGAGTGGCCGTTGGGTTTAATTCCCCTCAACCCTATATTGTTACCGCTTTTTTCAATGTCGCAAGTCTGCGAGCTACTTCGGCTGTTGTGCTTTGAACAACACTGCTTGCGCCGCACGATCTCTCTCCAGCTGGCTGCGCAGATCTGCTGCAACTTCGCGGCCAGCGATCACGGCCGGGCGTTGGCTCAATTCATCCAACCAGCGCGCTAAGTGCGGTTTGTCGTCCAGTGTTTGTTGTTGACCTTCATACAGGCTCGCCCAGCCCCAGCAAGCGATATCGGCAATGCTGTAGAAATCGCCAGCGAGATAGCGTGATCTGGCGAGTTGATTGTTCATAACGTTGTAGAGTCTAGCCACTTCGGTTCGGTAGCGATCTTGGGCGTAGGGCAGGTCGTTGGGGGGATCCATTGCCGGTGCGTACTTGAGAAAGTGGTGCGCTTGGCCCGCCATGGGTCCGAGGCCGCCCATTTGCCACATCAGCCACTGT
>JABXHR010000171.1 GCA_013373515.1 Gammaproteobacteria bacterium | reverse complement strand
GCTCTCCCAGCTGAGCTAAGGCCCCAAAACTTTTGTAACCATTGGGCTTTGCCCGATGATTTATGGGGAACGCTGTGCTGGGAGACCCCAGCCTCGACGTTGTCGAGTCGTTCGAACTGCGAAGCGATGCTTCGTTTCTCACCCCAGCTGAGCTAAGGTCCCAATAAGCCGTGAATTATCTACCAGTAACCACTGGATGTCAAGACTCCAAACCCTCGACATATGCGATTCCCGCGTCAATTCTTGCAAGTGTCTCTGCCTGCCCAAGCAGCGCAAGCGTTTGATCAAGCTCTGGCGACGCGGTGCCACCGGTGGTAACAATACGCGTAGGCAGTGCCACCTTGCCAAAACCGATTTCAAGTTCGTCGACAACTTCGGTAATTGCCGTATGAATGGGCTCCGCTTGCCAGTTGCTCAACGCTGCAAATTTCGCACGTACAGCTTGAAGTGGTGCAATCGCTGCTGGCTTGAGGTTTTTGTTGGCTGCTTTTTCGTCATAACCGGCTAGTGGCTTGAAGAAGAACTCAGCGTTGCTTGCCATTTCAGCCAGCGTTAAAGATCTTGGCTGCAAAAGCTCGACAAGCACTTCCATCGGATAGTCGTCAGGCGCGCTGATATCGCGTTTTACGAGCTGCTGTTTAAACAAGCTCACTAGCTGAGAGGGTGCTGCCGCTTTGATGTACTGTCCGTTGATCCAATTGAGCTTGTCGGTATCGAAGGTGGCACCACCACGACCGACGTGCTTGAAATCGAATTTTTCGATCATTTCCTCGACGCTAAAAAGCTCTTGATCACCGTGAGACCAACCAAGGCGCACCAGGTAATTTAGTAGTGCCTCAGGCAGGTAGCCGTCGTCAAAGTACTGCATCACGCTGACCGCACCGTGTCGTTTGGACAAGCGCTTGCCGTCCTTGCCGAGAATCATCGGCAAATGAGCGAAGGTTGGCAATTCTGCGCCAAGCGCTTTGTAGAGGTTAATTTGACGCGGCGTGTTATTGATATGGTCATCGCCCCGCACGACATGGGTGATGTTCATATCCATATCGTCCACCACCACTGCAAAGTTGTAAGTGGGCATACCATCAGGGCGCAGAATAACCAAATCGTCCAGCTCGTCATTGGATACTTCGATGCGGCCGTAAACGAGATCTTCAAACACCACACTACCCTCGGTTGGGTTTTTAAATCGCAACACTGGCTTGATGCCTTCAACCGGTTCACGCCCATGGCGGCAAGTCCCGTCATAGCGAGGTTTTTGCTTCGCCGCCATGGCGGCTTCGCGCTTGGCATCGAGTTCTTCTTTGCTGCAATAACACCAATATGCTAGGTCGTTGTCGATAAGCTGCTTTGCCACTGCTTGATATCGATCAAGACGTTGGGTTTGGTAGAACGGGCCCTCATCCCAGCCCAGTTTTAGCCAGTTAAAGCTGTCCAAAATGGCGTCGACACTTTCCTGAGTACTGCGCTCTTGATCGGTATCCTCGATGCGCAACACATATTGACCACCCTTTTGCTGCGCAAATAGCCAGCAATACAGAGCTGTACGAGCACCACCGATGTGCAAATATCCGGTTGGGCTGGGAGCGAAACGTGTGCGAATGGCCATAGGGTCCTCAGTGTGAAGTTGTTGCTGCGAATAGGCTAAAATAGCTGGCTATTGTATCAAGCAAACCCACAAATAGAGACCTACGCGTGCAATTATTAAGCACTGGCTTCAGTGAAATCGGCCCCGTTCGGCGCAAGAACGAAGATGCAATCCTCGATTGGCGCGAGCAAGGGCTGTTTGCTGTGATCGACGGCATGGGTGGACACAAGCACGGTCGCATGGCGGCGCACACCCTTTGCAGAGCACTTGCACTGTTCCGCCGACAGTCTTCAATTGAGGGCTCTGTGACAATGATTTTGCGCAATATCAGTGAAGCCAATGAGCGGATCTACCAGTTATCCAATGGCCAATCTGGCGCCACAGCGTGCATCTTGCTTTTGCAAGATGACATGGTGCACGTGCTTTGGGCAGGTGATACCCGCGCCTACTTACTGCGCAATCGCGCATTAACGCAACTCACCACCGATCATGCCAACGCCCACTCCAATACCGTCACACGCGCCATCGGTATCGCGCCGACCATTGATATGGCGCAATATTCAGCTCCAGCGTCCAGCCGTGACAGCTACATTTTGGCCACCGATGGACTCTACCGTGCGGTATCCGACGAACGCATCAAACGTGTAATGTGCCAATACCCAATGGCGGCGGCAGCGCAAATGCTGAAAAACCGCGCACTGACCAACGGCACTCGAGACAACTATTCAGCACTATTTGTCCGCGTGGGCTAAATCCATCGAAGACATCACAAAACACACGTCCAAATATTAACAACAAGATAAGTTTGCCGTTAGCCATGACAGCTAGACGAGCGGGAGTGTGCTGTGCACGAGATCAATCATCAAAACGAAAACCATCACACGGACGAAGAATCCAATTGGTCGGTCAACCCTACGACGGAATTAACGGACATTCGACGCAACATCGAATCCCTCATAGACGAGGTGATTAATGAATCAGAGGAACGCGATGTACTGCGTGAGCGACTGGCTGAGCCCGAGGGCGTCATGCCCGTGGTACGTCGAGTACTGCGCCAAGTCAAAGAGGCTAATCTCACGCCAGAGGCGGAGGTGGCTTTTGTTGAGGATCAATTGACAGAGCTTCGGGCATTAACTTGGCCGCCCATCATTGAAAACGATGTGCTGGCACAAATTGACGGCATTGCGGCCAATGCAAACCTCAAAAGCCTCAACGCCTCAATGTTGAAGATTTTGCAATGGGTGCTGCAAATACCGGCCACAGAAAATGAGCGCCAAAATATGGCCTCTGAAAGTGTAAAGCTACTCAGCCACGAATTAGCCAAGCTGCATTCACACCTAATGGTAACCAGCTCTGACCTCACAGCCGCCAATTCACAGCGCAACCGCTTCAATGACAAAATGCTTGATCACATTGAAGATTTGGCATTGCTGCCAATCCACGATATCACCGACAAGGAAATGCTGGCGCAAGCCTGCGAGGCCATTCGCTGCACCATCGAGCGTTTCCGAGAAGATCAAAACCGCAGCAACCAAGAAATTCAAGCGCGCAATCGCGAGCTGACTGAAAGATTAGAAACCGTATCGAGAGAATCAGAAGAATTAAGAGCAGAGCTAGATCAAATGAGCAAGAAGGCCAGCACCGACGCACTGACCAGTACACTCAATCGCTCGGGCTTTCAAGCGGAAGTATCTAAAATGATTCAAAGAAAAGCGGACAACGGCGCGCTTGCGATCATTGATTTGGATCGCTTCAAGTCAATTAATGACTCGCTTGGTCATCGAATTGGCGACAAAATATTGGTGTTGTGCGCACAGCTGATCACCCGACAGTTCAAAGGAGGAGCGCTGGTAGCACGCCTTGGTGGCGATGAGTTTGCAATCATCAACCAATCGCTCGACAAAGATGCTTTTGAGAGCGCACTAAACGAATTGAGAGTTAGTATTTCGGAATTTAAGGTGCACCATAACGGCACACCAATCAAGCTGAGCATCTCGGTGGGATTTGCCCACCTTAACAACACAGATACACCAGAATCGATCTATGATCGAGCCGATGCCGCCCTATACCAAGCCAAAGATTTTGGACGTAATCGGGTAACCAAAGCCGCAGCCTAAGCTGCGGCGTTTGGGTTATTGATGGCGGATGGAAAGCAGCTGACCATCGGTATCAACCTCTACACGCTGACCAGCCGCGATTTCACCACTGAGTAGCGCTTCGGCCAGCGGGTTCTCCAAAAGATTTTGCACAACTCGCTTCAATGGGCGCGCGCCATAGACGGGGTCATAGCCCCGCTCAGCGATCATATCCATTGCCTCAGCACTTAAGGTCAACTCAATCGATTGCTCAGCCAACCTCGCGCGGAGCTGTGCCAACTGCACTTCGACAATTCCGCGCAACTGTGAGAGCTCCAATCGATGAAAAATCACCGTATCATCGATTCGATTGAGAAACTCTGGTCTGAAGAAATTCTCCACCGCATGCATCACATTGGCTTGAATCAAGTCTTCGTCTTGATCCGCTTTGACAATATGCTCGCTGCCGAGATTCGACGTCATCACGATCACGGTATTTTTGAAGTCAACCGTGCGGCCTTGGCCATCGGTTAAACGGCCATCATCAAGCACTTGCAACAAAATATTGAACACATCTTGGTGGGCCTTTTCGACCTCATCGAGCAAAATCACCGAATACGGTTTGCGACGCACAGCCTCGGTTAAATAACCGCCTTGCTCATAGCCGACATAACCTGGCGGCGCACCAACCAAGCGAGAGACCGTATGCTTTTCCATAAACTCAGACATATCAATGCGCACCAATGCATCCTTGTCGTCAAACAAGAACAAGGCCAGCTGTTTACACAGCTCCGTCTTGCCCACGCCGGTGGGGCCGAGGAATAAAAACGAGCCAATCGGACGGTTGGGATCGGACAACCCGGCACGAGACCGGCGCACCGCCTGTGACACCTTGCGCACCGCTTCGTCTTGCCCGACCACGCCGTCATGCAATGCATCTTCCATTCGCAGTAGCTTTTCGCGCTCACCCTCCAGCATGCGGCTGACGGGAATACCTGTCCACCGCGAAACCACATCAGAGATTTCCGCTTCGGTCACCCGGTTGCGCAACAGTTCAAACTGCGTCTCGCGCTCGGCAGGCTGATCAGCCAAGCGCTTGTCTAACGCGGGGATGATGCCGTATTGCAATTCGGACATTTTTGCCAAGTCGCCTTCACGGCGAGCCACTTCCAGCTCACTTTTTGCCGCATCGATTTGTTCGCGAATTTGGGCCGAGCCTGTGACTGCGGATTTCTCAGCCAGCCATTTGGCTTCCAGCTCACTTTGCTCTGCCTCAAGTGCGGCAATCTGCGTTTCGAGTTCGCCCAATCGCGCCTGCGCGCCCTCATCGTCCTCCTTGGCTAGGGCGGTTTGTTCTATTTTCAGCTGCACCAAGCGCCGGTCAAGACGGTCAATCACTTCTGGCTTTGAATCGATTTCAATGCGCAAACGGCTGGCCGCTTCATCGACCAAATCGATGGCCTTGTCAGGCAATTGACGATCGGGAATATAACGGTGGGACAGACTCGCGGCCGCGACAATGGCGGAATCGGTAATCGTGATGCCATGATGCACTTCATAGCGCTCTTTAAGACCTCGCAAAATTGCCACGGTATCCTCAACATTGGGCTCATCGACCAACACCTTCTGGAACCGGCGCTCTAGTGCGGCGTCCTTTTCAATGTATTGACGGTATTCATCCAAGGTGGTTGCACCAATGCAATGCAATTCGCCCCGCGCCAAGGCAGGCTTGAGCATATTGCCTGCATCCATGGCACCTTCGGCTTTGCCCGCACCCACGAGGGTATGCAGTTCGTCGATAAACAGCACCGTCGCGCCATCGTCCTGTGACAGCTCTTGTAGCACCGCCTTGAGACGCTCTTCGAATTCTCCGCGAAACTTCGCACCGGCCAGCATTGCGCCGAGATCTAGCGACAATACACGCTTGTCGCGCAATCCTTCGGGCACCTCGCCATTGGCAATACGCAGCGCCAAGCCCTCGACAATGGCCGTCTTGCCGACGCCTGGCTGTCCAATGAGGACTGGGTTGTTTTTAGTGCGGCGCTGCAAGACCTGGATCGCACGGCGAATTTCTTCATCACGACCAATCACGGGGTCAAGCTTGCCCGCTCTGGCTCTTGCGGTTAAATCGAGGGTGTATTTGTCGAGTGCCTCGCGTTGACCTTCGGCATTTGGATCTGTCACCGCTTGCCCGCCGCGCATTTTGCCAATGGCCTGATCTAGCGCTTTGGCATCCAACGAGACATTTTGCAAAAGTGCCTTGCTCTCGCGGTCGGTGTCCTCTGCGAGCGCCAGCAGCAACAGCTCCGTGGCGATGAATTGGTCATTGCGCGTTTGTGCCAGTTTGTCGCACTGATTGAGTAAACGCAGTAAGTTGCGCGAGATATGAATCTCGCCATTGCTCCCTTGCACGGTCGGCAGCGCGGCGAGTGCAGCCTCGGCATTTTGGCGTAGCACGTTAATATTCGCGCCCGCTTTGTTGAGCAGATTGACCATCGCGGGGTCAGCGTCACGCAATATCGCAAGCACAACGTGCACGGGCTCAAGCTGCTGATGGTCATTGCCAATGGCAAGCGACTGCGCATCGGACAGCACTTGCTGGAATTTTGTGGTTAAACGATCGCTTCTCATGGAGCGGCTCCTAAAAACTATTTACTGCCCCATAAATGCCCACTAAAGCGGGTTTTTCAAGGACTTGAAATCCAGGCAATTGTCGCCATTCGTCCAGATTGCCCGGCGTCTTTACGGTGACTAAACAATGCCGGATCGCAGAGCGTGGAGCGTACATCGCGCCCGCAGACGTCCACGCCAATATTGGCCAATCTATGCGCCGCGATGCCGTGGAGATCTCCTAGATATTTGTCGATAGCAATGCCCTGGGTAAAAAAACGTTCTGTGGCTGGGTCATGTGTCACAAACTGCTCCCGAACCTCCGCCCCAATTTCGAAATCTTGCGGGCCAATACAGGGGCCAAGCCAAGCGTAGAGCTCATCACCGCCAAGCGCATTTACCGTGTTTTCGAGAACACCATCCAACAGTCCTCGCCATCCCGCGTGCGCAACACCAACCACCGCCCGATGTTCACTGAAAAACACCACGGGCAGACAATCGGCAGTCATCACCACAACGGGTTGCCCCGGTACATCCGTCCAAGCCGCATCAGCCTCGACCGCGGCTTCGGCCAGAGGCGCTTTGACAACAATGGTGCTGTGTATCTGAGTGAGCCATGCGGGTTCATGTGCCCATTGCCACCGGCGGCGTAGCCTCGCACGATTGGCGTGTACATGTGCGGCCCGATCTCCAACGTGCGTCGCCAGATTGAGCGCGCCAAGCGTGCCCTCGCTATACCCCGCAACGCGATCGGTTTGCAGTAGGCAGACGTGCGGTCCTAGCCATTGCATTGAAGGTCATCTCGCAAACAATCAATCAGCGCCTGCATGTCGTCGGGCATTTCGCGCTCAAACTGCATTACGCGACCATCGGCCGGGTGCAAAAACTGTAATGCTCTGGCATGCAAAGCTTGGCGCGGGAAGCGGCGCAGCGTGTCATTGAACCGATCCGAGGCCTTGGCCAAATTACCCGCTCGGTAACCATAAGTACGGTCGCCAATCAATACATGATGTGTATGCGCCATATGGACGCGAATTTGATGCGTACGACCGGTTTCAAGTTTGACACGAATCCAAGTGTGCGCGCGAAAGCGCTCGTGTACACGATAGTGCGTAATGGCGGGTTTGCCATCGCTGCGCACGGCTTGACGCTTGCGATCCACGGGATGGCGCGCGATGGGCTGATCGATGGTAGAGCCTGCCACCAAGGCACCCGTCACCACGGCATCATAGGTCCGCCCCGCCTCACGAGTCGCCAATTGATCAACCAAGCTTAAATGCGCCCGTTGTGATTTAGCCACCATAACCAAGCCAGAGGTGTCTTTATCTAAACGGTGAACAATACCAGCACGCGGCAGCTCTGCGGCGCTCGGGAAATGATGTAACAGCGCATTAAGCATGGTGCCATCGGGGTTGCCGGCCGCAGGGTGCATCACCATTCCAGCCGGTTTATAAATGACTGCGACGTCATCGTCGTCGTACAAAATATCAAGCTCGATCGGTTGGGCTTGATCGGGATCGACGACCACCTCGAATACAGCATGCCAGCAGACCACTTGTCCGACATTTAATTTAGCGCTGGGTTTGGCCTTACGACCATCTATTGTGGCCCCCGCATCTATCCATTTTTGAACGACGCCTCGCGACAAGTCCGGATACAAACTGGCCAACCAGGCATCCAGTCGCTTGCCCGCGCCGCTTTGAAGCACACACGCACTGTAGTCATTCATTCATCTTGCTTTCCATCGGATAGACTCACAATTATACCCAAGGTGCTTGGCACGCGCGTGTTGTCGGGCATAGTCATCTCAATGTGGTTATACTTGGCCGCAAAATACAATGGAGCATACGCGGATATGAAGACAATTCGAGCACTCCGTCAGCTGGCATTACTCAGCGCACTGGCATTGGTGACTGCTTGTTCAACCACCGGCAAAGACAGCCGAACAGGTTTAAGCGAAACAGAACTCGTGGAAAGTGGCCGTCAGGCCTTGGCCAAAGAGCGCTTTGCACGTGCCAGCGACCTGTTTGAAGAAGCCATTTCAGTCTACCCTTACGGAGAATTTGCAGAGCAGTCCAAGCTAGATCTTGCTTATGCTTACTATGGCAATGGTGACTTTGAAAAAGCCATCGACTCGGTCAATCTATTCCTGCGCACCCACCCCAATAGCCGATTTACCGCATATGCGCTGTATATTCGTGGACTATCAAACTACGACTACGGCAAAACGGGCTTGCTCGAAAAATGGTTCCCTCGCGATTTATCGCAGCGTGATACCGAAACGCTGATTGCGGCGGCAAAAGACTTCGCCACGATTGTTGAAAAATTCAACAACACCGAATACGCACCCGATGCGGAAAAACGTTTGAAATATTTGCTAGATCAGCAAGTCAAACACGAAATCGAGGTGGCCAAACTGTCGATAAGTCGTGGCCAGCTTGACGGAGCCAGAGCGCGTCTACAGCGCGTAATGACGGCTCGACCCGACAACAAATATGCGGCGGAAATTCAGCAATTGCTGTCCTCTTTACCCTAGTCAGCACCATCAATAAAGGAGCCCTCGGGCTCCTTTATTAATCAAAGCTCTCCCAGTCCTCATCGAACTCGGTATGCAGCGGCGTATTCACCACGCGCCGAACTGGGTCGGGTGCAGACGACGAGCCAACAGATGCTTTGGCATGCGTTTTCGTTGTACCAATCGCCGAGAAGTCGTCAAATGACATATTATCGAAACTTCGGTCAGGGTGCGCCAATTCTGGCTTCGGCGTTGATGCTACTGGCCTTGGTGTCTTCGGTTTTTCGACCGACTTCACCACGGGCTTCGACTTATGCGGTATTGCCAAAGAAGGGGATTTTCTGGGTGTTGGTGGCAACATTAAAGACGACGTAGGCTCGACTCTGGCGACCACAGCTCGCTGGCCAAAATTTTGAATCAATTCGTTCAGCTGCAATGCCTGTCCTTCCATCGTCTTGGATGCGGCGGCCGCTTGTTCGACCAGCGCTGCATTTTGCTGCGTCATCATATCCATATCGTGAATTGCGCGGCTGATTTCACCAAAGCCAGTCGACTGCTCTTTGGTTGAATGAGAAATCGAGGCCACCAACTCACACACCCGGCGATTGCTATGCTCGATGGTCACCAGCATTTGGCCAGACTGGTTGACCAGATCCACCCCATATCGGACTTTCTTATGCGTATCGGCGATCAGTCTTTCGATTTGCTTCGCCGCCTCAGCCGAACGCTGGGCAAGGTTACGCACTTCGTTTGCCACCACCCCAAAACCGAGGCCCTGCTCACCGGCGCGAGCGGCCTCAACCGAGGCATTGAGGGCCAACAGGTTGGTTTGGAAGGCAATGTCGTTGATGACATTGATGATTTCGCTGATTTTGTCGCTGGCAGCACGGATATCGTCCATCGCTGTCATGGAGTCTTTTAGAACACGCGAGCCAGCCTCTGCATTGTCTTGCGCTTGATGCGCGAGCTGGTCGGCATCAGATGCCAAGGTGGCATTGTTGTCAACGCTCTGTGACAGACCTTTGATGGTCGACGCCGTTTCCTCAAGGCTGGAGGCTTGCTCTTCGGTGCGATGCGACAAATCAATGTTGCCCTGAGCGATTTCAGTTGCGCCATTGCGCACCTCGACGGCCACTTCGCGAATTCCTGTCACAATACGCTCGATTTCAGCAATTGAGCGGTTAACTGCATCCACTAATGTGCCGTATGCGCCGCCGTACCGGTTCTCCACACGTGCATCGAAGTGCCCCTGTGCCATCCTTTGCAACTCATGGTCGATCGAAGTGGTCACCTCGGCAATCCGTGCACCAAGCGTGTTGATTGAGTCAATCACCGGACGAATTTCCGAGTCATAGTTTGCAGGATCACGCTGAGACAAATCACCCTTTGCTAATTGCTCACAGGCTGCGGTCAACGCGGATATGCCAGAAGTGCTCAGGCGAATGGTATTCCAGGCCAGAATCACAAAGAACAAAGTCATCGGAGGCACGCCCCAATAGATGGCCTGCAGCATATTGTCGATAACATGATCACTGCTTTTAGTGGCTTGATCAAATCGCCCATCTAACTGACCAATCACACTGGTCGCGACGGCATTTGTGTCAGCAAGCGCGTCTTTGATTTGCGCAACGCCCAGATTGGGGCTCGACAGAACGCTTTGTAGGTCGAGCAAAGAGACTTCAAGCGGCTGCGTAATGTCCTTCAACTCAGTCGATATACCGCTGAAGTTGGTGTCGCTATACTCGCCAATACGCTGCAATAATCGCTGACGATCATCTGACGCAAACGCCTGAGAAGATTCCAACCGAGTCCCAACGAGTTTCAGGCTGCTGTGTACCGGGTCTAACATTTGCATGGTGTGATGCAACTGCGAGAATTCTACGGTTACTTGGTTTTGCAGGTTCTTCAGCTGACTGATTACGAAGGCCGCCAGAGCCACGATCAAAACCAGCACCACCGCCGATGCGGCCATGGCACGATATTTATGTGAACTCATGCCGCTGCACCTCCCTTGACCTCAAAAAACGGCGACACCACTTGCCCCCGATTTCTGAGTGATGAAATGCATTTATCGGCATCTAGGCAAATGACCGCCGACTCATTGATTCGACTGACACCCGTGACGAACTCGCGGTCGATTTCGCAGCCAATATCGGGAAGCTCCTGGATGTCAGCCGTCGACAGCTTAAAGACATCTGTCACCGCATCTACCATCAAGCCAACCACTTTTTCGGCGCCATTTTGGATGGTCTTGGTGACGATCACCGCAGGCTTTTTCTGCAAAGTTTCACCTTTAATCTCAAACAATTGGCGAAGGTCAATCACTGGCACAATCAAGCCACGAAGATTGATTACACCGGCCACATGCACCGGGGTATTCGGCACTTCAGTGATGACATTGCCGCGACGGATTTCCTGCATGCTGAGGATATCGAGTGCAAACTTTTTGCCACCCAATGTAAAAATCAAATATTGCGCGGTCTGATTGAGCCCGAGCTCCTCATCCAAATCCAACTGCGCCTCAGTGCGGTTGATCAACTGATTGAAACGCTGTTCCATTACGCCGCTCCTTTGGTGCGATAGCTGTCGCGCTCATTGCGTTGCAAGGTGGCGATCAGCCCCGGGATATCGACAATCAATGCCACGGTGCCATCACCCAAAATCGTGGCGCCAGTTAAGCCAGGTACAGAGTAAAGATTCGCCTCCAAGCTCTTGATGACAACCTGCTGCTGGGACAACAACTCATCCACTTTTAAACCGACTTTTTGACCGAAACTCTCAACCACCACCACAAGACTCTCGGAGGTATCACTCTGTTCGCGGCTGCTGGCCGTATTAAACACATTGGCCATATCCAACAACGGCACAAACTGATCGCGGAAATAAAACATCTGGCTGCCTCTGCCGCCTATGTCCTGTATCTCGACACTTTCGCTCGGGATGGTTTCAATGATCGACAAAAGCGGCAGAATATAGACAGCTCGCCCAAGACGAACCAATTGACCGTCGATGATGGCCAACGTCAGCGGCAGTTGTACTCTGAAGCGCGTTCCCGACCCGATTTTGCTGCTCACCTCAACCGTGCCGCCGAGCTCACGAATATTGCGTCGAACGACATCCATACCGACACCGCGGCCAGACACATCAGAGACTTGATCCGCCGTGCTAAATCCAGGGTGGAAAATCAGCTCAAGAATCTCATCGTCGCTAAGCGACTCGTCCTCGGCAACGACACCCTTTTCAATGGCTTTTTTCAGCAGTTTTCTTGGATTGATTCCCGCACCATCATCAGAAATTTCAATCACTACATTTCCGCCCTGATGGCTTGCGCTTAGTGTGACACAACCGGTCTCTGATTTACCGTTTGCCAACCGCGCGTCCGGTGTTTCGACGCCATGATCAAGCGCATTGCGCACCAAGTGCACGAGCGGATCACCAATGGCTTCGAGCACCGTTTTGTCGAGTTCAGTGCCTTCCCCCTTAATTTCGAGTTCAACCAATTTGCCCATCTTGCGAGACAAATCTCGAACCAAGCGAGGAAACCTCGAGAAAATAAAGCTAATTGGCAACATGCGCACCTGCATGATGCCTTCTTGAATTTCACGCGAGTTGCGCTGCAATTGCTCAATTCCCGCGCGAAGCGGCGCTGGAACCACCTCGCCGTAATGATCGGAAAGCTGTGACAACATCGATTGCGTAATCACCAATTCACCAACCAAGTTAATCAATTGGTCGATTTTCTCAATTTTGACGCGAATTGAGCTCTCAGCATTCACTTTAGGCGCTTGCTCGGAGGCTTCGTTAGGCTTTTGCTTGGTCGCTGGCATATCTGCCGTGGGCGTGTTTGTCGCCTCGATTTGTGTAGAGGCTTTTGCCACCGACGTGGTGACGGAGACCTGTTTGTTTGGCACCAAGACGGTGTCCACCGCTGTGGTTAGCGCTTTGCCTAAATTTTGACCAAATTCTTTCGGGTCACCCGAGCGGCCAACTGACACATGTGTTAGGTCCACTTCGGCCAGATCAATAACCGTGCTTGATGGCTCCTCTGATCCGCTTGGCTCAGACTCAGGCTCGTCAGCAATGTCACTGTGCTCAACGACATCGACAGTTTGCTCTGAAGGGGTCTCTGACGAAACGCCCGTTTCGCCGATAGCGACTTGTAACTCAATCGAGTCAAGCGGCGTATCGTCATAGCGCTCAGCCAACGGCTCGTAATTGGACTCTTCATCATCAAAAATTGCAGACACGTCGATCGGTTCGGCGTTGGCGAGCTGTTCATCCAAATAGGCGCTGTAGTTTTCGAGATCGTCAGGCGCTGCGTCGAGATTTGCTTCGACCTTGCCTTCAGCCATCGTCTCCATCTGCTCGATCAGACGGTCAACCACCGCCTGGTCATAATCCGGCTCGTTGAGTGACTCAATCATCTGCTTAAGGACATCAAAAGCCTCTAGCAGCAAATCAACAGCCTCTTGGGTGATCGCCAATTTACCATCGCGCATCTTGCCCAATAAGTTTTCCATTGAGTGCGTAAAATGGCTGACATGCATAAACCCGAAGGTACCCGCACCGCCTTTGATACTGTGCGCGGCACGGAAGATCGTGTTGACACTTGCAGAATCGGCATCATCGCCGAGGTC
>JABXHR010000073.1 GCA_013373515.1 Gammaproteobacteria bacterium | reverse complement strand
GGGATTGCGGCGCTCTCCCCGACAGCGCCATCGATATACTGGTGATCCACTGATTCATCGGCCAGCAGTTTGTTCTGCATTCGAACGCATGAACCGACCACGCGTAAACATAATCAACCTAGGGAACCCGCTCAAACACATTAAAATAACGATGCCCCGTATTGCTTGAAGAATGCCACGATATTACTAGGCGTCACAGTCGGAGAAAATGCAGTGATTGCCGCTAGCGCGGCGGTTACCGTAGATGTTGAACCGGGAACAGTGGTCAGCGGTGTTCCGGCAAAATTCATTAAGCGGATTGGTTGCATTAAAATTGCTGCACTTTCCGTCATTTGAAGGGTGCCTTACACTAGCTCACATCCATTCGAGGAAGTTCAATTGAAAAAAATCTTTATGAGCATGTTGCTCGGTATTGGTCTATTACAGCTGTCTGCATGCGGCAGCGTGCCAGTCGTCGAGCAGCCGGAAGTGTCGGTCAGCGATATCGGTCTCAAAGACATTTCGCTCAGCCAAGGCACAGCATTGGTGGCACTAAACGTGAGAAATCCAAATCGCTTTCCCATGCCGATTCAAGGTGTGAGCTACGGGCTAACGATCAATGGGATCAATATCGCCAGTGGCGCGCAGGATTCTGGACTGAGTTTGCAGGCGGGCGAGTCATCCGTGATTCAACTGCCCATCACCATTCCATTTGCTGCTGCCAGCCAATTGCTGAGCAGTGCCATGACGCAAAAGCAGCTAGATTACACCTTGAGCGGCACGTTGAAATTGCCACTTCTGAGCATTCCGTTTTCAAAGTCTGGCGCGTTTTCACCGGCCAATTAACCCAAGTGTCAACGTCTGTTCACGGCGTGGCGCTTACATTCTTCGTCATCGCCAAACGGTCGTCTTGGCCTCTTCTGTTAAGAGGCCAAGCGATCGACATTAGGCTTTAACAAGCGTCCCAGTCTTATACGCCTCCGTCACCATCACCGCATCTTTGGTGGCGTTCATGGCATCTTCTAGCGTACACAGGGCGACCTCTTTGCCATTGCAAGCATCGACAAAAGCTTGGGCTTCGATGAGAAACGCCTCTTCAAAGCGAGCGAAGAAGTCTTGTACACATTCTTGGCGAGCACCGGCGCGATCGAAGATCTCGACGCGGGTGGCGTTGGGGATTTCGCCGATCTTGAGAATGCCTTCGGTCCCCACAATTTCGGTGCGGGTGTCGTGGCCGTGCTGGGCGGTGCGGCTGGCGAAGAAATAGGCGTTGGTGCCATTGGCGTATTTGCATAGCGCCGAGGCGTTGTCGGCATCGTTATATTGCTCGAAGCCTTTGTGACGATAGCAGCCGCCGATGGAATAGGCTTCGGTCATGTCACTGCCCAAGAACCAGCGCGCAAGGTCAAAATCGTGCACCCACATATCGTGGACGAAACCACCCGAGGTGGCGGTGAACGGCACTTGGAACTCTGCGAAATCATCAAGATCGACGGTTTGCGAGCGCACCAAAATGGGCTGGCCAATTTTGCCTGCGTCTACCAATCGCTTGGCTTCCATATAGCTTGGGTCAAAGCGGCGCACGAGACCAATGGTGGCGATTTTGTGATTGTACTGTGCCGCGGCGGACACCACTTTTTCGCAGTCTTCAACATTGATGGCCAAGGGTTTTTCGCAGAACACGTGTTTATCTGCGGCCAATCCGGCGAGGATTTGCTCAGCGTGAAGACTGGTGGAGGTCACCAAAAACACCGCGTCGATGTCAGCATTGGCCAGCATGTCGGCGTAGTCGGTGTAGGTATCCGAAACACCCAGCACATCTTTGGCGTAGGCTAATTCTTCCTCCACGATGCTGCAGGCCGCAGTCACCTGGCAGCCGCTGACGCGATAGACCAGATTCTCGGCGTGGCGTTTACCCAAACGGCCTAGGCCGACAATTCCAATTTTGACCATTGTGTTCTCCAGTAAAAGCGGGCTTAGGCTTTGCGTCTTTCGGCCAGCGCTTTGAGTTGCTCGTAAAATGCATCGGGTTCAAGTTGCTCTGCCAATGCTTGTTTTAATAAATCTTGCTGTGTCTTGGGTACTAAACCGCCCACCGGCGGGTCGCGATCCAAGTTGGTGGGGAAGCTATAGCCTTCGGCGCTTGCGGCAATGACGGCGTTGAGCGCTGGCTCGTCCAGATCTAAGGCGCTGAGCGCTGGATACAGCGCATTGCACATGGCGGTACGATCCACCGACTCCATGGCACGGCCCATGGCCGACGACACCTGCAGCAGATTGACCATGCGCTCGATGTCGGTGCTGACGTTATCGCCTGCGGCGTGGAGCAGTGCGGGATTGAAGAACACCGCATCGCCTTTGTTCAACGGCAGCTGCACGTAGTTGGCTTCAAAGTAATCGATAAACGCGGCATCGCGCCAAGCCAGATAGCCCTCGGGATAACGCTGCGAGCGCGGCAGTAATTTGGTCGGGCCGCTTTCGATACTCATATCGACATGGGCGATCGCCCCTTGCAGTGTCAATGCAGGCGACAAGGCATGGATGTGATCGGGAAAACGCGCTGCTTCCTCGTTGGTCTGAAACCCGAGATGATAATCACGATGCGGCGACTGTGCCTTGCCACCGGGACGCACCAAATTGACCTGAGCAGTCATTTGGTAATAAGGACCCACCCAAGCTTCGCAAACCATATCAATGGCGATATTGGCGTGATATCGCGCGAATACATCCGGTGCGCACAAACAAAGCTTTTGTAATGAGTTCCAAATACGGTCGTTAGCCCCGGCTTTGGCAAAATGGTCTGCTCCGGTGCTACCGCCCGCTTTTTCGTCGGCAATAATTTGGTTGAAAACTTTTGTGGCCAGATCGATCGACGAGGTATCGGCGTAGGCCCCTTTGAGCACAAGCACACCTGCACCATGCATCAGAACCTGCGCCCACTCGCTTAAGTAGGCCTGTCGGTTCGCAAGGAGTTCTGCGTCGTCAATCGCGTAGATTGGAATGCCCTTTTGCACATCATTGGCCAAGGGCGCCTCGCACTGCGCATGAGCCATGCTGGCTTTAAAGTCATCTAGATTGATCGCTCGCATGCTCTCCTCCGGTTTAGCTGTCTCGTTCGATGATCCACGCGTGATCTTCGTGGTTTTTGACAATCCACTGGCGCATGGGGCCAGCCATGACGTTGAGATAGTACATTTCATAGCCATAGGGCACGCCGCAAGGATGGTGGCCTTTGGGCACCAGCACCACATCGTGATCGTGCACCGCGATGGTTTCATCTAAGCTGCCGTCTTCGGTGAATACCCGCTGGATGCCATAGCCTTGGCTTGGATTGAGACGGTGGTAATAGGTCTCTTCCAAGTAGGTCATATTGGGGTAATCGTCTTCATCGTGCCGATGCGGCGGATAAGACGACCAATTGCCATCTGGGGTAAACACTTCGGTTACCAACAACGAATCGGCAAAGTCTTGATCGACCATGGCGATATTGTGAATCTGGCGGGTATTTGAGCCCTTGCCGCGTGTCAGCGCCACCACATCGCTAGGCGCAATATGGCGTGCCTGGTGGCCACCCTTGCCCGGTGCGCCACACACCGCGAGTGTGCAATCTGTGGTGGCCAGCGCTTGCCAGTGGCTATCGTTGGGCACGTATACCGAATGCGGCGGCGTTTTCTCAAACACATTCATCCGATCACCAATCTCGCCAAAGGCCTGACCTGCGGCAGTCACCTCGGCCTTGCCTTCTACCAGCACCAAGATCACCTCTTGACCACCGGTGGCCTCTTCTACGCGCGCACCTGCGCTCAGGCGATACAGATCAAATCCCACATAGCCCCAATTGGCGTTTTCGGGGGTGATGTGATGAACCTTACCGACTTGGCCTGCTGGGCGACGCAATAGCGGCGACATAGTAGCTCCTTATTCCAGCCCAACCTTGGCTGCGATGTCTTTGAGGGTTTTGAGCCCTAGGCTCTGATAATGCATCGGCTCGCGCACCAAGGAATCCTGTTCGGCTTCAATGACCACCCAGCCCTGATAGCCCGCCTCCGCGGCCACTTTGAGGATGGGCTCGAAATCAATCGCGCCTTCTTCGTCGCCCGGTACGGTAAACACACCGCGACGTACGCCATCGAGGAAGCTGAGCTTTTCATCCCACACCTGTTGCATGATGTCTGGACGCACATTTTTGCAATGAATATGCCCTAGTCGATGCACGTGTTTTGCCAGCACGGTGGCCGGATCACCGCCGCCAAAGAAAGTATGGCCGGTATCGAAGAGCAATTTCATGGCAGGGCCTGTGTGCTGCATTAAGAGGTCGATCTCCTCTGGGGTTTGTACCACGGTGCCCATGTGCGCGTGGTAGACCATTGGCAAGCCTTGATCGGCGGAGTACTGCGCCAATGCCTCTAGGCGAGCGCCAAACTCTACCCACTCTTCTGCTGTCAGCGTGGGGCGCTGATCCAGCGACTTGCCGGTGCCGTGAATGGTGTTCGAGCACTCACAGACGATGGCCACGGTGCACCCCATCGCCTTTAAGCGATCTAGCTCGGGCTGAATGCGGGCTTTTTCGGTTTCCACGT
>JABXHR010000269.1 GCA_013373515.1 Gammaproteobacteria bacterium | reverse complement strand
GTGCCCACCGATTGGAAAACACTGGTTAATGGTGTTGTCTCTGGTCAGTATCACATCACTGGATCAGCATCTTTAAGTATGTCACGGGCAAAAGTAGCAGGGTATAGCGATTCATATTTCTCATTGGCCACGGTGCCTTTGACGCACAAAGACAACGCAGATCGTTTTAACGATTGGGATGATCTCAACCAAAAGGGCGTCAAGGTGGCGGCAACGCTCGGCACCACGCAGGAAATGCAGGTTAAGTCGTTTTTTCCCGATGCTGAGCATGTCATTGTTGAAGCACCTGCCCGTGATTTCCAAGAGGTATTGTCGCGCCGTGCAGATGCCAATATCACCTCAAATGTCGAGGCGGCAACCTTGGTCGAGAAGTACTCAGAGTTGATGGTGGTCCCTGTCTCTGAAGCCAAAGCACCGACACCGATTGCGATGTTAATGAAGCAAGATGACCAAGTGTGGATCAACTATATCAATCACTGGATTCGTCTTAAGCAAGAGCGCGGCTTCTTCGAAGAGCTTGGCCGTAAATGGCGCTTGTCTAACTAAGCGTTATCCATGGCACTGCTCAATCTGAGCGGTGTCAGTCTTATCGTGTGTGGTTGATATGATTGAACCAATTGGTAAAGCTAATTGTAGCGACCGCCAAGGCTAACTCCACGCGCATCCCGTCGTCGTAACCTAAATCTTCGAGTGTACGCTCTGCCCACTCCGGCAAATCCCCGCCAGCGAGCAGTTGGGCTAATAGCTGATAAATGCTCAACGCACGCGGGTCTTCTGGTGCTAGACCTGTTGCCAATCGCTCGATGTCATCATCACTCAAGCCAGCAGTTTTGCCTTTGCGTCGGTGATTGCCGATACAAAATTCACACTGGTTCTCTGCGCTTCGAGCGAGCTTAATCACTTCGATATCGAAGTCTGATATTTTGCTGTCGACCAAGCATTGTTCCATCGCCAAATAGGTGCTCAAGGCACTGTGGCTGTTGCCAATTTGTCGATAGACGGGCGGCATATTAGCTAGGCCGGTGAGTTTGGTGAATTGCGAGTGAATCGCGTTACTAAATTCGGACGCAGAGGGAGTGTTTAGCATGCTGTTGTCTAAGGTTGGATGCGACGACAATACACCGATTATGTCACTGGCAACAGCGGGTTGCCAGTCGTATCGGGTGTGGCACGCGATCGGTGCCACGCTGCGTGCTTAGGCACTGGCCTTGAATCGAACACGCTTTTGAGGCGCTTTTTCCTTGGCTTGATATTTTGAGTGCTCTGGTTTTGGTGCGCGCTCGGAAAAAGGGATCAAATTTAGCGCACGACGCTTGAGGCGAATCTTTGACAGCTTACCGATCTCTGAGAGCTTCAGTGTACTGTTGAGTTCAACGATGGCGTGATCGTCGCGTACACGAATACCACCTACATCACCTGGCTCCAAGCCGCCTTCATTTACCAATGCGCCAACGACATTGCCAGGACTGAGGCCTTGTGAGCGGCCAATTCCTAACCGGTAGGGAACATAAATCACATTGCCTTCGCGGCGACGGCCATTGTTGTCCTTGGCCGGTGAGCTACGCTCACTGCGCGCGGCTTTTTTGTGCTCAGGACGCAGTGAATCTAGCTCGGTGATACGGTTTAGTTGCTCGCCTTGCCATGCGTTAATCAGTGCGGAAACCGCTTCCTCTGGCTCCATCGCACCCAAGATTTGACGGGTCAAATCGAGTACAGTTTTTTGAGTTGCGGAATCGGTTTTTTGATTGTTAGCGGCAAACACAGATTCGTAAACCTTGCCGATACGGTGATCGCGAAGTTTCTGTGCAGTGGGCCGCTCGAGTTCTACAATTTCGCGACCAGAATGGCGTTCGATTTGCGACAGAATACGCATCTGCGATGAGCCAATAATCGAAATAGCAGTGCCTTTACGACCCGCACGACCTGTACGGCCAACCCGGTGAATATAGGTGTCGTGGTTGGTGGGTAAATCGAGGTTAAATACGTGGCTAATGCGCTCGACATCCAGTCCACGTGCGACCACATCAGTGGCAACCAATACATCAATCAGTCCACTACGCAACCGCTCGACAGTGAGCTCACGCAAATTTTGCGGCATATCACCATTTATAGCCTCGGCTTTGATGCCTGCCAATTCAAGCTCGTCAGCCACTTCGCTGGTTTGTTGTTTGGTCTTTACAAATACAATCGCGCCGTCGACAGCTTGTAGTTCGAGCAACTGGCTTAGTGCCAACACGCGCTGGTTGGCTTTGACTCGGACGTAGAATTGTTTGATCTGCTCTGCCGATTGTTGTGTATTGCCGCCAATTCGAATTTGCTTCGGGTCAGTTAGATGGCGATTTGCGATCTTGAGCACCTGCGGTGACAACGTGGCCGAGAACAGTGTGCGCTGGCAGTCGTCTGGCGCTTGGTTGAAAATCGTTTCGATATCTTCGATAAAGCCCATGCTTAGCATTTCGTCTGCTTCGTCGAGCACCAGCATACGCAAGGTATCGGTTTTGACTGCCCCTTGGTCTAGTAGATCGATTAAGCGTCCAGGGGTTGCCACCACAATATGTGCACCTTGTTTCAGTGCGCGTTTTTGCATGGGGTAGCTTTGGCCACCATAAACAGTGACAATATTTAAGCCTTTGATTTGGGCGCCAAGGGTTGTGGCGCTATCAGCAATTTGCGCTGCAAGCTCGCGAGTGGGCGCTATGATAAGTGCTTGGGTGGCTTTACTCGTGGTATCAATTCGCTGCAAAATAGGCAAAACGAATGCTGCTGTCTTGCCGGTGCCGGTTTGGGCTTGGCCAATAACATGCTCACCCGCCAAAATAGGACCGATTGCTTGTGCTTGGATAGGGGTTGGTTGATCAAATCCAAGGCTACTTAGGGCTTGGTTGAGTTCATTGCGAAACTCGAAGGTCTCAAAGGCGGGGAGTTCTGACATATATTAATGAGCGGTAAATCGATCAAGGCTATCATGAATCTCATTCACTGTCTACGTAATGCTAAAGCAGTTTAGCGAGATCTTCAATGATGTGGATCAACATTGGATGCAGTACTGCGTGTCGATGGCTGAATTAACGGCAATGCGCGGAGAAGTTCCAATTGCTGCGGTTATCGTTAGTCACAACAATACCTTGCTGGGAGAGGGGAGCAATCGTTGCATTACAGACAATGATCCAACCGCACACGCTGAAATAATTGCTATGCGCGCAGCGTGCGCACGACAACAGAACTATCGTTTGTCTGACTGCACGCTTTATGTCACTGTCGAGCCATGCCCGATGTGTTTTGGCGCCATTGTCAATGCACGTGTTTCACGCTTGGTATATGCCGCTTCTGAACCACGGACAGGGGCTTGTGGAAGTTGTGTCGGGCTGCATACTGAATTGAGGCATTCGGTCTCAATCAGCCGTGGATTGATGGCCGAGCAAGCGGCGGCATTGATGCGGCGCTTCTTTGAGAGCAAACGAGGGCAAGGGAATGACTGAGGGCACCTGGGCAGAGAAACGCCGGCTAGATAGTATTGCCGAGCTAGCCTCTGCACTGAGCGATTTGATGATTAATTGCCGCTTTTTAGCACAGCAGTTGATGCTGGAATCGGTCACTTTACAAGGTGAGCCCAGCGATCTGACGCACAGCGCGCAATCATTGATAGAAATTGTGGATGACTCGAAGCATTGGGTGATTCAGTTTAATCAGCTGGTTGACTCAATTGCGTCGATTTTGCCAAACCTAAACAGCGTGGCGCTACTTCCCAATACCTTGCAGGAAGAGGCATTGACATCACTCACGGAGCGTCGACGAGAGCTTCAGCGATTGGTGCAACGATTGCCAAAACTAGGATGGGGTGAGCGCACGGTACTCACTGCGGATGATGGCAACGACATTGAGTTTATGCTGCGCACGTCATTGGACTTGGCGATGAAATGCGTCGATCGCTTGATCAGTGACATCAAGCATCCGCACTAAAGCGCAAATTCGGGATAAAGGCTGTTATTGGTTTGGCTTGCATAACGCTGATGCAGCGCGTTTAGGCGGTCAACTACCGCATACGTCAGCGACATGCATGCGTGGCGAGGGTATTGAGTTAGTGTGATTTCCACCCCGTTTTGTTTCCACACCGACGCGCTATCCGACAAAAAACGCCCAGGTTTTTCCAACGCACCGCCATAGCGATTGGTGAGAACTTCGTGAATGCGCATCCGGTGATTTGGTGCGATGCAGTATTCTACAAATGCAAGCTTGCCGGTGTCTTGATCTTGGGCGATATAAAGTTCGATTGCGCCCGGAAATAATGACTTGACGTCGTAGCTGTCAAAAACCCCTGTCACTCGATTATTGGCCGGCTGTATCCCGCGCGCGGTAATGGCTTTGCGAAAAAGCTCTGCATCCGCATTGGTAATGTTGACGCCAAACAACTCTATCGCAGCAGCCGTTTGCGCCGTGAACAAGCTCAGAAAGAGGAAAAGTATTTTCTTCATGGCCCGTATAGCGGCCGAATTATGTGGAATTTGAGGTTGGCCGCTTGATCAAAACATAGCAAGCGCCGGGCCCACCGTCGGTGATTGGAGCGCTACAAAACGCCAGTACATCACGACGACGCCTCAACCAGAAATCGAGCATGGTTTTTAGCACTGGGCCTCGGTCAATGTCACGGTTGGAGCGTCCGTGAATCACACGCAAAACCCTGAGTTCCCGCTGCTTAGAAGCGTTTAAAAACCCAATCATATGCTCACGAGCTTCTTTTTCAGTCATGCCATGGAGATCAGTGGTGTCGTCGACGCGATAATGGCCTTTTTTTAGCTTGCGCAGAACAGACGCTTGCACCCCTTCTGCGCGATAGCTTAAGAATGCATCGGCGACCCAATCGTCAGGGGTATCCGCAATGTCATCCCACAGGTCCGCCATGGTGTCGCCAGCACCTTTTCGAACGCGTGCTTTGGGTTTGGATTTTTCAAGGTGAACGCGATCGTCATCTAGGCGTTTGATATCGCCAATCTCATTGAGGTATTGATCGAATTCGGAGTCCACGTCACACGCCTTGGTAAGTGGTTAAAGCATAGGGTTTGACGTTGTCATCAATCAACTTTTGCGAGCCGCCAAGATCCGGCAGGTCGACAATGGCAGCCGCTTCAATTACACGTCCGCCCAATTCCCGCACGAGCTTTGCACTGGCAAGCAAGGTACCACCCGTGGCGATGAGATCATCAACCAAGACCACGCTTTGGCCTTGCTCAATGGCGTCTTGGTGAAGTTCGATGGTGCCAGTGCCGTATTCCAGCGAATAGTCCGTACTAACGGTGTGATAGGGGAGCTTGCCTTTTTTGCGGATTGGCACCAGAGGCAAGCCCAGTGCATACGCTACCGGCGACGCAAACAGAAAACCCCGGGCATCAATGCACACCAAAACATCTGGCTTAAGTTCACTGTAACGCTGACAGAAATGATCAATCACCGCTTTGAACACCGCTGGGTTTTGCAAAATGGGGGTGATGTCGCGAAATTGAACCCCGGGCTCTGGCCAATCGGACACTGTCCTAATGGTGTTGTTCAACTGCGTTTGCAGATCGTCTGACATGTTGTGCACTCGTTTTTTCTATATAGTAACAATCACAATCGCATTTTTCGTCAGTTGTTTGGCTAATTCTTAGTGGGAACTTAAATTGTGGGATTGCAAGCATTCGCATCTCAATTTCAAAATTACTTCGCCTCTGCTCAATCTGGGCGGGATTTGGTGCAACTGAGTCGTGCCGTCGCTGCACCATCACACGGCTTTGCGCGGCAAGATTTGACACGGCGTTTGGATCAGGCAGCTAAGCGGGTGCTGTTTGTTGTGGATGGTATCGGGGCTGATCTGGCCGAGCAGTGGGCTTTGGTGCCGAGTGCTGACGAGCGGGTACGCGGGCAGTCGATTTTTCCGACGGCGACCGGTTCTGCTGTGCCATCGCTACTGAGTGGTTTGTATCCGGCGACGCATGGCTTATTGGGCTGGCATTGTTATGTGCCAGAGTATCAAGCGATTTATGCCGGTTTACCGTGGAAAGCCAAGCGGCCGGCCAATACAGACGAAGTCGTCCCTGTCGTCGAACCCGCAAAGTATTACGGTAAACCACCGACTGTAAATCGTTTTGATGCGCTGGTGGTGCCAGCGGAAATTCAAAACTCAATTATCAGCCAAATCTTTCAGCCACAAGCTGCTGTGCTTGGCTATGACCAAGACGACAGTTTCGTTGATGCGGTTGAGCAAGCGCTCCATGAAGCGTCGAATCAAACGATTTATGTCTATTTCAGTGATTACGACCACTTGGCGCATGGATTTGGGCCGTTTTCGCCGGAGGCTAAACAGAGCATCGATCGATTCAATCGAATCTATGCCGCATTGCGCCCGTCCATGGCTGCGCATCGCGCCGCGGCCGTGATCACCGCAGATCATGGTCACTTGGAGACGCAGTTTGAGGACTGGATAGACGTCGAGTCGCTCATGGGGGAAGCCATTATCGGTCTGCACTGGGGGGAGCCGAGAATGGCTTTTGTCCGCGCACCAAAGACACGTCATTTTGCCGAGCGTGTGTTTGAGGCCACTAAGGGTCGAGTATTTGCGGCAACTCGAACGCAGTTATTGCAATGGCAGGTGTTTGGTCCAGCGCCGCAGCATGAGGGGTTGATCGACAGAATGGGCGATTTTGCGTTGCTTGGGAGTGGTGCGATCTGCATCGATGACCGTCGAGCGCATCGGCCGGTTCAATTGAAGGGGATGCATGGCGGCGCGTCTGAGATTGAGCGCGATATTCCGATGTTGTTTGAATTTTTTAAGTAGCTAGGGCCCAGATTGGGCCCTAGTGACATCGTGTGTTATGCGCCAGCGCGGTTGGCGATCAAATCGTCAACCACCGATGGATCTGCCAGCGTAGAAGTATCGCCGAGGCTGCCGATTTCGTTCTCAGCAATCTTGCGCAAAATGCGGCGCATGATTTTGCCAGAGCGCGTCTTGGGCAGGCCAGGTGCCCACTGAATGACATCCGGCGTGGCGATTGGACCGATTTCTTTACGCACATGCATGGCGAGTGCTTTACGAAGTTCCTCAGTGGCTTCAACACCATTCATTAGGGTGACATAGCAGTAGATGCCTTGACCCTTGATGTCGTGTGGATAGCCAACCACCGCCGCTTCGGCGACGGTTTCATGCAATACCAACGCGCTTTCGACTTCGGCAGTGCCCATGCGGTGACCAGAGACGTTGATGACATCGTCGACGCGGCCTGTAATCCAGAAGTACCCATCTTCATCGCGACGTGCACCGTCTCCGGTGAAGTAGTAGCCGGGGTACATCTGGAAGTAAGTTTCGTAGAAACGTTTGTGGTCGCCATAAACGGTGCGCATTTGGCCAGGCCATGCGCGTTTAATGGCCAAGATGCCATCCGCTGCGCCTTCGATCTCATTGCCTTGATCGTCCAGCAGTACCGGCTCAACACCAAAGAATGGCGTCGTCGCAGAGCCTGGTTTGAGGGCCGTTGCACCTGGCAGTGGTGTAATGAGATGGCCGCCCGTTTCGGTTTGCCACCAAGTATCGACGATTGGGCAGCGATTTTTACCAACGACGCGGTGATACCACTCCCAAGCCTCTGGGTTGATTG
>JABXHR010000048.1 GCA_013373515.1 Gammaproteobacteria bacterium | reverse complement strand
GCTTCATGTTGACTTCGTTGAATGTGGTCAACATGGCTGTGTTTTGCTTGGCATCCAACAGGCGGTTGGCGATAGTCTTGCGCAAGCGGGTCATCGGAACGCGCTCTTCAGCGCGCTTACCCGCGGCTGGCGTTGCTGCCTCTTTCGGTGCTGCAGCGGCTGTAGGCGCTGATGCTTTGGCTTTTGCGGCGGCTTCGACGTCTTCTGGTAGGATGCGGCCATTCTTGCCGCTGCCTTTGACTGCACTGGCGTCAAGACCGTGTTGTTCGAGTAAGGCGCGAACACTTGGGCTGGTTTGGCCGGCTTCGTCATCACTGGCCGAACTGGCAGCTGCGGCAGCTGGCGCAGCTGTGCTTGCCGCCGCCGCAGCGCCTGCCGTGATTGAGCCAAGCACGCTGTCTTGGGTTACGGTGCTGCCCTCGGCGGCGTCGATGGAGGCCAAGACACCATCGACAGTGGCGGGGACTTCTAGCACGACCTTGTCGGTTTCGACGTCAACGAGGTTCTCGCCGCGCTTGACGCTGTCGCCCACTTTTTTGTGCCAAGTGGCGATGGTCGCATCGGCGACTGACTCTGGTAGCGCGGGCATGTCGATGGCCTCGGCTTTACCGGTGTCTGTTGCCGCGGCAGGTGCAGCTGCAGACTCGGCTGCGGGCGCAGCGGCACCATCTGCAGAGGTCATGGTGCCGAGCAGTTGGTTTGCTGTTACCGTTGCGCCTTCGGCCTGCGCGATGTCGCCCATGACGCCGTCTGCCGGTGCGGGTACTTCGATGACGATTTTGTCGGTTTCAATATCGACCAGATTTTCACCGCGCTTGACGGTGTCACCGGGCTTTTTGTGCCACGTGGCGACCGTGGCGTCTGCGACGGACTCAGGAAGGGTTGGGACGTTAATTTCGATGGACATTTGTAGGTTGCTCCTGAGATTACTTTTCGTTGGGGTTGTCGATTAAGCCCAACGCTTGGTCTACCAATTCGGCTTGTTCTGTTTTGTGCACGCTGGCGTAGCCAACCGCCGGCGAAGGCGACGGACGACGTCCTGCAAAGTATAGGGTTTGATCTGCTGTCAACACGCGCTCGACGCGGTGACGTGAGGCGCGCCACGAACCTTGATTGCGAGGCTCTTCCTGACACCAGATGATAGACTTGGCATTGGGGTAGTTGGCCAATGCAGCCTTGAGTTCATCATAGGGGAAAGGATAGAGCTGCTCTACGCGCACAATGGCAGTGCTTTCGAGTGCCTGATCGTTGCGACGTTCGAGCAGGTCGTAGTAAACCTTGCCGCTACACAACACGACGCGGTCGATTTTCTGCGCGTCCATTGGATTGATTTCGTCGATCACCGGCTGGAAAGCACCGTTTTCGATTTCATCCATGGTGGATACTGCAAGCTTATGACGCAAGAGACTCTTCGGGGTGAAGACCACCAGTGGGCGGCGTTGCTTGCGCAGCATTTGACGGCGCAACATGTGGAAGCACTGCGCGGGCGTCGATGGCATGATCACTTGCATATTGTCTTCAGCACATAGCTGCAAGAAGCGTTCGGGGCGTGCAGAGCTGTGCTCTGGGCCTTGGCCTTCGTAGCCGTGGGGTAGTAGCAAAGTTAAGCCGCACAAACGGCCCCATTTCGACTCGCCTGAGCTTATAAACTGATCGATCACCACTTGAGCGCCATTGGCAAAGTCACCGAATTGGGCTTCCCAAATGACGAGTGTGTCCGGGTCGTGCGTGGCGTAGCCATATTCGAAGGCCAATACCGCCTCTTCGGACAGTACCGAATCGATGACCAGAAAATCACGTGGATTGTCCAGATTTTTACCAAGCTCACGAAGCGGTACGAGTGACTCGCCGGTTTCTTGGTGATGCAGTACGGCATGGCGGTGGAAGAAGGTGCCGCGCCCGCAGTCTTGGCCGGTGATACGCACGTTGTAACCGTCGTTAAGCAGCGTGGCGTAGGCCATGGTCTCGCCAAAGCCCCAATCCATACTTTGCTCGCCTGCGGCCATCTTGCGACGATCGTCGACGATCTTGGCCACGCGCGAATGCAGTTGGTAATCGAGAGGGACGGTGGTTAGCTGATCAGACAACGCCTTGACTGTCGTGTGGTCGACCGCTGTATCCGCCTCAGAGCGCCAGTTGTCATTGCCAAGATACGGCGTCCAATCGGTGGTCAGTGTCTTGGTGAGTTTAGTGCTCGGGCCAACGCCAGGTGCGACAATTTTGCCCGCATCTAGGTCGTCGCTGAAGTCGCGTGCCATTTGGTCGGCCTCAGCCACCGAAAGTACGCCCTCAGCGGCGAGTTTATCGGCGTAGAGTGTACGGGTGGTGGGCAGGGCCTTGATGATGCGATACATCTCAGGCTGGGTGGCCGACGGTTCATCGGCTTCGTTGTGGCCGTGACGGCGGTAGCACACCAAGTCGATAACCACGTCTTTGTGAAATTCCATGCGGAAATCGAACGCTAGGCGCGTGGCCGCAAGCACGGCCTCCGGATCGTCCCCATTGACGTGAAAAATGGGCGCACCAATCATTTTGGCAACGTCGGTGCAGTACTCCGTCGAGCGCGCATCGTCGAGGTTTGATGTGGTGAAACCAATTTGGTTGTTGATGACGATGTGGATGGTGCCTTTGGTGGAGTAGCCGCGCGACTCCGCCATATTGAAGGTTTCCATGACAACACCTTGGCCTGCAAATGCCGCGTCACCATGAACGGAGATTGGAATGACCAAGTCGCCATTGGCATCGCCGTGTCGGTCTTGACGCGAGCGCACCGAGCCTTCGACAACGGGCGAAACAATCTCTAAGTGCGAGGGGTTGAAGGCCATGGTCAAGTGAAGCGCTTTGCCGTTTTCAGCGGAGACATCCGATGAGAAACCTTGATGGTATTTAACATCGCCCGCACCGCGATCGATTTGTTTTTTGCCTTCAAACTCTGAGAATAGCTCGGCGGGGTTTTTGCCAAGAATGTTGACCAGCGCGTTTAGGCGGCCACGGTGTGCCAT
>JABXHR010000095.1 GCA_013373515.1 Gammaproteobacteria bacterium | reverse complement strand
CGGCATCATCGCCGAGGTCCAATAACCCTTGCTCGAGGATCGCTAGGTTCTCCAGACACTCTTCGTAAAATATTTCGTAAAATTCTGACAGGTCAAAATCGTCTGACATATCCTCGCTCCACCTTGAGCTTTGCGCTCTTTTCTATTTGCCTCCCCTGTTTCGGCTCAATCGCCGTTCGCTTGAGTTCACATTTTTTCAAGTTTTTGTGACCGGGCTCTAAAAAACCGCCGATTTGTGCCGATGATTGAACAGGCAAATGGCGCACTAGCGCACAGTAGGTAACTAGGAGAACGAATGAAAATTCTTATTGTTGACGACAGTAAAGCGATGCGGCTGCTCGTCAAACGTATTCTGCGTCAAGTGGGCGTTGATACCGACGACACAATCGAGGCGGCAGATGGCCAGGAAGGCGTTGAACAGGTGATGGCGCATCAACCAGAGCTTGTGATCTCGGACTGGAACATGCCCAACAAAAACGGCATTGAATTCCTGCGAGAAATTCGTGCCAAACAATACACCGGAAAATTCGGCTTTGTCACCACAGAGACGTCACGTGAGATGCGTGAGATTGCGATCAATGCAGGTGCACAATTCATGATCGGCAAGCCGTTTACGCCCGAATCTTTCCAGTCGACCATCGTACCGGTGATCGAGGCCTGAGCCCAAGGAGTACAACATGGCATTAAACCCTGATGGAATGGCTTACTTCCTCGGCATGCTTTTTGACAAAGAGGTCACGGTTACTCAAATTGAGTCCAAACCCTTAAATCGAGACGACAAAGTTGCGATATGCACGTATCGCGATAATACTGGCACGCCTGTTGCTGGATGTTTATTCGATTTTCCGATTGCCTGCTACAGCAGCGCAGCACTTTCGATGATTCCAGCCGGTGCGGCCGAGGACGCCATAGAGAGCGCGGAGATTCCAGAGTCGTTGCAAGAGAATTTGCACGAGGTATTCAATGTGGCAGTTGGCTTTTTTGGCAACGGCAAAATTGGACCGAATCTTCGCCTCCATGAAATGAGCATCTACCCCCCGTCATCTGGCGACGACCTCGCAGGTCAAATCTCGAAGATTGCCGCGCGCAAAGACTATCACATTGATATCAAGGGCTACGGAAAAGGAGACATGACACTCTTTTTAATGGGATAGCACACTATGAATCAACCCGCCGCACAACGCCAAGCACCTCGCGTTCTTACCGGACTACCTAAGCGGCTGGTTGAAGGGGGGTACATCACCGAACGCGATGTCCCCGCAATTCTCGGCAAGGCCAAAAGCTCCAACCGTGGATTCCTCGAGTGTCTTGTCGACGATGGCATGGTCGATGACGTAATTGCCGCACACATTGCCGCCGAGGAATTTGGATTGCCGCTTTTGCGCTTGAGCGCACTGGATCGAGGCACCATTCCCACCACGCTCAACGAAGCCAGCCTCATAAAAGAACTTCGCGCCGTCATCATCAAAGCAGATGACACACGGCTGTCAGTCGCGATCTCCGACCCTCTAAACTTCGTCGCACTCGACGAAATTCGCACGCGTTATCAGCGTGCGGTGCAGCCGATTCTGGTGTGTCACTCGGAGCTGCGCGAACTCATCCACAGCACCTTCGGCCAAGATGATGACAGCATGAACTTTGATGAGTTCTTCGGTCAAATCGAAGTGGAAGCGGAGGAAGAAGATGATGGCCAAGATCTAGCCGTTGATGAAGACGACGCGCCAGCGGTTCGCTTCGTCAACCAGATGCTACTTGAAGCCATTCGCAAAGGGGGCTCAGATATCCATATCGAGCCCTATGAGAAATACCTTCGCGCTCGCTTGAGGCTCGACGGTGTTTTGCGCGAGGTTGCGCATGCGCCCAAGGCAATGACGGAAAAAATCTGTGCCCGCGTCAAGGTCATGGCCAATCTCGACGTGGCCGAACGACGTGTGCCGCAAGATGGCCGCATCCGGGTAAAGGTCAACAAGAACAAAAAAATCGATTTTCGTGTCAACACCTGCCCGACTTTGTTCGGCGAGAAAATCGTTATGCGCCAGCTCGACTCCTCAAGCGCCATGCTAGGCATTGAAGTACTGGGCTACGAGCCAGAGCAACGGCGACTCTACGAACAAGCGCTGGCCAAGCCGTATGGCATGATCTTGGTCACCGGTCCGACTGGCTCGGGTAAGACGGTATCGCTATACACGGGATTGAATATTCTCAACACCGAAGACCGCAATATCTCGACCGCTGAGGATCCTTCAGAAATCAACCTACCAGGCATCAACCAAGTTAACGTTAACCCCAAAGTCGGGCTGACCTTCGCC
This sequence comes from Gammaproteobacteria bacterium, assembly GCA_013373515.1. GTDB lineage: Bacteria > Pseudomonadota > Gammaproteobacteria > JABXHR01 > JABXHR01 > JABXHR01. The sequence continues at coordinate 16,951 of JABXHR010000095.1, read as the reverse complement.
AGCGCGTTGAAAGCATTTTTGCGACAAGATCCAGATGTCATCATGGTTGGGGAGATTCGAGACCTCGACACTGCCACCATCGCAATCAAAGCGGCACAAACCGGTCACTTAGTACTCTCGACCCTACATACCAACGACGCGCCGCAAACCCTGACTCGAATGATGGACATGGGTGTTCCCCCCTACTCAATCGCGACCTCGGTCACATTGATTATCGCTCAGCGGTTGGCGCGCCGATTGTGTCAGAACTGCTGTGCACCCGCCGACATCCCGCACGAAGTACTGCTGTCCGAAGGGTTTACTGAAGACGACATCGCGAACGGCACCATCAATCGCCCGGTGGGCTGCAATCAATGCAATGCAGGCTATAAGGGTCGAGTCGGGGTGTATCAGGTCATGCCGGTTTCAGAGAACATGCAGCGCATAATTTTGCGCAACGGCACAGCATTGGACATTGCCTCTCAAGCTACTGAGGAAGGTGTCGATGACCTACGCAGAAGCGCGATCAAGAAAGTCTGCGCAGGTCTCACCTCATTAGAAGAAATTAACCGAGTGACAAAGGATTAATCGATGGCTGGAGTCAGCAACCAACAATTATTCTCATGGGTGGCATTCAACAATAAGCAGCGCAAAGTCACCGGCAAAATGCTGTCGGACAACGCTGACATTGTGAAGTCCAACCTGCGCCGCCAAGGCTTGAGTAATATCGAGGTCAAGCAAGACCGCAAGCCGTTGATGCCGCCGAAGATCAAAGATGAGGACATCACCGTCTTCACGCGCCAAACCACGTCGATGCTCAAGTCGGGCGTACCGCTAGTTCAGGCGCTAGCACTGGCCGCGGAGGGCAATGAAAACATTGCCATGCGTCGATTGATTGCCACAATTCAGTTTGACGTTGAAAATGGTGAGCCACTCTCGCAAGCCATGCGCAAGCACCCCGCACATTTCGATCAATTGATTAACAGCTTGGTCGAAGCGGGTGAGGAGTCCGGTACGCTTGATGAGTTATTTGAAGTCATTGCCTCTTACCGTGAACGCATCGATGCGTTGCGCCGCAAAATCAAAAAAGCCATGACCTACCCGATCGCAGTTTTGGTGGTTGCGGCGGGCGTTTCCGCCTTGTTGCTTATCAAGGTTGTTCCACAATTTGAGGCGCTATTTGCACAAAGTGGGGGCGATCTGCCTGCATTTACCCGCAAGGTCATCGATCTGTCAGAGTTTTTGCAAGCCAATGGCTTATATGTGCTTGGCGCAATTATCGCTGTGGTGGTCGGATTCAAGCGAAGCTATGCCAAGAGCGAGAGCTTCCGTCTGAAGGTCGATCGCTTTTTCTTTCGCAACAAAATTACCGGCTCACTGGTAACCAAGTCTTCGGTCGCGCGTTTCGCGCGAACGATTTCGGCGATGTTATCAGCGGGTGTCACCCTCTTAGATGCAATACAGCCTGCGGCTGGCTCGACCGGCAATAGCTATGTCGAACGCGAACTGCTCGAGATGCGCGAGTCGATTGCGGACGGTGACAATATGAGCACCGTGATGCGCGATACTGGCATGTTTCCGAGCTTGGTGATCCAAATGTTTTCTATCGGTGAACAGTCGGGCACCATCGACTCGATGGCCACTAAGGTTGCGGACTATTACGACGACCAAGTGAACTCTGCGGTCGATGCGCTGACATCGTTGATGGAACCGGTGATTATGGTTGTGCTCGGTGTGGTCATCGGCGGCTTGATTCTCGCCATGTACCTGCCGATCTTCTCCATGGGTAGCGCTTTCTAAGCTATCCTACTTAGCAGATAAACTCATCCACGCTACGGCGTGGATTTTTATATTCGGATCAAACATGAATATCGAAGAACTCCCATGGGGCCTCTTGCTCACCATTACATTTATTGTCGGCGCGAGCATCGGCAGCTTTTTGAATGTGGTCATCTATCGCATGCCCAAGAAAATGTATCGGCAATGGCAAATCGAGGCTCGATCAATCCTCGAGATGCCCATCGATGATGACACCATCGAGCCCCCTGTAGGGATCGCTTGGCCCCCCTCTAGCTGCCCCGGCTGCAACCAACGCATTCGCCCTTGGCACAACCTACCGATCGTTGGTTATCTCATGCTCGGCGGCAAATGTTTCGACTGCAAGTCGCCGATATCCTTGCGATACCCATTTATCGAAGCCGTAACCGGCTTCATCGCGGTTTTTTTGGTGTGGACCTACGGTCTAAGCCCCGTCAGTGTGGCATTGTTTGGTTTCTCGGCCACATTGCTCGCCGCCGCCATGATTGATGCAGATACCACGTTGCTACCCGATGAACTCACCCTCCCATTAATGTGGGCTGGACTGCTCATTAGCTTGTGGTCCGGTTGGCCACTGGCACCCGGTGACGCAATCGTCGGTGCCGCTGTCGGCTATTTGTCGCTTTGGTCGATTTATCAAGTCTTCAAATTGATCACCGGCAAAGAGGGCATGGGCTATGGCGATTTCAAGCTTCTCGCCGCCATTGGTGCTTGGACGGGCTGGCAGGAGCTACTCACCGTTATTCTGCTCTCATCTGTGGTCGGCACAATACTCGGCGTACTGCAAATCGTCTTCAAGCGCATGAACCGCGAAACGCCGATGCCATTTGGCCCCTACTTAGCGGCCGCAGGCTGGCTGGCGATGATGTTTGGGCCAGCGCTGCGCGAGATGATAGCTTAGACATGTTTTACATCGGCTTGACAGGGGGGATCGCCAGCGGCAAGAGCGCAGTGCTCAACTGTTTTGCCGAACTGGGTGCCGCAACGTTAAGCGCAGACCAGATCGCCCGCGAAGTCGTCATGCCCGGCAGTCCAACGCTTGATACCATCGCAAGGCACTTCGGCGGCGCCATATTGCTGCCAACAGGCGAGCTTAACCGAGCGGCATTGCGCGAAATCATATCCCGCTCTGAAGCAGAACGCAGATGGCTTGAAAGCATCATGCACCCTGCCATTACTGCCAGATCATCAGCTTACATCCAGGAAACTGGACCTACATCTCTCTACCTCGTTCACGAAATCCCTTTACTAAGCGAGACTCGAAAAACCACTGAATTTAGTCGTATACTGACGGTCGATGTGGCTCAAAACGTTCAACGCCAAAGAGCCTTGGCAAGAGGCAACATCAGCGAACACCAGCTCGACGCATTTATCAGTGCACAGGCCTCTGCCGCAGAGAGACGACAGATTGCCTTGGACATTATTCAGAATAACGGAACCATGGACGAGCTCCGGTGCAATGTACAACGACTACATAGACTCTATTTATGGCTGAGGAACCGTCGCGCGTGAATATTTACGAAGTCCCCATGAACGAACGCATGCGTTTGTTTATGCGTTTAGAGCAACTGTTCAACCGAATTGACCATGCCCTGCTGGGCCAGTCACCATTGGACATGCAAACCTCGATCATGCTGATCCTTGATCTCTACACGCTCAATACGCGCACCGACGTCAAGCGTGACCTACTCAAAGAACTCGATCGCCAAAATCAACTGGGCTCAAACCACCAATCTTTGATCGACGAACTACATGGCATGCGTGGTCAAGCCAACAACCATCTGAAGGAAAACGAATTTATCACCGGCATTCGTCAACGCAGTGCCGCAACCAGCTTTCTGAGCACCACAGATTTGGTGGCATTCGATCACTGGCTAAAACAGCCGGTCGATCAAATTCGCGAGTCTATGAAAGGCTGGCTTGCACCCTACAGCCCCATTCGTGAAGCCGTCACCGAACTGCTGGTCGCCACACGCCGAAGCGGTGAGCTCGTCGATTATGTTGGCAATGAGGGTTTTTTCCAGTGTTCGCTCGACGGCTCTAACCCGCCCATGATGCTCAGGATCATGCTGGATAAGTCGCACGAAATGTACCCCGAGGTCAGTGCAGGAAAGCTCAGGGTGTCGATGCGCTGGATTCAGTTTGACAGCCCGGATATTCGCGGCAAGCAAACGGAGTTAGACATTCCGTTTCAGATGCAGATTTGTCCAAATTAAGAAGAGTCCCTGAACGGGACTCTCAACTGCGACTAGCTTCGATAGTCGGCGTTGATGCTGACATAGTCGTGAGAAAGATCGCAGGTCCATACCGACGCGTCTGATTCGCCACGACCTAGATCGATACGAATCAACAAATCCTCCGCCTGCATGATCTGACTTGCGGTCGCCTCGGCATAATCTGGATGCGGTTCGCCATTGAGCACCACCGCAAGGTCGCCCAGCCAAAGATTCACCTTGGACACATCCAGCGCTTTGATCGGTGCTTTGCCAATGGCCATTAAAAGACGTCCAAGGTTTGGGTCTTCGGCAAAGATGGCCGTTTTGACCAACGGCGAATGCGCAACTTCAAAGCCCACAATTCTGGCCTCATCGACGCTCAAAGCACCCTCAACGCAGATTTCGATAAACTTCGTAGCGCCCTCACCATCGCGTACCAACGCCTGTGCCAAAGACAACGCAAGCGCCTCAACGGTGTTGGCAAAAACTGACCACTGTGCATGGGATTCATCTAGCAAGCTGTTGCCAGCATTGCCCGTCGCGATCAACACACAGCTATCATTGGTGGAGGTGTCGCTATCGACCGTAATGACGTTGAAGGACTGATCAACGCTGTGGCTTAGCAAGCGCTGTAGCGCCGCCTGATCGACAGCCGCGTCGGTCGCCATAAATGCGAGCATGGTGGCCATGTTGGGCCGGATCATTCCTGCCCCTTTGACAATCCCATTGAGCGTAATCAGTTTGCCGTCAATTTCAACCTGAGCACTGACACCTTTAGGCAAGGTGTCGGTGGTCATGATGGCTTTCGCCGCGCCGTCCCAAGACTGCTCTGCAAGCTTCGGCGCCAAAGCGCGTATCCCCTGACTGAGCTTGTCAATCGGTAACGGCTCGAAGATAACCCCAGTTGAGAAGGTCAGGACTTGGTCAGCATCGATCCCAACCGATGACGCCAAAACATCACAGCTGCTTTGCGCATCGCGCATGCCGCGATCGCCAGTGCCTGCATTGGCATTACCCGCATTGACCACCAGCGCTCGAGGCCGCTTGCCAAGGTGTGCACGTGAGACATGCACTGGCGCAGCACAAAACGCATTACGAGTAAAGGTGGCCGCCACGGAGGCCCCTTCAGACCAGCGCATGATCAATGTATCGTCAGCTGTCTTTTTGCGGATACCGCTGTAGCCAAACGCTAATTCGACGCCGGGAATCGCCGGTAAGCCTTCAATGGCTTGCAACCCTACGGCCATTAACTCAACGCTCCATGGCAGTGCTTGTATTTCTTGCCAGAGCCGCAATAGCATGGCTCGTTGCGACCAATTTTTGCGCCTTGCGGCGGCACCGCGGGGGTTTTGGGCGTCGGCGCAAGATCAGCTTCGCTAGGCGCAACCGGCGCTGCCTCACCATCGTCAGCAGGTTTCTGCTGAATTTGGATCCGCATCAGTACCTTGACCACTTCCACCTTAAAGCTGTCAAGCATCGCCGTGAACAGCTCGAACGACTCACGCTTGTATTCCTGCTTTGGATTCTTCTGAGCATAGCCACGGAAGCCAACCCCCTGGCGCAAGTGATCCAGCGCACCCAAGTGCTCCTTCCACTGCTCGTCCAAGCGGCTCAAAATCAAGAACCGCTCTAGACGCAAGGTTTCATCGCCGAACATTTCGCGCTTAGCCCCGTAAACCTGCAAAATCGCATCTTGAACATAGTCAACCAAATCAGCAATTTGGCGCGATTTATCCTCTTCCATCCACTGCGCTGCATCGACCTGGATGCCAAACTCTTCGCGCAAATGTTGGTCTAAACCATTGAGATCCCATTGACTGTCAATTGAGCCTGGTGGCAAGAACCGACCAACTACCTCTTCACTGACATCGCCGACAATCCCCTCGATAACATCTAAGGTGTCGTCGTTGAGAATGACTTCATCGCGCATCTTGTAGATCACGCGACGCTGCTCATTGGCCACATCATCGTATTCGAGCAAGTGCTTACGAATATCGAAGTTGTGCGCCTCTACCTTGCGCTGCGCATTTTCGATTGCGCGTGACACCCATGGATGTTCAATGGCCTCGCCTTCTTCCATACCAAGCTTTTGCATCAAGCCCGACACGCGATCTGAGGCAAAAATGCGCATTAGATTGTCTTGGAGTGAGAGGTAGAAGCGCGTGGAACCCGGATCGCCCTGACGGCCTGAACGACCACGCAATTGGTTATCGACACGGCGGCTTTCATGACGTTCGGTACCCACTATATGCAGACCGCCCGCTTCGAGTACCGATTGATGGCGTTTTTCCCAAGCGGACTTGGCTGCTTGGCGTGCTGCTTCGTCTGACGGGTCGATCGACATTAACTCATGCTCGATACCACCACCCAATACGATATCTGTCCCACGGCCAGCCATGTTGGTCGCAATGGTCACAGCACCGGGAAGGCCTGCGTCTGCCACAATGGCAGCCTCTTGTTCGTGCTGCTTGGCGTTGAGAACTTTGTGGTCAATGCCTATGTCTTTGAGTTGCTTGGAAAGCATTTCTGAAATTTCAATCGAGGTGGTACCGACAAGCACCGGCTGACCCCGCTTTTGGCAATCTTCAATGTCAGCCAAGATAGCCTGATACTTTTCGGCTTGGGTTAAGTAGACCAAATCGGCCAAGTCCCGACGTGCATTGTCTTTATGCATGGGGATGACGATGACTTCGAGATCGTAAATAGATTGAAATTCAAAGGCTTCGGTATCTGCCGTACCTGTCATGCCAGACAGTTTCTTGTACTGACGGAAGTAGTTCTGGAACGTGATACTGGCAAGCGTCTGATTTTCTTGGTTAATCTTGACGCCCTCTTTGGCCTCAATGGCTTGATGTAAGCCATCCGACCAACGGCGGCCTGCCATTGCGCGCCCTGTAAACTCATCAACGATCACAATTTCGCCACCGCGAACCATGTAATCAACATCACGCTGGAATAACGCATGTGCACGCAGGCCTGCACCAAGGTGATGCAGCAAAGTGATATTTTTAGGATCGTACAGACTTTCGTTTTCGGCCAACAATTGCGCTTCGACCAAAAGCTGCTCGGCATTGTCGTGTCCTTGCTCGGTCAAGTGGACCTGCTTGGCCTTCTCATCAACGACGAAATCGCCTTCAGACTGCTCATCCGCAGCACGAACCAACTTGGGGACGATCTTGTCGACAGCTTGGTAAAGCGCACTGGTGTCTGCAGCCGGGCCGGAGATAATCAGCGGTGTCCGCGCTTCATCGATCAAAATCGAGTCGACCTCATCGACAATGGCGTAATGCAACTCCCCTTGGCTACGCTCATCTTCAGACATGACCATGTTGTCACGCAGAAAATCAAAACCAAATTCGTTGTTGGTGCCGTAGGTGATATCCGCTTTGTATGCTTCGGCACGAGTACAGCGCGCAAGACCTGGAAACCCAGACTCCACGCCATCATTGCCTGGTTCGACGCGATAAGACGAGTTATCCGGCCCCATGCCGCCAGAACCATTAATGACGCCTGTGGTCAGCCCAAGGAAATGATACAAACGCCCCATCCAAGCAGCGTCTCGACGGGCCAGATAGTCATTGACGGTAATCACATGTGTACCCTTGCCTTCAAGTGCATTGAGGTAACAGGCGGCCGTCGCGACCAAGGTCTTACCCTCACCGGTGCGCATCTCAGCGATTTTGCCATCATTAAGAACCATCGCACCGATCAGCTGAACGTCATAGTGACGCATACCCAGCTCACGTACTGCAGCTTCGCGAACCACCGCAAAAGCCTCATCTGTTAGACTGTCGAGCGTCGCGCCCTCTTCTAAGCGAGATTTAAATTCTTGTGTTTTTGACTTAAGCTCATCGTCACTGAGCGCTTGCATCTGTGCTTCAAGCTCATTGATTTGAGAGACGCGTTTGCGCAGCGATTTGACCACTCGATCATTGCGACTACCGAAGATCTTCTTCGCAAGTCCAAGCATTGTGTAGCTCCGTGGATAGGAATATTGTAAATAACGTTCAATTGTATCACTTCAAGTGCCGAGAATGGCTGTGCATCGCAGAATCAAACAATCATGAAAAAAATCAATGAGCTTACTCAAAAACTAATTCCCAAAGCGCACGCCACACAGTCCTCTGTCGATGGTCTATTAGCCGTAACGCTCTCAAAACAGTGGGCATTGAAAATTGATGAAGCATGGATCAGCAAGCAAACGCTGCATTTATGTAGCGATGACAAACGCGCATTAATGAAACTGCACCACCAACAGCGGCAATTGATTTTTGGCGCACAAGCAATGCTGCCCGGCGTCGCGCGTATTAAATGCACACACAAGCCTATTAAGGCTCGTGCAAAACCAGTAGAAGTATTGAGAGAGTCGCCACCAGAGAAGCTGCTGCAAGCCGCTGCAAACGGTGTGAACCACGAACGATTGGCCAGAGTTCTCGCGGACTTGGCGGTTGTTAGGCCGCCGAAATAGGCTCCAGCGCAAAATCAACCGGCGTACTGAGCTCTGATTCTCGGACCCATTCATAAGCGCTTTGATCGGCCATCAGCGCACGCAATAAATCGTTATTAATCCCATGTCCCGGCATGTAGGCTTTGAACTCACCAACAATGCAAGCGCCTAAGATATATAAATCCCCCAACGCATCGAGCGCTTTGTGTCGCACCATCTCATCCTCAAATCGCAAACCCTCACGATTTAATACTCGATATTCGTCCATCACCACCGCATTGGCATAGCTTCCACCCAACGCCAGGCCTTTTTTACGCAATGTTTCAACATCCTGCACGAAACCATAGGTGCGAGCGCGGGCATATTGCTTGTTGAATTGATGTGTCGAGAACATCATTCGGGTGGTCAAAGCGCCACGAAATGCAGGATGATCGTAGGCCAACTCAATATCAATAATCGGCTGATCGGCTGGAGAAATTTGTGCAAATTTATTGCCGTCCTCAACGCGGACCGTTTTAAGGACACGAAGAAAGCGCTTGGAAACACGTTGTGACTGAATGCCTGCATCGGCAAACAACATCATAAACGGCGCTGCGCTTCCATCGACAATGGGGACTTCTTCGGCATCCAGTGTGATACGCAGATTATCGATACCCATGGCCGCGGCGGCAGCGAGCAGATGCTCCACAGTTGAGACCGAACACGCCTCAGACTGCAAACGCGTTGCCAGCTGAGTATCTGCAACGCGCTCTGGAGAAATCTTAAGCGTTGGCGATCCTGGAAGGTCGACACGCTCGAATACGATTCCACTATTTGGGGGCGCCGCATGCACCCCTAACGTCACCTTGCGTCCTGAGTGAACCCCGACACCGGTTAAAAAAACAGATTGTTCGACGGTGCGTTGACGCATATCCCAGTCACATAGTATTCGAGCCGTTGAGTATAGCTCGAATCTTCGACTCGTTGATTAATCAATCACTCTGTCTGCGCAGAAAGGTTGGAATAGACATCCAGTCGTCCTGATCCTGATCGACCGCTACAGCTGTTGCCGCGCCGACCGGCGATAGTCTCGGTTTTTGCGGTGAATGCTGAGCTGGTTCAGGCTGCGGCTCTGGCGCAGCAGGCTTCACATAAGCTGGCGCACGATAAGTCGGTTCCGCTGGGGCAGCATACGCTGGCGCACGATACTGCGGCGCAACCGACGGAGGAACTTCCCGAGTCACTTGAGGCATTGGCGGCAATGTGTAAGGCTTTGGCGCACTGTATGCCTGTGGCTGCTGGTAGCCAGTTGGAAGACCGCGCGCAGGCTGTGCACGCGCCTCTGAATCAATCCCTGCAACAACCACCGTCACCGAGATACTGTCATTCATACTTGGATCAACCGCAGTACCAATCACAACATTGGTCTGTTCGCTGGTGAATTGATTGATAACATTACCGACGATGCCAATTTCATCAAGACGCAGATCTTCGCCCCCACTAATGTTCACCAAGACGCCCTTGGCGCTGTGAACATCGATCGAACCCAATAGTGGGCTGTTGATTGCGGCCATTGCGGCCTCAGCCGCACGTTCTTCACCCGTTGCCGTGGCGGTGCCCATCATTGCACGACCCGTTGATTGCATCACAGTGCGAACATCGGCAAAGTCGACGTTGATCAAGCCGGGCTTAGTGACCAGCTCCGCAATGCCTTGCACCGCGCTGCGCAAAACATCATTCGACATCGCAAAGGAATCCGTGACACGTGCGCCGTTTGAAAGCTTAAGGACATTGTCGTTAGGAATCACGATCAACGCATCTACGCAGGCCGCGAGATCCATCGTACCTTGATCAGCGATACTGCAGCGTTTTGGCCCTTCAAACGAGAATGGCATCGTGACAACGCCAACGGTCAAAATGCCCATATCACGAGCAATTTTGGCAACGACTGGGATTGATCCAGTACCCGTACCGCCGCCCATGCCCGCTGTTAAAAACAGCATATCTGTGCCGACCAAATGGTCCGCCAACACTTCGTGATCTTCAGTTGCCGCTTGCTTGCCCAGCTCAGGATTTGCACCTGCGCCAAGCCCACGGGTCGCCTGACGACCAATTTGAATTTTCCGATCGCAATTCTTGCTATTGAGCGCCTGGACATCGGTATTGGCACATAGGAATTCAACACCTTCAATTCCATGCGTTACCATAAATTCGACGGCATTGCCGCCGCCACCACCTAAACCCAGTACCTTGATTACAGGGCCAGCCTCGGTCGACTCATAATATTCGAAAGTCATAATCACACCACCATAGTTGCATTACGCAAAACATTACGTTTCAAATAACCGAGCGCTCCCGCAAACGCTCACTCCCACTAAGCTATTGCTTAGAAACCATCCTTAAACCAACTAACCATCCGCTCAAAGATGCCACGCTCCCCACGAGACACATCAAGCATCGGCCGCCCCTGTTCCTGGGCTTTTGCAGCTTCGATAATCAAACCCACGCCAGTGGCGTGAATTGGATCACGAGCCTCGTTGACCAGCCCGGTCACTTGCGTCGGCACACCGATACGAACAGGCTCGTGGAAGACTTCGACTGCCAACGTCTCCAATCCTTCCATTTTTGCCGTCCCACCTGTAATGACGATGCCAGCACCCAGCTGACCCTCGAATCCTGATCTTTGTAGCTCTTGTCTCACCATCGACAACAGCTCCTCAACACGAGGTTCAATCACATCAACCAACGACGACCGAGACAATCGCTGCGCGGGTCTATCGCCAACACCCGGCACCTCAATCTCCTGATCATCTTCTACCAAACTGCGAAGCGCACAGGCATAGCGCATCTTGATGTCTTCTGCATGTTTGGTTGGCGTGCGCAACGCAACTGCGATGTCACTCGTGATTTGATCTCCCGCAATCGGTATCACTGCCGTATGACGCAACGACCCGTTAGTGAAGACCGCGATATCGGTCGTCCCACCGCCAATATCAATTAAACAAACGCCAAGCTCCCGCTCGTCGTCAGAAAGGACAGAAGCACTGCTGGCAATTTGCTCTAGCACCACGTCCACAAGCTCCAAACCGCAATTTTGCACAGCCTTGGAAATATTCTGTACGGCACCCGTGGCACCTGTGACCAAATGCACCTTGGCCTCGAGCCGACAGCCACACATACCAACCGGTTCTTTGATGCCTTCTTGGTTGTCAATAATGAACTCTTGCGGAATCACATGAATTACCCGCTGATCGCTGGCGATGGGCACGGACTGCGCGACGTCAATTACGCGAGAAATGTCATCTGCGCTGACTTCGCGATCTTTGATCGAGACTACCCCGTCTGAGTTAAGCGACTTAATGTGACTACCAGCGATGCCCGCATAAACTTTACTGATTTGCACACCCGCCAATAACTCAGCGGCATCCACGGCTTGTCGAATGTTCTGTGCCGTCGCATCAATATTAATGACCACACCGCGCTTTAAACCCTTTGATGGCGCTACGCCAATCCCGATAACATCAACCGTGTTATCAGCACCAACCTCAGCCACGATTGCAACGATTTTGGAGGTCCCAATATCCAGACCCACCAAAAGCTCTTTTTCTTCACGTTTCGCCATGATTTTCTTCCTGCTCAGCCAAGAGCGGCATATTCAACGTAAAACCGTCATCATATCGAAGGTCGACCACCGCACCACCAGCAATTTTCCCCCAAAAATCTCGATTATCAATTAAGCGTGCTAGTCGATAAATTCGCCGATCAAAATCCGTCATACCTAAATCAGCCGTCACGCCATTCTCAAACTGTACTATTCCGCCTTGCGCGCCATTTTCAACAAACCGCTTAATCGGTTCTGATTTTATGGCGTTAGTCACTTTCGAAAAAGTCACCATTGCGGTCACATGCCGACCTTCTTCACCTTGCACCATTGGCAATTTCGCAACGGCCTTATATTTTGAAGACGCTTCACTATTGAGCAGTGAGAAGTCATCCAAAATAACTTGGTCCCCATTCCATAACGCCAATGGCTGGCGTTCCATATATCGGATAATAATACCGCTAGGCCAAGATCTTCGGATCTCTACCGTTTTCACACCGGGGCGTTCCAACAAAGTGCTTCTAATATCTTGTAGCTGATTCGGCTGCGGCGCATTTCTAATAACATCCGCAATCGTCTCAGCCAAGCCATCTTTCTCAGTGTACAGAAATTCACCTTCAAGGCGTACGCTCTGCACATTGGCACCAAGTTCATTTTGCTGAATCCATTGTAACCCGTAGTAGGTCCCAATTACGACCATTAAAACAATAAAAAACCGAATAAAAATCATTGACTTTTCTAACTCGCTCGCTGATCAAAGCTTGCCTTAATCAGCGCTGGCAGAGTCCCAACGTTGCCAGCGCCCATTGTCAAGATCACGTCATTCGGCTCCACAATATTTGGCAATAATTCGATAACATCCTCAGGCGTCGAAACCACCAACGGTGAGTTTCCACCTCTGGTCCTTATCGCAGCCGCCAAGGTTTTTGAATCGGCTTTGGGCAGGGCCTGCTCACCCGCCGCATACACATCCATCAGTACGAGCAACTGCGTATCAAACAAATTGGCGACAAAATCATCAAATAGATCTCGGGTTCGGGTGTAGCGGTGTGGCTGAAAAATGACGACTAGCCTTCGGTCTTTAAATGCGCTCTTCGCCGCCGATAGTGTCGCTTTGATTTCGGTCGGGTGATGCCCATAATCATCGACGACCAATGCATCACCGCCGCCAATTTCAAATGTACCCGCAACTTCCAATCGACGCCCGACACCTAAGAAGCTCTCAAGCGCATTAATTCCAGATGGCAGATTGATTCCTAGCTCGTGACCAACAACGATGCCAGCGACAGCATTTAATATGTTGTGTCGACCCGGAATCGACAGCTTGACATTCTTCAGTTTAAAGCCATTGGGCCCACACACATTAAATACAGACGCAAATCCAATCTCTTCAATCACTTCGATCACATAATCGTTGTGCTCTTGAAAGCCATAAGTCATATGACGACGTTTGAGCCTCGGCATAATCTCTCTGACCGCCGAATCATCACCACACAGTACTGCCAATCCATAGAATGGTAAGTTATGGATAAACTCGACAAAAGTGTCGAGCAACTTATCTCGAGAACCTTCATAGGTATCCATATGGTCTTCGTCAATATTGGTGACCACTGAAATATAGGGCTGCAGGTGCAAGAAACTCGCGTCACTTTCATCTGCCTCGGCCACTAGCCACTGTGAATCACCCAAACGCGCATTACTACCACTACTCTTGAGTTTTCCACCGATGACATAAGTCGCGTCTAAGCCGGATTCAATCAACAACGAGGCGGTTAGGCTAGTGGTGGTGGTTTTACCGTGCGTACCAGCAATCGCAATTCCACGCTTTAGGCGCATCAATTCGGCCAGCATTTCAGCACGACGAATAACCGGTATGCGCATGCGTCTTGCCTCGACCAACTCTGGGTTGCTCTCCGGAATAGCCGTGGACACAACCACCACACCGGCATCTGTCACATGCATTGCTTCGTGGCCCACGAAGATTTCAGCACCTAAAGATGCCAGCCGTTCTGTCAGCGCATTACCCCGCTGATCAGACCCAGATACCGCGTAGCCAAGCGAAATAAATATTTCCGCAATGCCTCCCATCCCAACACCACCAATCCCTACGAAATGGATCCGCTTAAGTTGGCGCTGTGACCAAGATTCATAAGTTGACTTATTTGCCATTGATAACCTCCATAACCAGCGCCTTCATTCGTTGTTCTGCGTTTTGTACTGGGTAGTTTTTGAGTGCCTCACGTCGAGACAGTAGTAAATCTGGGTTTGCCAAAATTTCGACCAATGCCTGACGCAATCGCTGACTGAAATCTTCGCCCTGCTCGACGACAACAGCGCCGCCAAGCTCTGCCACAAATCGTGCATTTGCGCGTTGGTGGTCATCGATTGCATTTGGCAACGGGACAAAAACTGTTGGCATCCGCATACGTGCGACTTCAGCGACAGTGGTCGCCCCTGCTCTTGCGATCAACAAATCCGCCCATTCAAATCGGGCCGCCATATTTGAATCAAACTCAAATACATCCGCATCAACAGCCGCCTGTTGATACGCCGTTTCAGTCGCGAACTGACGCCCCTCGCCACATTGATGGGCAGTGGCAATATTTTGCAGACCACTCAGTGCAACAGGCACCGCCTCGTTAAGTGCGAGTGCGCCTTGACTGCCACCCATCACCAAAATATTCAGTGGTGCTTCAAAGGTGTAATCATCTGCAACAGCAAAGGAACTTCTAACGGGATTTCCTGTCAAAACCGCACCAGGGATGGTCTCGGGAAAGCTTTGCGCAACAGCACTAGCAAGCTTGCTTAGCATCCGATTGGTACTACCGGCGACCGCATTTTGCTCATGTAGCACCAATGGCACGCGCAACAACCAAGCAGCCATTCCAGCCGCAGCAGATACATACCCGCCAAACCCGACCACCACATCTGGGCGCCATCGAATCATCAAACCCAAACAACGAAGCACAGAGAGGACAAACAACACCACGCCTCGCAAAACAGAGAGGGGTGACTTACCCCGAACCCCCTGAACATTAACAGCCCATAGCTTCACGCCGATTTGTTCAGCGGCGCGTGACTCCATCGAATCCGCTCGACCAATCCAGCGCCTCTCGACTTTGCTATCAAATTGCTCCAGCAGCGCTTGTGCAGGTGTGATGTGCCCACCAGTGCCCCCACTCGCAATGACAATACGGAGCGGTTTCTGGTTCATAGTTTCCCCTCCCGCTCCATGGTCTCAACCGAGACACGCAATACAATGCCCAGCGCAGCAAAGGTCACCAACAAAGAACTTCCACCGAAACTAATCAGTGGCAGAGTGATTCCCTTCGGCGGCAGCATGCCTAGGTTGACAGCAGTATTAACAAAGGCCTGGAATGAAAACCAAAACGCCACACCGTAGGCCACCAATGCGCCATACAGCAGCCCAGCCGCCTCTGCACGTCTCGCCCGTTGCCAAATCGTGACAATCAGTCCTGCGTAAAGCGCGATTAGCAAGGTAACGCCGACAAAGCCAAGCTCTTCCGACCAAACGGCAAAAATGAAATCAGTGTGCGCTTCCGGCAAGAACCCAAGCTTTTGGTAACCACTTGACCAGCCGACACCGTTGAGGCCGCCGCGACCGACAGCGATCAGTGAGTTGAGTAATTGATAGTCCGAGCCAAATGGATCATCCCAAGGATTTAAAAAGCTCATCACCCGCTCAAGACGATAGGTCGAACCAACGGCAAGCACCGTCACGGCCAATAATCCGGCGACCACCAGCATGATAAAGGTGCGCATCTGTGCACCACCCAGAAATAGCACCAGCATAATCGAAGCAAAAATGACGATGGTCGCGCCCAAATCGGGCTCGAGCAATACCAGCCCTGCAACAATCGCAAATAGCACAACGGGTCTAATCACCCCGCCGACAGTATCGGTCAGCGACTGCTGTTGACGAACCACATAGTCAGAGGTGTAGAGGATCGCCACGACCTTGACCATCTCAGAGGGCTGAAAATTGAATAAACCGAGCTTAATCCAACGCTTCGAGCCATTCACCTCATGCCCGATACCCGGTACAAACACCAAGATCAAACCGATGATGCTCAACACGACCATCAACCTTGAATACTGCTGGTATCGATCCAAGCTGACCGAATACGCCACGGTCGCCATAGCAAGACCCAACACGATATCGCGCAAATGCTTAGCCACTGTGCTTGCGATTTGGCCATTAAACCCAGCGTGAGAAACCGCGGCAGACCCGACAGCCGCAATACCGGTCATTGCCACCAACGCCACGATCAACAGCAATCCACGGTCAGCTGACATCGCGCGATAAGGAGAGACCGCAAGTAGGCTCATTGCCCTTTCCCCTCAAGCGCACGCACGGCAGCGGCGAATTTCGCACCACGCACCTGATAATTTTCAAACATATCTAGGCTTGCTGCCGCAGGCGATAAAAGACAGACATCCCCTTCGATAGCGTGTTCTGCCACGCTTGCGACTGCTGCCTCAATCGACTGAACACGACCCAAGTGCAATTCGGCAGGTAGCAACGCTTCAAAACGCGGTGCATCAACACCGAGTGTCACGAAACCTTTGACGCCACTTCGCACCGCTTCGAGCACTGGTGCTAGATCGGCCCCTTTGGTTTGCCCTCCAAGAATCAAATAAACCGGCGAAGACTGCGCCTGTATGGCGGCCACAGTCGAGCCAGGATTTGTTGCCTTGGAATCGTTGATGTAGCGAACACCGTTGATTTCCGCGACAAACTCATTGCGGTGAGACAGCCCGACAAATGATTCGAGTGCGGTGCAGAACTGCTCGGGCGTTACACCAAAAGGCTGAACCAAAGCAAAAGCAAAACTCGCATTTACAATATTGACACCAGATATTCCGTCAACTTCTGACCAGCGATCTGCT
>JABXHR010000273.1 GCA_013373515.1 Gammaproteobacteria bacterium | reverse complement strand
GGCTCTTCGAACCAGAGCGGTGCATATTGCTCGATGGCTGCGGCCACGCGAATGGCACCGCCGGTGGTGAACTGCCCATGAGTGCCAAACAGCATATCGGCACGATCGCCCACCGCCGCTCGAATTTCGCGGCAAAAATCGACGCAACGAGTTGTTTCCGCAAGTGCAGGCTGGTAACCGCCATGGGTGTGATAGCTGCCAGCTGGATCAAACTTTACCGCCGTAAATCCAAGATCGGCATAGTGCACAGCGCGCTCTGCCGAGGCGATGGGGTCGCCATAGAATGCCATTTCATCGGCCCCCGGCGCACAGTACAAATAGGTATAGGCGCGCAATTGGCGATTGAGCTCACCGCCGATTAGCTGATGGACGGGTTTGTCCACCGACTTGCCCAAAATATCCCAACAGGCGATTTCCAGCCCAGAAAACGCCCCCATCACCGTAAGATCTGGGCGCTGTGTAAACCCGCTTGAATAACAAAGCCGATACAGATGCTCGATGCGATGCGGCTCGCAACCCTGAAAATAGCGCTCAAACAAATCCTCGATCACCGCCTTCATGGCCTGTGGCCCTACCGTGGCGGCATACACTTCGCCGTAGCCCACAATGCCGTTATCGGTGGTGAGCTTGGTGAAGATAAAATAGCGCCCGCCATAGCTCGGCGGCGGATTGCCGACGATGATTACTTCGAGGTCTTGAAGCTTCATTTTGCCCCCTCGAACACAATTACATTGCGCTTCGCCTCTCCGCCCAGAGTGGCCTCAATGGCTTCGTTTATCTGCTCCAAAGGATAGCGACCACTGATCAGGCCATCGAGATTCAACCGGCCCTGACGCCACAATTCAATCAGCCACGGAATATCGCGCTCAATGACGGTGTTGCCCATTTTCGAGCCCACGATATGCTGGCAACCACCAGCGATGCTGCTTGGGTCGTACTCTGCCATATGGCCGCTTGGCGGCATGCCCACAGCCACCACCGTGCCATTGGCCGCAATCAGCTGCGCGGCTTGATTAAACGCTGCTGCAACACCTACCGCCACAAAGGCATAATCCACCCCACGCCCGTTATTGAGTGCGCGTAGTGCAGCTGGCAGATTTGGCGTGCGGCCATCGAGGGTATCGGTGGCGCCAAAGGCTTTGGCTTCAGCAAATTTGGTTTCATTGAGGTCGATGGCAATGATCTTGGACGCACCGGCAATCACCGCACCTTGAATGACGTTGAGCCCCACCCCACCGGCACCAATGACGGCAACAGTTTGACCGGGGCGCACCTTGGCGGCATTGACCACCGCACCCACGCCAGTGATCACCCCGCAGGCCAACAAAGAGGCCACATCGTCTGGGATATCATCGGGTAGCGTAATGGCTTGGCTGCGATGCACCACCACCTGCTCCGCAAAGCCGCCCGTGGCCATCCCTTGCACTAGCGTGACGCCTTCACCGTCGCGAATGGGCGATTCGCCCTCACCCGCGTGATCACAGACCACCGGCATCCCTTCGGCACACGGCGAGCAATGCCCACAATGGCGGATCAGCGTCACCAACACTCGGTCGCCGACACTGAAGCCCTTCACATCGCTGCCCAGTTCACGCACGCGGCCCACGGCCTCATGCCCATACACCGCGGGAAGTGTGCCACCCCAATCGCCTTTTGCGTAGGTAATATCGGAGTGGCAAATCGCACAAGCCGTAATGTCCACCAGAATCTGATCGGCCTCCGGCGGCAATAGACTCAGCTCCTCAATCACCAAGGGCTTGGCAAATTCACGGCAAACGGCTGCTTTCATAGGGATAACCTTTGGCAAAAGCCCGATTGTGGGGCGCGACCGACTACCCGCGTTTACTTATCTGAGACATCGACTGGGTGAAGATGCGTCAATCGCCATCTACACCCAGCGACAATGCCGATTATTGACCGAGTAAAGCCTTGATTTGCTCGATCAACTGCTGTGCCTTGGCCGGATCTGTCTTGACTTGCTCAACCAAGCCCATCACGCCTGCAGTTACAAAGGGATTGATTTGCTGCTCGTCGAGCCAGGTTTTCAGCGCCTCGGTATCGATATTCTGCGGATTAAGAATCTCATCGAGTGTCGGCTCAGCTGGCTGTTCGACGGCCACCTCGGTGTCAGTTGCCTGCGCTTCTGCGGCAGTCTCGGCCAACGCAGCCTCTGCGGCTGGCGCTTCGGTTGCCAAGACCACCTCTTCTGAGGCATCGACGTCTGGACCGACCAACTGCCCTTCAACAGACTCAACCAAATCACCCGCAGACTGCAGGGCATCGGTGACGGCTGCGGCAGCCATTCCCACCGACTCACTAGACAGCTCTCCCGTATTATTGACCACCGATTGCACCGCCACCAGCGCACCGTTCACCTTATCCGTCGCCGCTTGCAAGTCCTCGCGATTGTTCTCCAAAACCTCGGTGATCGCCCCTGCTTGCGAATCGACAACAGCCTTAATCTCGTCTGCGATCCCTTGAATTTGCGCTTGATCGGGCAGACTCAAAGCAGGCGCTTCGCTGGCCTCAACTGGTTCGGGTGTCGGTTCTGGCTCTGGCTCTGGCTC
>JABXHR010000196.1 GCA_013373515.1 Gammaproteobacteria bacterium | reverse complement strand
GATCTTCGGTATGTTGATCTACTTGTGTTTGATGGCAGAAGCCTTTATGGGTTATCTGTTGCCATGGGGTCAAATGTCATTCTGGGGCGCGCAGGTTATTGTTAACTTGTTTAACACCATTCCGTTTGTCGGCGAAGCGCTATCTGTTTGGGTTCGTGGTGACTACGTTATCTCTGATGCAACACTCAACCGCTTCTTTGCCTTCCATGTCATCGCGTTGCCTTTGGTGTTGATCGGGCTGGTGGTTTTCCATTTGGTTGCATTGCATCACGTCGGTTCTAATAACCCTGATGGCGTTGATATCAAAAAGCACAAAGACTCAAACGGCATTCCGCTAGACGGAATCGAGTTCCACCCCTACTACACCGTGAAAGATACTTTCGGTGTTGTGGTGTTCTTGGCGGTGTTCTTTGCTGTGGTTAGTTTTGCACCGGAAATGGGCGGCTATTTCCTCGAGCATGCGAACTTTGTTCCGGCTGATCCATTGAAGACGCCGGAGCACATTGCGCCAGTTTGGTACTTCACACCGTTCTATGCCATGTTGCGTGCGACACCGCCAATGTTTGGCTCTGCATTCCCAGGTGTGATCGTGATGTTCGGTGCGATTGCGGTGTTGTTCTTCTTGCCTTGGCTGGATCGCAACGAAACGCGCTCAATTCGTTATCGTTCTAAAGCCTTCAAAATCTGGCTGTGGTTGTTTGTCGTGAGCTTTGTGATTTTGGGTTACTACGGCATTCAAGCGCCATCGACATTCGGCACGATCATGTCTCGAATTTGTACGCTGATTTACTTCGGATACTTTGTCGCCATTTGGTTTATCAGTGGCAATGAAAAAACACAACCAGTACCGGATCGGGTGACATACAAATGAAAAAGATGATTAAAGCATTTGCAATTGCACTCTTGCTGCCGGTCACTGCGTTTGCGGCCGGTGGCGGTGCAACGTATCCGCATGATGGCATGTCTGCTGATCATGGCAACAAAAGCTCTTTGCAGCGCGGTGCACGTAACTTTGTGAACTACTGCATGGGTTGTCACGGTGCGTCTTACATGCGTTACAACCGCTTGGCTGCTGATCTGGGTATTCCTGAAGATCTGGCTGTCGATAACTTGATTTTCCGAGTTAACGAAAAGGGCGAGCGCGAAAAAGTCGGTAGCTTGATGCGCACGTCAATGACGCCAGACTTCGGTAAGCAAGTATTCGGTGTTACACCGCCAGACTTGTCGCTGATTGCGCGCTCACGCGGCGTAGATTGGTTGTATAACTACCTTCGTGGGTTCCATCAAGATGAATCTCGTCCACTTGGCTTTGACAATAGTGTTTTCAAAGGTGTCGGTATGCCGCATGTTCTTTGGGAGCTCGAGGGTGTCAAGAAGGCGGTTTATGACGAGGCGGGTACGCATGTCGTCGGTTTTGAGACCGTGACAGAAGGAACGCTCAGCAAGATGGAATATGATTCGTTCGTCTATGATCTTGTGAATTTCCTCGATTATTTGGGTGAGCCCTACAAGGCAGACCGCCAGCGTGTGGGTGTCTACATTTTGATCTTCTTGTTCTTGTTCGGCATCGTCGCATATGCGTTGAAAGCTGAATACTGGCGAGACGTCAAGTAATATCGCGACACTAGCGATGTTTGCAAAAAGGGGGCTTACGGCCCCCTTTTACTAAGGAGAATTAATACGTGACCGTATCTGCACTGCGTCGTTCAATCATGACGCTTTTTTCTGTTGCTGATGACCTTTATTCACACCGTGTACGAATTGTATTGGCCGAGAAAGATATCGCCTCGGAGATCGAGGATGTTGATCCACAAGATTTGCCAGAGGATATCCTTCACCTGAATCCGTACAACTCTACCCCCATGCTGGTGGATCGTGACTTGGTACTCTACGATTCACGAGTGATTGTTGAGTATCTTGATGAGAGATTCCCGCATCCACCGTTGATGCCAGTAGATCCGGTATCTAGAGCGAAGACGCGCTTAACAATGCACCGAATCGAACGTGATTGGCTGCCGTTGATCGATCAAATTGAGAACGGCGGTGAAAAGAAGCGAGCAGAAGCCAAAAAGCAGCTGCGCGACAGTTTAGTGGCATCTGGCGAGCTATTCAGCGCGATGCCGTTTTTCTTGTCTGAAGAGCTTTCGATTCTGGATGTAACTCTGGCACCCGTACTGTGGCGCTTACCACATTATGGTGTTGAGCTTCCAAAAGCCGGTAAAGCGATTGATGATTACGCCAACCGTTTGTTTGAGCGTCAGGGGTTTCAAGACTCATTGACGCAAGTCGAACGCGAGATGAGATAGTAACGTGACTCCGAATCGTCCTTATTTGATCCGCGCGTTTTATGACTGGATTGTCGATAATGACATGACGCCGTTTATTTTGGTTAGGGCGGACGAAGCGGGCGTCATTTTGCCGCCAAATGTCGCCGATTCGGAGCATCGTGTCTATTTGAATGTCAGTCCGACAGCGTGCGCCAATATAGACCTTGGCAATGCCGCAGTTGCTTTTAGTGCGCGTTTTTCCGGCGTATCATTTGATTGTTATATTCCTGTGGCCTCAGTCAAAGCCATTTATGCCCGTGAGAATGGGCGTGGAATGGTGTTTCCAGATATGGAGGAGGGTGATGAGCAACCGACACCTCCGGACAATGAACCGCCGTCGACACAACCGGAGAAGAAGCGACCGTCATTGAAAGTTGTTAAGTGATCGCATTCACAAGGTATAAGCCGCTTTAATCCAAAGCGGCTTTTTTGTGGCCGTGTCAACGGCAATAACGTCAAATCGACTCACATGCTTGGCGAGTTTTGGGTTGCCTGCGAGGTAGATTGAGGCCGCCAATATGGTTTTCTGTTGCTTACGGTGATCGACGGATTCTAGAGCCGCGCGATGAGTGTTGCGTGCGCGGATCTCGATAAAACAAAGCTGTTTGCCATCTAGGGCGATGATATCGATTTCACCGCCCCGACAGTGGTAGTTGCGTTCAACGATCTGCAGGTTTTGACGGACTAGCCAATCAGCAACCTGCTGTTCGTAGGCACTTCCTTGTGCGCGGCTCACTATCGTTGTGAGCCAAATGCAATCTTGTCGATACCTTCTGGGGTGAATTTGCCCCAATCCAGTATGCGTCTAACTCTAAGTCCGCCATCAATGCGCAGCGAGCCAGATTCGCCTTGAATACTCTGCTGCGGATTGGCCACAAGGCTTGGGGCTGCATTGGCAAGTCGCAGAGCGTCGGCGCCAAATGCGCGCAGGCGTGCTGCATCGTTGGAGACATCCGAGTATCTGCCCTCGAAGATGGCGGGCGCATCATTGAACATCAATCCAATCAATTCGCCATCAAGCCGGGCGTCAAAGCGCCCTTCGTTGATGCGAGAGGTCGCGATGATCGGCAGATTGATCTTTTCAAATTTAAGTTGTGCACCCAGTAAGCGTGCAGCTTGGCGACGTGCAGGCATGAAAATCATATCGGCGCCGGCAATCGAGCCGCTAGCCTGTCGTATAGATTGGCTGAAATCA
Organism: Gammaproteobacteria bacterium; assembly: GCA_013373515.1. Classification (GTDB taxonomy): domain Bacteria; phylum Pseudomonadota; class Gammaproteobacteria; order JABXHR01; family JABXHR01; genus JABXHR01. The sequence goes on along the minus strand of JABXHR010000196.1, from coordinate 2,231 downwards.
ACGCCATTGGGGTCGAAGCGGGTTTCACCAACAACGCTACCACCCATCGCTTCAAAGGTGCTCGCAAATGCAGACGTGATACGGTCGCCACTGATGTTGGCGGGTGCAATGATGTAGGCGCGACTGCGGCCATTTTTAATGGCGAAGTCTGCGGCATCCTCGCCTTCATTTTCTGGGTTCAGACCAAACTGAATGACGCTGCCATCTTGCGACGGATAACCAAGGTCGTTTAGTGCAATAGCGGGTACCGTGCGCTCCGCCATCACCATAATGGCCGAAACATTGTCTTTGGTCAGGGGGCCGATGATGGCTTGGGCGCCGCGTTGTGTTGCTTCAATGACAGCCGTTTGTACACCATTATTTGTGTCAACGGTGAACAAATTGCCAGAGAAGCCCTCGCGTTCGGCAAGACCCATAGCACCTTTTGCGATTTCGTTGCTGAAGTTGGCTGCGCGGCCTGTAATCGGCAACAAAATGGCCACTGCGCCGCTGCCGATGGCAGAAACATCGGCATTTACGCCCATGGTAGCAATTTGATCGACAAATCCAGATGTGGCCGCTGGATGGACGCTGAAACGGGCCTTCCACTGGCTAACCATTTGATCGCGCTGCGCACCCGAATTGTAAGCGTTGAGTAGCAATAGCCAGCCAGTAATGTCTACGTGGCTAACGCTGGAAGCCAATGACTCCCGCTGGTTATAGGGCACTTGTGACAAGATACGCCACACCGCTCTATGATTTTGCAGCTGTAGCGTCGGGTTGAGGTTTGGTAGCCCATCGAGTTGCAGTCTCAATTGCAGCGCCTGCGCTAAGTTGCCTAAACCCTCTTGAGCGGCAGATTCGGTCACTGCGCGTCGGGTGATTAAGTTGGTGTCATTCGACGGGACAGATGGCAACAGCGCGAGTGCTTCTTGGTAGCGTCCCTCTAATACGGCGATGCGTGCTAGCTCAATACCGCGTATCGCATTGAGCGTTGCATCAGTAGTGTCTACTTGGGCAAGGACTGACTTAGCTTGCGTGGTCTCGCCTGCATCCAAATAGGCCGATGCTGCACGAATATAGAGATTTGCCTGCTCTTTGCCCGTGGCGCGGCTGGCCGCATTGAGCAAAAAGTTGGCGGCGGCCAATGGATTGCCCTCAGCAATCATCGAATTGGCCTGCTGTACTGTGCTCGATGGTGCAGTGTTGTAACTTGGCGATGTCACACAGCCTGCAACCACGGCAAGGCTAATTGCGCCCAAAAAAGCGTGTTTAATTGTCATAATGGGATCCGTTGACCGTTAATGTGTCTAGTCTATCAAAATCTAAATGACAGAACCCATGCATAGCCTGACTGCCGCGTTGTATATCGTAGCAACCCCCATTGGTAATGATGGCGATATGACGCCGCGCGCTTTGCAGGTGTTAGCGGCCGCGGATTATCTATTGGCGGAAGATACCCGACGTTACGGGCTTAGGGCCAAGCAATGGGGCGTACCGACCAAGTCGATCGCCTTGCATGATCATAATGAGCAAGACAAGGCTCAGCAGGTGATGGAATGGGTAGAGCAGGGCGCTAGTGTTGCGCTGGTGTCTGATGCGGGAACCCCATTGATCAGTGACCCGGGCTATGTGTTGGTGGAGGCGTTTCACCAGCGGGGGCTCAAAGTTGTCCCTGTGCCCGGCGTCAGTTCTGTGGTTACGGCGCTGTCGATTTCTGGCTTGCCGACACACAATTTTTATTTTGAAGGTTTTCTACCATCCAAGGGCGCGGCGCGGGTGGCTCGGTTGTCGGCGCTACGCGGGTTAGATTCAACTTTAGTTTTCCTAGAGTCTCCTCGGCGCATTGTCGAGTTGCTGGAGGGGCTGAAGCAAGTATTTGGCGGCGGCGAGGTGGCGTTGTGTCGCGAGCTGACCAAAACCTATGAAACCGTGCTGCGTGGTTCGGTAGATCATCTCATTCAAGCCGTTAGTGACGATCCGCAGCAGCAGCTTGGTGAAATGGTAGTGGTCTTCAAACCATTACCTGTGGGTGTTGATGTCGGACATTGGCATTCTGTGCTCAATGATTTGGCTGCAGAAATGCCGCCGCGCAAGGCGGCAAAGCTGGTGGCCAAGTGGTCGGGTTTGAATGCTCGCGATCTGTATGCATTACTCGTATAATGGCGACGGCGAGTAGGCTAGGCGATCGCTGCCACATTGTGGTGGAGGAAAGTCCGGACTCCGAAGGGTAGGGTGCCAGGTAACGCCTG
>JABXHR010000105.1 GCA_013373515.1 Gammaproteobacteria bacterium | reverse complement strand
GAAAACACCACGTCCTCAGCGTCAATGGGATCGCCATCGTGAAAGCGCGCTTCGGGGTTGAGCGTAAAGGTGATTTCGGTGTAATCGGCGTCATAGCTTGCGCCGGTGGCGATCAGCGGGTAACTGCTGTCGATTTCATCCGCAGAGGCCACAAACAACGTGTCGTAATACGAATCGGACAATGCCGCAGAGACGCCACGGCTGGCGTAGCGATTGAAGTTATCGTAAGAGCCGATGTCAGAGTAGGTGACGTGCCCGCCTTTGGGCGCACCGGGGTTGACGTAGTCGTAATGGCTGAAATCTTTGGGATATTTGGCTTCGCCAAACCCAACGATCGCATGCGTATTGATCATCTCAGCCATGGCTGAAGCCGACATCACGCTCATGACGACACCCAAAACCACCGATTTATTCATCGACTCCTCCGATTCATGCAGATGCAAAGTGGATATACAACCTCAAGGATAGACAGCCGAGCCAATCACGTCGAGGCAGTGAACCGCAAAATGCGGTAAACGTCAGCTTGTGCCTAACAACGACAGCAAACTTCTAGCAGGCATGGACTGGTGCTCCAGAATCGGCTTGGCACACCATTGGCGAGTACGATTGAAGGTCTCGACCGGATCATACCCCTGGCGTTCCATGGCCTTTTTCCAGCTTTGCGAATGTAGCGTCGACCCATCGATTTTATAAGCCAGCAAATGGGCGAGCTGATGTGCAATGACCTCGGCCAGTGTGTCGCCGCTCGGCAAGCTAAGTGAAGTATGAAAGGTCAAACGATTCGGCAGTAGCTCCACCGAGCATAGTGCTTTTGAGGTGGTGTTTTGATCAAATACCAAGGTGGCCTTGGGCACGTTTCGATAAAGACGAAACAAGGCGTTGTAACGCTCTAAAAAGATCGGGGTAATGATTGTCATTGGGTCGTGCTTAGCCATGGTGATGTTATCGGACAGCTGGCTAGTGGAAGTGAGTTGTGACATTCTTGGCGAATTTTGATTAAGGCTATGAAATATAAAATTTTTATGGCCTCGTTTAGCTGTCGGCGTTCGCTGGGAAAATTCAATTTTGTGAACGTTGTCATAGAGTCTCTGGCGCTCGTTTAAACAAAAATGTCGAAAAAGCGTGTGTCGCGGATTCTCTGGTCAGTAAACTTGCTTCATTACGCCTTGGTCATACACCGATATGCGCTCGGGGCAATTCACACCAAGTTTAGGGGTAGAGATCGTGAGTACAGTCATTATTGGTGCGGGGCACGCGGGTGCGCAGATGGCGGGTGCGCTGCGCGATGCGGGGTATGAGTCGGCGATTTATCTAATTTCTGCCGATCCAGATTGGCCTTACCACAAGCCACCGTTGTCAAAATCCTATATGAAAGCACCTGATGCGCCATTGCAGCCTTTGCGCGCCGAAGCCTACTTTGAACAGAAGAATATCGATTTTCGTTTAGGTGTGATGGTGACGCAAATTGACACCGTGGCCAACGCAGTTCAATTGGATGATGGTACGCGGCTAACTTATGAGCATTTGGTGATCGCTACCGGTACCGTGGCGCGTCAGCTCTCCGTGGAGGGTCATGATTTGGCTGGGGTGTATACCTTACGCACCGCAAAAGATGCGCGCAAAATTCGTGATGCGCTGCCCGATGTCAAACGCGCTGTCATTATTGGGGGCGGGTTTATTGGTCTCGAAGGTGCGGCGATGTTACGTGGCATTGGTGTCGAGGTTGATGTGGTGGAGTTGGCGCCACGGCTGTTGGGGCGTGCGGTCAGTGAGCCGCTCTCGCAAGCCGTGGCAGACTACTTGTCATCCGAAGGCGTCAATCTGCATTTGGGCGTGTCTTTGAGCTCGATTGAAGGGGTTGATGGTAAGGTTCGCGCGGTCAATTTAGGCGATCAGACACTTGAGGCTGATTTGGTGCTGGTTGGGGTTGGTGCTCTGCCGGTGACTGAGCTTGCCGAGCAGGCCGGTTTGGCGCTTGATAATGGCATCAAAGTCGACACCTTGCTGCGCAGTTCTGTGCCCAATGTTTACGCGATTGGCGATTGTGCGTCGTTTCCATTTATGGGGCACACGCAGTTTCGCTTGGAATCGGTGCAAAACGCCACCGATCAAGCACGTGCCCTAGCCAAAACCCTTACAGGCGAAGATACGCCTTATATGGCCACACCTTGGTTCTGGTCGGACATTGGCGCCGCTAAAATACAGATCGTCGGTTTGGCACTGCAAAGCGACAACGAGGTCGTCAACCGTGGCGACGATGGGGCGGTGAAGTCAGTATATCGGTTCGATGGCGATAGCTTGGTGGCCGTCGAAACTATTAACGCTGGCCCGGAGCATATGTTGGCACGTCGAATCTTGGCGGATGGTGTGCAGCTCGATAAGTCGGTGTATGCCAGTGGGGATCCCAAAGTCATCAAAACAGCGATGGCTGCACAAAAATAGCCTGCCCAATCGCGCCGCATTCGTTCAGAGCGCGGCGCTATACCCTTGTTCCATCAGTCTATCTGTCCGCTCGGATATCAAAAATCACTGCTTATAATCACTTAGCAGCGTTAGTGAAAATTTTTGTTAAGAGTCTAAACTTTGGTATACCGACGATATCGAATTGGATAAAGAATGAAGATGCATCGACTATGGACTGTCTTGGTGTTGGCGCTGTTGGCGTCATGTGGAGACGGTATTGGCTCAGGTGGAGGCTCGACAACCGCTGGCCCTACTGACAATGATGCGTTGCAAAATGATGATCAAGATCCTGTTGTCACCACGCCGAATATTCCAGTAGTGACCACTGGCCTCAATCTGCTGTCTTACAAGGATAATGGTGATAACTCCGTCGATGTCGTGTTCCGAGCGGTGAAGTCCGATGGCGAAGGCTTAAGCGGTCTCGACACTTCCGATTTCAAGATTACCGAAAATGGCACCGCGCTGAGTGCGGAGTCGCAGTTCTATTTGGATCGCGAGCAGTGGCTGAGTTTTTCGCACGAAATTCGCATTTTGGTCGATGTTTCCTCATCGATGACGCAGTTGGCGTCGGTGCGCAGCGCGCTGCGGTCTTTATTGGTCGAGCAAAATACGCTGGATACCCGTCAGGCGGTGACCTTGGCAAGCTTTGATGACACTGTCGTCAATCACCTAGCCGTGCCAACGCGCTTGGCGTCCTCTATCGATACGGCATTAAGTGGAGTTGCCAGCCGCGGCGTGAATTCAACAGATCTAAACGGCGCGATTGAGACCTATGCCCGCACACTGCGCCAGAGCTATCAGTCTGGCAATCTGCGGTTTAAGAGTTTGATTGTGATCACTGACGGCGAGGATTCTGCGGCGCGTGTGACCTTGTCGGAAGCATTGAGTGCCATTGGCACCGATACGGTGTACATGGTCAATCTTGGTGAGCATTCTGAATCGTTGCAGTTGCTGGGCACGGGTGGTTACTACGCCAATCAAGACGTTTACAGCGCCATGCGTGCAGTGATGCAAGACATCGAGGCCTATGAAAACAGTCACTACGAGCTGCATCACTTTTCGGCCAAGCGTGCATCGCAGTCGGGGAGTTCTTCGCACGAGTTGGGAATTGGCTTAGACGGCACCACGATTTCAGTAGCGTTTTTGGCCTCCTCACGCAGTAGTCGTGCCTCTCAGCTGGAGATCACCCCGATTACCGAGGCGAATCTCAACGATTCGGTGACGCTTGCGGCACGTTTGGTGCCGCCACAGGCGGGTGTCGAGGGTGAATTGACCTGGTACGTCAACACCGATGTCTGTGGTATTGAGCAGTATGGTTCAGGGCTCGAGACACAAGCGGCGTTGTTGTTCTTCCGATCTGGCGAATGCTCTGTGACCGCCAAGTACATGCCTTACGGCAGCGTAGAGCCGTTTCACATCAATCAGGTGATCACAGTTCACTGATTGGCAAGGGCAGGTTTACTGCCCACTGCTGCGGCGGTTGGCGACAAATAGCCAGCCGACAATAATTACCCCGAGTCCTGTCACAATCGTGTGATAAATGCCTCGCGCATAATCGTGAAATTCTTGGGCGGCTTCGACACCCAATGGTTCATTTAGGAAACCCAGTCGGCTTGCCGTGTCCAAAAACCATAGGTAGTGTGCGTCGCGGTTGACAAAAAAACCGTACAGCGTCATCAACGCTAAACCCCAGCTCAGCACTGTTGCAAACTTCAGCGGCTGCAGTCGCGCAAACAGAAACAAGATCAGCATCAAGATCGGAAAGTTGGCCAATAGCGCTAGCAGTTGGGCTAGGGAGTCTTTCAGTTCAAGCATTGGTGGGTCGTGGTTAGTCTGGCCATGGCGTTATTTCGCGTAGTGGTTGCTAAAAGCATCCACGAATTCATCCAGTCGGTTGATCGGCAATTGGTTGACGCCAGCTGCGGCTGCACGTCCTCCCCCATTTGGGAATTGTAGCGCGAGATCGCCCGCACCGAGGGGGCGATTCAATGGCGAGCGAATGCTGATGTTTAAGCTGCCGTCTGGTTTTGGCGCCGCAACCGCGAATGCAGTGTCTGGTTGGCTCTGCGCGAGTTGGTTGGCAAAAGTGCCACTCATGCGCCGGGCCCAGGCGGTATCGGGAAACAAAAAGCAGACCGCGTGTGCGCTGCTGGAATAGGGTTTTAGCTTTGCGAGATGATCTTGATCGCGCTGGTAACCTTCGGCCAGCGCTTCGACCAATGCCGAGTTTTGGGCGCAGTCTAGGGCGTTATCAAAACGATCCAACTCGTCGGCGAGATCATTCGGGTGAAAGTGTAGGTCTTCGAGCGTTGCGCCATAGCCATTGTAATTCAGGAGCGTACCAAGGCGTTTAAGGGCCTCGGTGCTTTGTTCATCAAAGCTCGAGAGCGCCATGGCGCTGTTAAACAGATTGTCGCCAAATGCGCCGGCCACCGCCCAGCTTGAGTCATCTAGCCCGAGCACGCGATGCGTGATGATCGCGGTGCAAACCATTGGGTCGGTGTCGATGTGGGCCGTGAAGGCTGCATGCGATGGTAGCGTGCCGGTTTTGTGGTGATCGATGTATCTAACGCTGGCACCGACTGCGAGCAGATGGTTGACGGCGTCGGCATTCACTTGGTGGGAGACGTCGAACACATTCACTTCGCGCGCGGTTTCGGGGGTTCGTTTAACAAGCTCGATATCACGTTTGACGCCGGTGATGGTGAGGTCGGCTTTACCCTGTACGCCGCGCCACTGGCGCAGCGCGCAGAGACCATCTGCATCGCCGTTGAATAGATCAACGCGCATAATTTAGGCCATTGACAAGGCTCTTGACCCACCACGGACCGTTATAGATAAGCGCAGTGTAAACTTGCACTGCAGTGGCCCCAAGTGACATGCGCCGATTAACTTCCTCAACACGATCGATACCGCCGACTGAGATAATGTCGACTTTGCCCGCCGAAGCCTCACACAGCGATTGGCAGATTTTGCGGCTACGGTGCGTTAGCGGTGCGCCAGACAGGCCGCCAGTTTCATTGGCATAGGCGTTGTTGCGAAGCCCAGTACGGCTGTTGGTTGTATTGGTGCCGATAACGGCTTGGAAGCCACATTCGGCCACATCGTCGACGATTTCGGCAAATTCCTCATCCAACATATCCGGCGCAATTTTTAGCGCCATGGGCAGGTGGCGACCGTGTCTTGTGGCAAGCTTTTCACGTCGTTCTGCTAGGGTGTTCATCAGCGCTCGGCGGCTGTCTTTGCCTTGTAGATCGCGCAAGCCGGGTGTGTTGGGCGATGAGATATTGACGGTAAAATAGTCGGCATAGGCGTACAGGCGCTCGAGGCAAATCAAATAGTCATTGACGGCGCTTTCATTTGGGGTGTCTTTATTTTTGCCGATGTTGACGCCGAGTTTGTAGCCAAAGTTTTTGCGACGCTCGAGATTGCGCGCCATCACTTCGACGCCGTGATTGTTAAAGCCCATGCGGTTGATAATGGCTTCGTCATGCACCAAGCGGAATAGCCGAGGCTTTGGGTTGCCTGCTTGTGGTTTGGGCGTGATGGTGCCGACTTCCACGTAGCCAAAACCCATCGCACCCAACGCGTCGGCGTGTGCGCCATTTTTGTCGAGCCCTGCGGCCATGCCAATCGGGTTGGCCAGTGTCATGCCCATGAGCTTGTGGGGCTGTGATTGCAAGCGTCCCAGTTTAAATAGCGGGGCGGCGGCGTCCATGGCGGCAAGTGATAGGTCGTGCGATTTCTCACCATCCATTGCAAATAGCAAGGGACGGATTAGCGGGTATACATTCAAAGCGGCAGCTCTCTGTCGTTGGGCTGTGGTTGGTCGAGGATGTAGCTCAGAGTTAACGATAACGGTTGCACCAATTTTAATTCAATCCGATAACCTTCGGCACGAAATTCTAAAAAGGCTTCGCCGCGACCGGCCTGAATGGCCCGTTCTCTAGAGTTACGAGCAGTCGCGTAGGCGGGCAGTGTGGAGCGATCTTCGCCACGACCGTAGACCAGCGACAAATCGCGGTTCAATTTTTGGAATTCTAGCCAGCCAGACTGTTGTTGTTGGCCGCTGACCGCGACGATGATGTCGTCCTCGACGGTATAGTCCAACGCCCAGTCTTGGCGAAAATCGGGCAAGGTACTTTGTTCGCTGGCAACACCGCCCAAACACACATCACCAAAGGCTTGCTTGACGCAGTCGTCGCGGGCGATGGCAGGTATTGCGCTCAACAGCGCAACTAGGCTGATTAGGATGTGTGTCGCTGGTATCATAGCGGTCAGTTTTTTCTTCGGAGTCATCAGTGGCCCTTTCGGTCGAGCAGTTTATCAAAGGCTTAGACAGCCGTATGCCCAGTGTCATGCTGGTGCACGGCGACGAACCTCTGCAGCTGCGCGAAGTGGTTGACGCTGTGCGACTTGCCGCACCTAAGCATGGCTTCACTGAGCGGCGTCGATTTGTGGCCGACGCTGACTTTAGCTGGGGGCACTTGGATGAAGTCGCAAGTACGATGTCGCTGTTTGCCGATCAGCAGCTGGTGGATATTTCTCTGGAAAAACTGCCCACCAAGGGCGTGGATGCAGAGCGATTGCTGAATTTGATCGAGCGCGCGGGCCAGACCTACTCGGTGATTCTGCATGGCGCACGTCTGGCGGCCAAGGATTTAAAATCCGCTTGGGCCAAGGCGGCATTGTCCGCTGGGGTCGAACTGTTGATCTGGCCGCCTCGCGCCGATCAGTTGCCGGGTTTTATTCGTCAGCGTTTGTTGGCTGGCGGCTTTCAACCCGATGCAGACGCCGTCACCGCCATGGTCGAGCGTGTAGAGGGCAATTTGCTTGCAGCGGATCAAGAGATTTATAAGCTCAGTTTGCTGCGTGAACCGGGCCCACTGACGGCAGAAGATATTCAAGCCGCCGTGGCCGATCAGTCGCGCTTTGAGATTGACGATTTGGTCGCCGCGTTTGCTGCAGGCGACCGTAAGCGTTTTTTTCGCGTGCTGGTCAATTTGCGCGACGAGGATGTCAATATCGTGTTGGTGATCAATGCGCTGGCGCGTGAAACTCGCGCGATATTGGGTTACAAACTCAACCCAAAAATGCCGCGCTTTGTCACGGCGCGCTGGACTCAAGCCAAGAGTCGTCTGCCCGAAGCCTATTGGCGGCGTTATCTCGCGCAACTGGGCAAACTCGACGGCGTTAGCAAGGGTCGGGGCGAGTTGAGCGGTGATATTTGGCGAGATTTAATGCACAGCACTCAACCGATGTTTAATCGATAAATCAGGAAAGTCAGTGAGCGACGCGATTAATTTAATCAACGAAATGGGCGCCAAAGCCCGCCAAGCCGCCAGTGCGATGGCCAAGGCGAGCACCGCGCAAAAGAACGCAGCGTTACAGCATATTGCCGACGCGTTGATTGCAGGGCAGGCGCAGCTTGTCGAGGCCAATCAGCGCGATATGCAAGCGGCGCGTGACAAGGGGCTGGATGCAGCGATGCTAGACCGCTTGGAACTCACACCTGCGCGTATTGAGGCGATGGCCAATGGCTTGCGTCAGATCGCGACTTTGCCCGATCCAGTCGGTGCATTGAGCGAGACGGCACGTCAACCTAGTGGGCTCCTTATCGGCAAGATGCGCGTCCCCTTGGGCGTGATTGGCATCATCTATGAATCACGGCCCAACGTCACCGCCGATGCGGGCGCGCTGTGTTTGAAATCAGGCAACTGTGCGATTTTGCGCGGTGGTTCAGAGAGCTTTCACTCCAGCAGCGCCATCGTGGCGATGATTCGAACTGGGGTGGCGCAAGCGGGCTTGCCTGAAGATGCGGTGCAAAGTGTGAGCACCCCAGATCGCGCTGCGGTCGGTGCGCTGATTGCCGCCGAGCAGTGGGTCGATGTGATTATTCCTCGCGGCGGCAAAAATCTGATTCAACGCATCAGTGCCGAAGCGCGGGTGCCGGTGATCAAGCACTTAGATGGCTTGTGCCATGTGTATATCGATGCGCATGCGGATCTCAGCATGGCGGCAGATGTGGCATTCAATGCCAAAACCTACCGCTACGGTATTTGTGGAGCGATGGAGACCTTGCTGGTGAATCGCGAAATTCGTGCGCAGGTGTTACCAGATCTCATTCGACGTTATCGCGATCACGGGGTTGAAGTGCGTGGGGACGAAGCCGTTTGCGCGTTGGACAGCCAAGTGCTGCCCGCCACTTCAGAAGACTGGGCCACCGAATATTTGGCGCCGGTATTGTCGATCAAAGTTGTCGAGGACATCCAGGCGGCGATTGCACACATCAACCATTATGGCTCTGGTCATACAGACAGCATTGTTACCGATAGCCTTGCGGCCTCGGAGCAGTTTATCCGCGAGGTTGACTCGTCATCGGTAATGGTCAATGCGCCCACCAATTTCGCCGATGGCTTCGAGTACGGCTTGGGCGCTGAGATTGGCATCAGTACCAACCGATTGCATGTGCGCGGGCCGGTTGGGCTCGAGGGCCTCACTACTCAGAAGTTTGTGGTTCGCGGCGACGGCCAGCTTAGAGGCGTTCAGTGATCGGTATTTACGGCGGAACCTTCGATCCGCCGCACTTGGGGCATTATTCCATGATGACCCAAGCGCTCGATGCGCTGCCCATTTCGCGCTTGCACTTGATTCCTGCAGCCGTCCCCGCCCATCGTCCGCAGCCAATGGCCAGTGCGGCACATCGTTTGGCCATGGTGCAATTGTTGGCAGAGACTGACGATCGCTTGTTGGCTGATGATTGCGAGCTCAAGCGCGACAAGCCTTCCTATACAGTGGATACGCTGCGCAGTTTTCGGGCGCAGTACCATGATGAGCAGTTGGTCTTTTTCCTCGGCCAAGATTCGTTTGTGAGTTTGCCGACCTGGGATGAGTGGCAAGTGCTCGCGAGCCTTTGCTGTTTTGCAGTGTTTCCGCGTGAGGGCAGTGAACTGCCCTCACGCGAATTACTCAATGTTGTGGGTGAGGCGGCCGATATCACGGGTAAAGCGGTTGGCTGGCAGTGGGTCAAAATTGTCCCTTTCGATATTAGCGCCACCGCAATTCGCCGCCAGCTTACCGTCGAGTTGCGCTCTGCGGAGGATCTTGACGATTATTTGCACCCGAGCACACAGCGGTATATTGTTGAAAATAAACTTTACGCACCTTCGAGGTCTTGATTTGTCAAAAGAAACACTCTCTCCCCTGATCGCCACTATCGTCGATGCGCTCGACGACCTCAAAGCCCAAGACATTATTCCAATTGATGTACGTGAACGAACGAGCCTGACCGATGCGATGATCATTGCAACCGGCACGTCCTCGCGCCATATCAAAGCGCTGGGCGACCGAGTCGAGGAGAGACTGAAAGCCGATGGCGGCGAGGTTTTGAGTGTTGAGGCCTCTGATCAATGGGTGCTGGTAGATGCTGATGTCGCCATGGTTCACATCATGACCAAAGAAGCGCGTGATCACTACCAGCTCGAGCGCCTTTGGGATATGTCGGTCGGTCAGCTCGATCCTGAGCAGCTCTTTGCCGACGCGAGCTAGTGCGCTTTACGATTTCTGCGGTGGGCAAGCGCTCACCGAACTGGGTGCAAGAGGGCTTTGCCGCCTACCAAAAGCGCTTTGCCACGCCCTTTAGCTTGCAGCTCAACGAAATCGAAGCGGGCAAGCGCTTAACCGATATTGCCAAAATTACCAAAGAGGAAGGCGACAAAATCCTCGCTAGCGTTCCCAAAGGTGGTCGCTTGATTGCCCTCGATGAGAGGGGCAAACTGCTGTCCACACTGCAGCTGGCCGAGCAAATCAAAGATTGGCAGATTGATGGCCGCGATTGTGTATTTGCCATTGGCGGTGCCGATGGCCACGATCCGCGCGTGCTTCAGGCTGCAGATCTCAAGTGGTCCTTGTCGCCGCTGACATTTCCACACGCCATGGTGCGGGTGTTACTGGCAGAGCAGCTCTACCGCGCCGTCAGCGTGATAAACGGTCATCCCTATCACCGGGAGTAGCTTCGACTTGGCTTAAAGCAGCCAAAATTCAGCTCCCTTGGTTTAAACTTTCAAGGTTAACGCCACCGCAGGTCTTGTTTTGTTAGTCTTAGCCAGCCAATCCCCACGTCGTAGTCAATTGCTCAAGCAGATCGGCCTTGCGCCTGAAGTACGTCCAGCAGATATCGACGAATCGGTGGTGGCGGGTGAGCTGCCAGAGGTCTATGTCAGACGCATGGCGGAGACCAAGGCACGTACCATCGTCAAAACGCTGGACTTAGCAAAGCCCGCTTGGGTGATTGCGGCCGATACCAGTGTGGTGATCGATGATGAAATTCTGGGTAAGCCGACCGATTTGCAAGATCTTAAGCGCATGATGCAGTTGTTGTCCGGCAGGCAACATGGCGTTTTGACGGGCATTTGTGTGACCGATGAAAAAGGTTTTTGTCGCACTGCTGTCGAGGCGACTAAGGTCACGTTTAAAACGCTGGATATGGAAGCTGTTGAGCGCTATTGGCACACAGGCGAGCCTCAGGACAAAGCCGGTGGCTATGGAATTCAGGGCTTAATTTCGCACTGGGTCACTCAACTTGAGGGCTGTTATTTCAATGTCATGGGTTTGCCATTGGCGCGCACGGTGGCGCTGTTATCCGAATCGGGCTACCAACATGAGGCGTTGCTGTGAGTGAAGAATTACTAATCAACGTCAGCCCGCAAGAGATTCGTATCGCCCGGGTCGAGAATGGCGTGTTGGTTGAAGTTCAAATCGAACGTGTCACCAGCCGAGGGTTGATTGGCAATATCTACCAAGGCAAGGTGGTTCGCGTGTTGCCCGGGATGGAAGCGGCTTTTGTCGAAGTCGGGCTGCAAAAGGCTGCATTTTTGCACGTCGGTGATTTGGCCTCTGCCCATTACATCGATAGCGATGGGGTGGCGCGGACACGCAATATTGCCGACTGTCTGCGAGAAGGGCAGGAGCTATTGGTGCAAGTGATCAAGGATCAGCTGGGGAGCAAGGGGGCACGTATCAGCACTCGGCTGTCGATTCCTTCCCGCTACCTAGTGAAGATGCCTTACGACAATACCATCGGCGTCTCGGCGAAGCTCGAATCTGATGAGGAGCGCACGCGCTTAAAGACTGCAGTCGAAACGCTGATTGCTGACAATGAAAGCGCCAACCCCGATCACGGCTATATTGTGCGGACGGCTGCTGAAGGCGTCAAACACGAAGATATTGGGCTCGATTATGCGTTTTTGCAGCGCCTATGGAACAAAATTCAGCGTCGCGAGTCCGAAGCTGCGCCTGGGGCATTGGTGTATGAAGATCTGCCGATTATCAAACGTACCTTGCGCGATCTCGCCGCAGCGCCCATCGATCGTATTCGGGTGGATTCCCGCGAATGGTTTTCCAAAGCCAATGAATTCGCCTCCGAGTTTTTGCCGCAGCTTGCCAGCAAGATTCAACTCTATACCGGCGAGCGGCCAATCTTTGAGCTATTTGGTGTTGAGGACGACATCAGTCGAGCGTTGGAGCGTCGAGTTGATCTAAAATCGGGCGGCTATTTGGTGGTTGATCAAACCGAATCGATGACCACTATCGATGTGAATACCGGTGGTTTCGTGGGCCACCGCAATCTCGAAGAAACCATTTTCAAAACCAATCTTGAAGCTGCGCAGGCGATTGCGCGTCAGCTGAGACTACGCAATTTGGGCGGCATTATCATTATCGATTTTATTGATATGTCTGAGCCAGAACATTGGCGTCAGGTGATGCGTGCTTTCCACAAGGCCCTAGAACGTGATTCTGCCCGGATTTATGTCAGCGAAGCCTCTGAGCTTGGGCTGGTAGAGATGACGCGCAAGCGCACGCGAGACAGCCTTGAGCGCCAGTTGTGCGAAACCTGCCCCACCTGCGCGGGCACAGGGCGGATTCGTACCGTTGAGACGGTGGGCTACGATATTGCTCGCGAGATCGTTCGCCAAGTACGGCAATTCGAGCCCTCACAACTCACAGTCTTGGCCTCGCCAGCAGTGGTTGAGTTGATGATGGGTGATTTGTCTGCCTACTATGCAGAGCTTGAAGAGTTCGTCGGTGTTCCCGTCCGACTCGTGCCTGAGAGCATGTATTCTCAAGAGCATTACGATGTGGTGTTGAACTAACCGTGATGGCTGCTTTGACATTACTGATCAATATCGCTGTGCGAATTGCCACAGCGTGGATTGGTGCAGTATTGGTGCTCGGCAGCCTGCTTGCGGTACTCGATACGCGTCTAGAACCATGGATGAGCGCAAAGCTGTCGACCATCAGCGGCCAAATCATCGTGCTGGCCGACAGTGATTTTCGGCTCACCACCTCAGGGCCGCAGTGGCGATTTAATCGGGTGGGTGTCAACGAAGTTCCCATCAACAGTTTGGTGATTCGCATGCCGTGGTTGGCTGCGCTGGAAGATGGGGCGTTGGTCGAGATAGATCTCAATGGACTCTCTGCGGCATTCGCCCGTCAGCCCGGTCAATTCTGGCAGCCCACTGGGTTTTATCCGCTTCCGCAGCGTCGTTCTGGTGCTCAATCGGTTGCCTCGCCATCATGGCTGCGATTCAAATTGCGCGCGGCGCATTTCCGCTTTGATGATCAAATTGCGGGCTATCACAAAGTCATTGCGCCACTTGATGTCGACGTTCGACCCATCGCCGGTGGCTGGGTTGCCGAGGGTAATTTCTATCAGCGAAGCGACCGCCCCACGGAGGAGAATGCAGGGTTTTTCTTGCGCGCCGATTTGGCGGTCGAGCCCAAACAGCTGTATGGCAATTTTGAATCGATGCCGCTTGGCATTGCCCACGACTCGGTGCGGGGATTGGCCTCAGGCGAAGCTTGGGCCGAATGGGGAGAGGCCATTTCTTTGAGTTTTAAAGGGCGTGTCGATACCCCAGCGTTGCGGTTGACGCAGCTCGATATGGCGGTAGATTCAATTGAGGGACAGGTCGATATCAATCGGCAAGCAGAAGCGATAACAGTGATCGCCAAAGCCGATATTTGCCAGCTTGGGCAATGCTTCAACACCGGAAAAGTCAGTTTTCAGCGCGAACAAAATGGCCAGTGGGATTTGTCGCTGCCAAGTTTCAAGTTCGATGCACGATTTGATCAAAGCCATCCCTCTTGGCCGGGGCTGTCTGCAAGCGCCGTTGTCGATGGGTTAATGGTTAGCGCCAACGGCAAGCACATTACCTCGGCTGCGGGTCGGGCAGAGTTATTTGCCAAAAACCAAGCCAATGAAATTGATGCTCAACTGGCTTGGAGTACGGCGGCGGGGCAAGTGAATATGCAAGCCTCGAAGTTTGAGGGCGTGCTTTGGGGCATGCCGTTTGAATACCAGCAGTCGGGGTTTGCGGCGATTGAACTGGACAGTCAGGCGCTCGCTTTGAATGGTGATATCCGCCTCGCCGGGCATCAGTTTGCCGTGAAAGCTGCGGGCAATTTGCAGTCGAGTATCGACGTTAGTGCTCACTTGGCCGATCAATCCTCTGCAGCGTTGTTTGAAACATTGCTATCGGCCAGGCTACCGGCCAAGGCACCTTTGAAAGCCTTCAACTGGTTGGCTTCCAATGTGGAGAGTCGAGACACAAGGGCCCACTTAACTTGGACGCCAGGCCAGCCCTATCAATTGGAAATCATCGCGCCGCGCATGACG
>JABXHR010000239.1 GCA_013373515.1 Gammaproteobacteria bacterium | reverse complement strand
TTATAGCTTGTTCCGAGCGCAAACAAGGACAAGATTTTGCGTTCCATCTCGTCGGTTAAGTGGGTCTGTTGCTTCTTGACCAGTTGCGGCTCAAAAGAGGATTGCCGGTCGCGAGGCGTGTCCAGTGTGAAGGCACCTGCGGCGCTCTTTACCGTCTTTGGTGTAGAGCCGTTCTTACGATTGCCTGTGTTACCAGTTTGCTCTAAGTGGACATCGAGCTCACCCTGCAGAGCGGCTTCGGTGAGCTGCTTGATCAATGGCGTCAATACGCCATCTTTACCGTGTAGGTTTTTGCCGGATTTGAGCGCTTCTAACGCCGTGTCAAAGTCAAATGGTTGGTCAGTCATATGTCATCTCGTTTTCAGTCAGTTTAACGATTTGACACAGAGTTATGAACAGACCCGCAAGAACCTGACCGACCTCAGGCACACCTTGTTCAAAATAGTATTGTTTAATGCCTTCAAGATCAGCGATCGCGGATTTTGAAAACGATATTTTCACGAACTACAGCCCAAGCTGCTTTTTCACATCCCCAATGTCATAAGTGTCGCCTTCCTTAATCTCCATCAAGCCTTTGACGACCGCTTTAACAAACTCAAGCTCTTCTCTGCTGCTTTCATAATCATCAAGCCCCTGAACGACAGCAACGCCCCGCCCACGACTAGTCAGTAGAACAGGTCTATGCGTATCTTTGACGTGATTGACCACTTTACCAGGATTGACCTTGAGGTCAGAAAGCGGGATGACATCCTCTGAGAATTTGGTTTGCGTCATAAAAGCCCTGTGTTTAGACCTGTTCGTAGCACCTTTTATATGGTGCCGTCAAAGCCTAAAGCCGTCCAAAATCATAGACGGATTAGCGTTTAAATTCTCTATTCTTTCAAGATAGACATATCCCTGAGATTAGCGGCTCAGCCCAACAACCCATCCAGCCGCTCAGGCGTTAAATGCGCTGTGGCATCTCGAATATCAGATTCTATCCCGCGCATCAGACCTACTTGGTCGCGATTGCGTAACGCATTAATAATGTCTTTATGGCGATCGATGGTGTAGAGCTCGCCTGACATCAAGGCGGCAAGCCGGGTAAAGGGGCCCAGTTGTAGCCAGATGCTTTCGATCATTTGTAGGCAGGGGCAATCTGGGTTGGCGGCGTAGATGCCGCGATGGAAGGCTTGGTTGAGTAATACGGATTGGACGTGTTCTGAGCGATGGACTTCGTCGAGCTTTAGATCGATGCCTTCGAGCTGGTCGATCAATACATCGGTCATATAAGGCAGGGCTCGTCCTGCCGCGTGGCGCTCTAACGCGACGCGCAATTCGAGCATTTCGACGAACCGTGCCTGATTCATCGGGGGTGTGGTAATGCGCCGATTTTCCAATACCACTAAGCCCCCTTCTGCGCTCAGGCGGCGCAATGCTTCGCGTACGGGCGTGGGGCTGATGTCGAGCGCTTCGGCAAGCCCTCTGACGGTGACGGGATTACCAGGGGGAATAGATCCCGTTAGCAAACCGAGCCGCATCCGGCGGTAGGCAATTTCTTGTACCGTTAATCCCTGGCTGTCTGCCAAGGGCGGCAACGCGATACGCAGCTGGTCTGCAATGTTCATTGGTTTTTGCCCCTGCCGTGGGTAAGAAATAAAGTTTGCTTTGCAATCAGTTTGTGATAACAATATCGAAAATGATATCACAAAACAAATTCTCAATGACTCAAACCGACTGGCGGCAACAAAACCCTGACGTGAAATCACTAATGGTGGGCGCGTGTGACCTCAACGGCATTTTGCGTGGCAAACGCGTATCGGCCGATAAGTACGAGCAACTGATTGGCGGTGGCATTCGCATGCCACGTTCAGCCGTTGGCATCGATGTCTGGGGCGTTGACGTCTTTGACAATATGCAGGTCTTCGACACGGGCGATGGCGATGCCGTGTGTGTTGCCGTCGATCGCAGTCCATTGATTTATCGCTGGCGCGGCGGGGTTCAAGCGCTGGTGCAAGTCGAACTGCACGAAGACAACGGCAGCGGATTCGGCGGCGATCCACGTGTGGTTCTCGGTCAGGTTTTGGCAAGATACGCTGCGCTGGGGCTGACACCTGTCGTCGCCACGGAACTCGAGTTCTACCTGACCCAGCTTGATGAGGATGCCAAAACCAGCCCCTTGCACGAGGGACAGCATTTAAGACCAGAGCGCATGCTGGACTTGCGCGAGTTAGATGACTTCTCTGCGGTCATCGACGATATCTACGCTGCCTGTGAAGAAAACGATATCCCTGCAGACTCGGCAATTTCGGAAAGCGGCTTAGGGCAGCTCGAAATTAACCTATTACACAGCCCTGACGCGCTCAAGGCAGCCGATGATGCGATCGCGTTCAAGCAGATCGTCAAGGGCGTTGCTCAAGCCCACGGTCTGCGGGCGACGTTTATGGCCAAGCCGTTCGGCGATCAGGCGGGCAGCGGCTTGCACACACACTTCAGTATTCTCGATCGCGACGGTAACAATATCTTCGACAACGGTACAGACCAAGGCTCCGCGGAGCTCTTACATGCGGTAGCGGGGTTGCTCAACACCATGGCCGACTTTAGTGCGGTGTTTGCACCCAACGCCAATAGCTATCGACGATTACGCCCTCGCACTCACGCGCCGACCAAAATCAGCTGGGGTTACGAGAATCGTACCGCGGCGATACGTATTCCGGGCGGCAGTTCGGTGGCTCGACGCATTGAACATCGCGTTGCAGGTGCAGACGCCAATCCGTATCTGGTACTGGCGGCGGTACTGGGCGGCGCGCTACATGGCATCGAACAAAAACTCAGCCCCAGCGAGCCCATTGTCGGCAATGCTTACGAGCAAGCGGCGGAGCAAATTGAATCTAATTGGGAGCAAGCCACCGAGCGTTTGGCGGCATCGAGTATTGCGGAAGAGATCCTGGGCACCACGATGATTGAAATGTTCAGTGCCTGCAAGCGACAAGAGATCGATACCTTTGGCCAACAAGTGTCTCGTTTTGAACACCTGACGCTGAGGGACAGCATTTAACACAAAAGCTCACGTACACTATCAAGTGGGTAACAAACTCAAAACCACACTGGAGGTAAGGATGAAACACACCCTGTTATTGGCAACGATCACCACCGTTATTGGCAGCGCACAGGCGGCCACGCTCAATGTTTACAACTGGTCAGACTATATCGCCGAAGACACCTTAGAGAAGTTCACCGCCGCGACGGGCATCGAAGTGAACTACGATGTTTACGATTCAAACGAAGTCCTTGAAGCCAAGGTTTTAGCCGGCAACTCTGGCTATGACATCGTGGTGCCCACGTCAGACTTCTTACGCCGCCAAATCGGCGCTGGCGCATATCAAAAGCTCGACAAGTCCAAACTGCCTAATCTAAAAAACATGGATGAAGCACTCATGGCACAGGCCGAGCGCTACGACGAAAACAACGATCACTCGGTCATCTATTTGTGGGGTACCACTGGCATTGGCTACAACGTCAATATGGTGCAAGAGCGTCTTGGCGATAATGCGCCAACCGACAGCTGGGCGCTGATTTTTGATCCGGCCAATGCGGCCAAACTTGCCGATTGCGGCATTAGCGTGCTCGATGCGCCGACCGAAATCATTCCAGCGGCCATGAAATACCTTGGCCTTGACCCCAACTCCACCGACAGCGACGATTTTGCCAAAGCAGAAGCGCTCCTCACGACAATTCAGCCGCACATTCGCTACTTCCATTCTTCGCAATACATCAACGACCTTGCCAACGGCGACGTCTGTGTATCTGTCGGCTGGTCGGGCGATATTTACATCGCACGCGATCGTGCCGCTGAAGCCGAAAACGGCGTTGAAATCAGTTACACCATTCCAAAAGAAGGCACATTACAGTGGTTTGACATGCTCGCCATTCCCGTTGACGCACCCAACCCAGATTTAGCGCATCAGTTCATCGATTTCATCATGGATGCGCAAGTGACCGCTGATATCACCAACTACGTTTGGTACGCAAACGCCAACGCAGCTTCCATGCCATTGGTCGATGAAGAAATCACCAGCGACCCAACGATCTTCCCGACTGCTGAAGTTCGTGACAACCTCTATGCTGCGACTGTCTACAACTCTCGCCAAGACCGCGTTATCACCAGAACCTGGACCAAAATCAAAACCGGGCAATAAGCGGCAGTATCGGTTCGGCCCGTTCTGGGCCGAACACATCATCACGGGAGCGAGCAAAATGGACAAAGCAAAAGAGGCACTTAGACAAAAACAAAGTCAAGCACCCATCATTCAGCTCAAAGGCGTAACCAAGCGTTTTGGGGCAGTGACGGCGGTGGATCATATCGATCTGGACATCTATCCCGGTGAGCTGTTTTGCTTACTCGGTGGATCCGGCAGTGGCAAGTCCACCCTGTTGCGAATGTTGTCAGGGTTTGAAACGCCCAGTGAAGGGCAAATTATTATCGATGGTGTCGACATGGCGGGTGTGGAGCCCTACGAGCGCCCTGTCAATATGATGTTCCAGTCCTACGCACTATTTCCACATATGACCGTGTTCGACAACGTCGCCTACGGCTTGCGCCGGATGAAGTTCAGCAAAGCAGAGGTCCATGCCCAAGTGGCTGAGCTACTGCATATGGTGCAGCTCGATGATTATGCCAAGCGCAAGCCACACCAGCTATCGGGAGGTCAACGTCAACGTGTCGCGCTAGCGCGCGCTTTAGCCCGTCGTCCAAAACTGCTCCTGCTGGATGAGCCGCTGGGTGCACTGGATAAAAAGCTGCGTGAAGAGACCCAGTTTGAGCTGGTGAAAATCCAAGAGCAATCGGGGGTCACATTTGTAGTTGTCACCCACGATCAAGAAGAGGCCATGACCCTTGCCGATCGTATCGGGGTGATGGATCGCGGACGCATCGTGCAAATTGGCGAGCCACGCGATATCTACGAATATCCCGGCAGCCGTTTTGTGGCCGACTTCATCGGCTCGGTGAATTTATTCGACTGCAGCATTGGTGAAGAAGGCGAAGACTTCACCATCCTCGACAGTGAGGATTTAAAGGGCAGCATACGAGTGGGCCACGGCATCTCCGGTGCGCCGGGATCCGACGTGAGCTATGCCATTCGTCCTGAGAAGATTGCGCTCAACCGCGACAGCGAGAACGCCGACAATGAGTTTAGCGGCATCATCGAAGATGTGGCCTATATGGGCAATTGGTCGCTCTATCGGGTGCGCCTAGATTGCGGCTGCATTCTCAAGGTCAGCCAAGCCAACCTTAAACGCCAAGATCAAACCAACCTCACATGGGACGACCGCGTGTTCGCCAGCTGGAGCGACACCGCAGGCGTGGTACTGCCGTCATGAAGTGGTCTGCACGCGCCCTTGTGATTGCAGTGCCCATGCTGTGGCTGCTGTTGTTCTTTTTATTGCCGTTTTTGGTGGTGGGCAAAATCTCAGTCTCAGAGGCTGCCATTGCGCGTCCACCCTATTTGCCGATTTATGAAATCGAAGACGGCGCGCTAATTTTGCGCATCGCTTACGCCAACTTTACGTTCTTGTTTGAGGACCCGCTGTATTTGGCGGCCTATCTGAACTCCCTAAAGATTGCCGCTTATTCCACACTATTTTCGCTGATTGTGGCCTACCCAATGGCCTACTACATTGCGCGATGTGAAGCGCGAAAGCGCAATATTTTATTGATGCTGGTGATCTTGCCGTTTTGGACGTCATTCTTGCTGCGTGTCTATGCGTGGATTGGCATTCTAAAGACCAATGGCATCCTCAATAATATGCTTCTTGGTGTCGGTATCATCGACGAGCCTTTGGTGATGATGCAAACCGATTTCGCGGTCTACGTCGGTGTGGTTTACACCTACCTGCCGTTTATGGTGCTGCCGCTCTACACCAACCTTGTCAAACTCGATCAAAGCTTACTAGAAGCCTCGGCAGATCTAGGCGCCAATCCAATTGTCACCTTCCTAAAAGTTACATTGCCCTTGTCCATTCCGGGGATTGTTGCGGGCTCGATGCTGGTGTTTATTCCCGTGGTCGGTGAGTTTGTCATTCCTGCACTGCTCGGCGGCCCAGATCAGCTAATGATCGGCAAGGTGCTGTGGACCGAGTTCTTCAGCAACCGCGATTGGCCAGTGGCCTCAGCGGTCGCCATCGTGATGCTGATGGTCGTGGTGATGCCAATTATGTGGCTGCGCAATCACACTGAACGTATGGAGGCCGCAGCATGAAGCGTCTAGCCCTGCCTTTGATGGCCTTTATGGGGTTTGCATTTTTATATTTGCCCATTGTCAGCCTGATTATTTACTCGTTTAACGAGTCCAAACTGGTCACCGTTTGGGGTGGATTTTCCACCAAGTGGTATGTGGAACTGTTTAAAGACCCACAAATTCTCGGTGCGGCCAAAATCAGCCTGCAAATCGGCGTCATTAGCGCCACGCTTGCTGTGGTGCTTGGCACGCTTGCCGCATTCGTACTGGTACGCTTTCGTCGTTTTCGTGGCAAAACACTGCTCACCGGCATGATCACCGCACCGTTGGTCATGCCAGAAGTCATTACGGGGTTGTCGTTGCTGCTGCTATTTGTGGCCCTTGAGTCGACATTAGGATGGCCACAAGGCCGTGACATGATGACCATCATCATTGCGCACACCACGTTCTGTATGGCCTATGTTGCCGTGGTGGTGCAATCGCGCTTAATCGATATGGATCCCTCTATCGAAGAGGCTGCGCTCGATCTCGGTGCCTCACCATTACGTGTGTTTTTTGATGTCATCTTGCCCACCATTGCACCGGCATTGGTGTCGGGCTGGCTACTCGCATTCACCCTGTCGCTGGATGATCTTGTGATTGCAAGTTTCGTCTCTGGACCGGGCTCTTCCACCTTGCCCATGGTGATTTTCTCCAAAGTCCGTCTCGGCGTGAGCCCAGACGTCAACGCACTGGCCACCTTAATGGTGCTGGTGGTTGCTATCGGCATTTTCCTCGCGGCGCGATTGATGCGCCCAAGCCACACAGAGGTAAATGAATGAATTCACGTGGTGATTTCGCCATTCGCAGCAGCAAACTGGAAGGTCATGCCTATGAAATGACCTATGCGGGCGTCTTGAGCTTTTTAAGACGCCGTTACACACGCGATATCGACGGTGCCGACGTCGTGGTCAGCGGCATCCCCTATGATGGCGCGGTGACCAATCGCCCCGGCTGCCGATTTGGACCGCAGGCCATCCGGGCCGCGTCGGTACAACTGGCTGAGCTCAAGGCGTTTCCGTTTGGCTTTGACCCCTTTGACTCGCTCAAGGTGGCGGATTTTGGGGATTGCTTTATGGATCCGCATCAACCCGACAGTATTCTTAGCAGCATCGAAAAGCACGCGGACCATATCCTAGAGTCTGGCGCGAAGATGTTGACCTTTGGTGGTGATCATTTTGTGAGTTATCCACTACTGAAGGCCCACGCCAAGGTGCATGGGCCGATTGCGCTGTTGCAGTTCGACGCGCATAGCGACACATGGGAAGACGACGGCAGCCGTCTCGATCACGGCACCATGTTCGCCCGCGCCGCCGATGAGCGCATTATCGATAGCGAGCATTCGCTGCAAATCGGCATTCGCACCCACTGTGACGACAATCACGGCATTCGCGTGCTCACCGCGCCATGGTTCCACCGTCATGGCATTGACCGCTGCGTAGAGGAAATCAAGCGCACTGTCGGCGATCGGCCGGTGTATATCAGCTTCGATATTGATTGCCTCGATCCAGCGTTTGCGCCTGGAACGGGAACGCCAGTATCAGGCGGTCTAGCCACTTGGCAAGCCCTAGAAATCATCCGCTCGCTGGGCGAGCTCAATTTAATTGGTATGGACGTGGTGGAGGTTTCGCCGCCTTACGACCATGCCGAAATCACTGCCATCGCCGCGGCCACCGTGGCACACGATTGGCTCTGTTTAATCGCACAAAAACAAAGAACATGAAAATAGGCATTTTATTGTGTGGCCGCTCTGCGCCAGAGATCGTGCCGCAATTTGGGGAATACAACCGGCAGTTTGAAAAACTGCTCGACGGTCATGGCTTCGAGTTCACCACCTATGCGGTGGTCGACAACCAATTCCCC
>JABXHR010000198.1 GCA_013373515.1 Gammaproteobacteria bacterium | reverse complement strand
TCGAACCGGCACGCTTTTAAAGGCAACGGATTTTGAATAGATTGCTTCTTGTGTATTTGTCTAGTTAAAGTAATTTAATGTCATAATAGCGTACGATATCGGCAAGATTGCTGCATTTATAAGAAATAATAGAGTGTGCTATATAGTGTGCTATAGATTTACGCTCAACCTACTGATTTTGCAGCCTTTTAGCTTGATTAAGTGCGTCTACTTCAACTCTTATGCTTCAATCAAATGCCAGGCGAAAGCCTGGCTATGACGCTCGTTGACAAGTTGAATCTCAATTTATTCAGATTCAGCTTATTAGCTAGTCTTTCTGATTGTGCTTGCGCAAATATGGGCGCGCCTTATCGATAATAAAGTGCTGCAAGCAGTTAAAGTCATCACTTTCCGGAAATAGCTGAAGCGCTTGTTCATGGCACTCTCTCTCTGAAAGATTGCTGCTATTCTGCCATACAGTTTCTTCATTCATTTCCAGCCATCTTTCAAATAGCTGCTCTTCTAGTTGCCTCCATTTTTTGGAGATGAACTCTTCTGTGCCTTCTTTATCGGTTTTGCTCATATGTTGCATCTCCTCTTAGGCTTAGCAAATTGTTCTTTGATATAAAGCATAGCTTGTATTTAGGAAATTCAAAAATTCTAAGTTATTGATTATAAATAACTAATACCGCTTATTTTAGCCCGTCTAAATTACCGGTTTCTTTTTCTTTGATATGTTGGTAAGGTTTCCCTGTAACTTTAACGGGATTAGGTGGTTGGCTATGTCGAAATTGAGTGTTGAACAGTGTAAGAATCTGCACCCCCGAGCAGTGGCTGGTGCAGCATCGGAAGTAACTAACCGAGAGGCTACTGGCGATAAAAGTGTAACCATCGATAAGTACGAGCGAGAAGTGCTTCATGAGCTCATCAAACCCGACACAATAAAGAGAAAGGGGGGCGGAGACGATGACAAACTCGAGCCAAAGCACGAGTTTATGATTTGGGACTCGAATACTGGCTTGTTCTCTAGCAGTCACGTTACCTTGACTTACCCCAAACTTAATAAAGGCGAGCTGCGTCTGTACTTTAACGCTAAAGCCAAGTTCTACCCGAAAGAGGGAGAGCAGTTTTTCATTCTTCGGGTGGAAGGGGATGATATTCCGTATATTGGTGCTATGGATTCCGAAGCCTTCGAGGGGAAAACGTCGAACGACGCGGACATTCGAAGCTATACCAGTGGTGAAATTCTTGATATGGAGGATGATGCATATCAAAAGGCAGTACATCAGCCCTCCACCAAGGCGTCTTCGCGTACATCTACTACGACGACATTTCAACGCAACCCTTTGATAGCTAGACAAGTTCTATCGGCGGCTGGGTTCAAATGTGCAGTAGACAGCTCGCATACTACTTTTACAAGCGGTTCCCATGGGCAGCCTTACATGGAGCCTCATCATTTAATCCCTATATCCAATCAAGCTGAGTTTGAAGAAGGACTGGATTGTGAAGCGAACATAATAGTTTTGTGTCCAACGTGTCACAGAGCCATACACTACGCGGATGCTGATAGAAAGAGTCAGCTGGTAGAGCGCTTTTATGTTGAGCGCAAAGAGCAGCTCGAGGAGTCTGGTATCGCTATTGGACTTGAGGAGTTGCTAGCTAAATATGGGCTGAGCTGAAACTATTCCTCGCCTAGATAATCTACGATGCTGCTTGCTATCCGGGTAACCACAGGCACTACGACAGAATTACCGAGTAGTTTGTATGCCGGCGTTTTAGCCTGCGGGAGAATGAAGTTATCAGGGTAGCCGAATAAGCGAGCGCACTCTGTTTTCGTGAGCTTTCTTGGGTTTAACCCCTCGCCTTGAGGTATGAGGCATTCTTTGCCATCTTTGCCATAACGCGCAACGATTGTATTTGAGGGTTTATCTAAGTTTGCTTCGCCGGTAACGAATCCAGTATTGCGCTCTCTATTTCGGTTTGAACGGTTGATGTGCCCTTGCCATAAAGCGTCCGAAATAGTGTACTCCGCAACCTCTTCATCGGTAAGCGTCTCCAAGGCGTTGCGTAACGGTAGTGGCGCACCCTCAAATCGCGGAAACTCAAATGCTCCTAGCTCAGCAGCGATATCCTCCCGAATACAAACCATGAAGCACCTTTGGCGCCTCTGGGCTACTAGAGTCTCAGAGCTGACGATTTGGTGTTTAAATACGTAGTTGAACTTGCCGTCTTCCCCGTTGCTGATGTTATTCTCGAGTTCGTCAATAATTACGCGAATGGTGTTGCCACCATCGTGACTAATTATATTTTTGACATTCTCAAGGTATAAAACCTCAGGTTGTTTAACTCTTGCGATACGGGCAATCGAATAAAACAGGGTGCCTTGAGTCTTACACTCAAACCCATGAGCTTGTCCTCTGGATGTTCTCGCTGAAACGCCTGCAAGGCTGAAAGGTTGACATGGAAAACCGGCGGCAAGTATTCGGTGGTTGGGTATTAGTCTGTCTATTTCATCGTCTTCAATGAGTTCGCTCGTGAATTCATTGATATCGCCAAAGGGGTATTTCCCGTAATTTGCGAAGTAGGTAGCCTGAGCTGTCTTGTCCCACTCACAAGAAAACACACACTTGCCGCCGTTCGCCTGAAGTGCAAGATTGAATCCACCTATGCCCGCAAATAAGTCTATGAAATCAAACTGTGATTCTGCTGGGCGTGGGTGTGGTAGCTCTCCAATCACTTCCTGTAGCTCTAAACCGTGTAGCAACAGAAAGTTATCGAGTGCGTGTTGCAGCGTTACCTGCTCATCAGCGTCAAATCCGTAGTCGAAGGCTTGATTGCTCAACCAATGCGATATTGGAGCTACAAGAGATTCAGAGCGACAATCAGCTCGGTGGGCAGTTTTAATTCTGTTGACGAGATGACTGATTAGCTCGTTATACATGTTTTGCGCCGCTTAGGTTGAATGCAATAGATACTCGTGTCGAACACTGTGCAATTATACAGCCCTAAGCTTTGTTTACGAGCTATTCCAACTGTAATGACACCGAGAAATGATCATCAACTCACATGAACACTCTGTTGTCTTTGTAAAACGCGATTTGTGCCAATATTTCTGATGAAAGCAGAAGGGTGCTGAACAAAGTGAGTGCGACATGAGTGAGCACTAGTGCAATTAGGGTTAGCTTTATCACGAGTCCACGTCTCCATGCACATCTTAAGCTTCCGAACCAAAGGGATACAGAGAAGCTGTAAGTTAGCAGGAGCGCCAACCCGAAAAACGCCTACATCGTAAAGTCAATGGGAAGGGCAATTTTCCGTACAAGTAGTTGCCCGATACCTCTTACTATCAATGCCCCGATAGCTACAACGGGTGATATCAGAAATCCCACGGTGATATAGGTTAAAGGATGGTAGCTACCGGATAGGAAGCTATTATGTTTCAACGTATTAAACATTCTTCGTTGGCTTTTCGTTTGATTCCGGAAGCTAGTGTAACTTCAATAGGCATCGCTGCGGTAGTCTTCGCCGTTAAGAGTGTTTTTTATTGATTTATTGCGCTAAATTCCTGCCCTTATGCTTCTCAAGCGCTCGCTAAACGTTTGTCGATGACGCTATTTGACTTGCTCAATCTTGATTTATTGAGATTCAGCCAGGACGCTCTCGTTAGATAACTGGTAACGCAATAATTGCCCATGTAGTTCCGCTAGACGCTGGCAACTGCGTTGGTATTGTTTGCCTTCTCCCAAGTTACGTAGCACCCATGCCATGTGCTCTCGCTCGTCATCAATCAATCGCTGTATATATAAAGTGCTGTAAGTCATGCCAACTACCTCTCAGTAGTACTCTACAGCCGTCGCTCTGTGTGTCATGCCTGTTGTTGATTATCGCAAAGGAGATACTTAGAAAGTGTGTTACAGAATGTAACGCCTGTCAGGTAGATTGGAATTAAACGAGTATCGAATTTACATAATCAAGATAGGTGGAGCGTCGTAAGTTCGCTTTGAGTTGATATCGTCAATAATCCCAACAAGCATCTCTCGTAACTTGAGATGCTGCTCTTTGGTGTTGCGATACACAATCTCTTT
>JABXHR010000003.1 GCA_013373515.1 Gammaproteobacteria bacterium | reverse complement strand
GCCGCCTCAGCGCGCCGCGAAAATTGCGTTGCTGCCGCGATTTCAGCATCTGCAGCCGTTTGCGCAATATCGGTATCCAGAGCCGTGTGCCCACGCCCAGACAATAACGACTGGCGCAGAGTCAGTTTGACGATGGGGTTGTATGTGACATTGCCGGACTCATCCGTGCCCTCGGCAGTCACTTGATAAGGTTGGCGCTCAAAGACATTTAGGCTCAAATCCGCCTGCAAACCAATTCCAAAATCTCGACGAAATCCAATGGTCTGCCCAATCTCACCCTGACCCGTTCCTTCGACTGCGATGTTCTGCAGATCTGAGATTCGCTCTTGGATATCTCGGGGCTCCGCCGAAAACGACTCACTTTGCACGGCATAGAACTTGGTTTGGTAAGCCGATTTGGCCGATGCCGCATCGAGCTGAGCGGTTTCTGCCTCTAGCTTGGCGATTTGATATGGATGGTAGGTGTCAAAAGCATGGTTGATGATCCATGTTTCGTCGTAAGTCTCCGCATACCCAGCGAGGCTTATCGACCACAGAGTGGCCAACACAACACATTTAAATTTCATTTACACCCTCGTTCTTCCATGAACACATCACTGGTGATTCGCTTGCTCAAACTCGATAAATTCATTAAAAAAATAAACCAGACTGCGTCACATCTTGTGTCGGCAGCCGTACTTAAAATTTGAGCCAGTTCACAGTTATAAAAAGGCCCAAAGTCGGTTTGAGATGGTTATCCGGAAATGTGATAGTTGATCTTTGACCACCAAACTCTCTTACGAGAAATTTCAACGCCGATCTATTGGCAACATGGACGAGTTGGTTTGATTCTGTGTCTGGGTTGACGATCCGGTGAATCAACCCAGACAAGACGCCTCGATTCACCGTTCACACGCGATCAAACGTCTTCAGATTTATCGCACAGTGCGTCCCTCAAAGCCCTGCAGGTTAGACATCGATACTTATCGAGGCCAGATTTCGGGATCACTGCAGTTAAGCGATTCGTCACTAAAATAACATCGCAAAATCGAAATCTTCGTCGAAAAAGCCACGATCAATATCCATGGCCAATAAATAAAAGGCAACTATCTCGGCGCCAATACCTGTCGTTTGAATGCACAACCGGCTTGAACACGCCTGACACCGAACACGCCATCTAAGCATTGTCCCGACAATTAACCGCTCTTACAATTCAGCCACGTACTCAGCGCCAAAGGAATCGCCATGGCATCGTCGCGCATTATGTGGATAGAGCAAAAATCTGGAGGTAGTCTTAAGGGGCAGGCCAGGATTGGCCGCGTGCTGTTTTCAAAGACAGGACGAAGCATCTACTACAAAGACCAGAAATTTCAATCACTTAAAGGGCGGGGTTTCAAAGCCAACTATTACGACACGAAGACACTTGCGCACTATTGGATTTCAGGCTGTAAACGCAATGGCGGTGATGCGCTCTATACCACGACTGTTGAAATCGACGATGATGTTAGCGCGGAATATTGGACCGACATTCGCGGACTACCCGAGCGGGCCACTTCAAGATCCTTGACCGTCTCGGGCAAATATTAACGCGGCGATACTTTCGAGTCGGATTAGTCGTCCGCCCACGGTCCATGTTGGCCTTTACGGCCATCAAAACGCTCAAATCCATGTAGGCCAAAATAGTCACGCTGGCCCTGGATCATATTTGCGGTGCCACGGGCGGTACGCATGGTATCGAAATACGTTAAGCCCGATGCCAACGCAGGCACGGCAATGCCATGTAGCATGGCTGTTGCGACCACCTGTCTCAGCGCTTGGTGTCGTGATTCCAGCATTGCGGCGAAAT
Organism: Gammaproteobacteria bacterium; assembly: GCA_013373515.1. Lineage (GTDB taxonomy): Bacteria > Pseudomonadota > Gammaproteobacteria > JABXHR01 > JABXHR01 > JABXHR01. The sequence continues at coordinate 1,349 of JABXHR010000003.1, read as the reverse complement.
GTGGGGCAAACATCAAGTTGCGCTCGGCGGATTCGGCCAATGACGACGCCATGTCATCAAGCATAGATGATCGGATAATGCAGCCCTCACGCCAGTTACGCGCAACGGTCGGCATATCGAGCGTCCAACCAAAATGCGCCGCTGCTTGCGCCATCATTTCAAACCCTTGGGCATAGCACAGGATTTTTCCCGCGATTAATGCGTCTTCTAGAAGGTCATCAGGAATGTTGTCTGCTAGCATTTTCGGTGCTGGGCCAAACAGTGCCTCTCCTTCAGCTCGTGCCTCCCTTAACGCTGACAAATTTCTGGCCGCCACCGCCGCTTCGATTGAGGGCACCGCGGCAGCGAGGTGCTGCGCTTCAATGGCTGTCCAGCGTCCTGTGCCTTTCTGGCCGGCAGCATCCACAATAATATCCAGCAGCGGTTGTCTAGACTCGGTGTCGGTCGATGCGGCAACTGCGGCGGAAATTTCAACCAAATAACTTTTGAGAGGGCCTTTATTCCACTTTGCAAAGATCGGCGCGATGTCTTGGCAAGAGCGTCCCATGCCATCGCGATAAATGCCGTAAACTTCGGCAATCATCTGCATATCGGCGTATTCAATACCGTTGTGCACCATTTTGACAAAATGCCCAGCGCCGCCCTCGCCCATCCAGTTTGCGCAGGGCTCATCATCGTGCTTTGCGGAAATCGCGGTCAAAATTGGCTCAACACGTTGCCAATGTGTTTTCGGTCCGCCTGCCATAATTGCAGGGCCGTGGCGCGCACCTTCTTCACCGCCGGAGACACCCATGCCCATAAATTGATAGCCTTCTGCCTCATCAGAGCGGCGCTGCGTATCACGGAAATTGGCATTGCCCGCATCGATGATCAAATCATCATCAGATAAGAGTGGTTTAAGCGCGGCGATCTGAGCATCGACCACATTACCCGCAGGCACCATCAATATGATGGCACGGGGCGACTCGATGGCCTCAACCAACGCTTCCAAACTTAGCGTGCCTGTAATGTTGGCCGCAAGTGAACCTGCTTCTTGCAGAAATTGATCCGTCACAGAGGACGTGCGATTGAAGACCGCAATGCGGTGGCCTTTTTCGGCAATATTTAACGCAAGTGCAGACCCCATGGTTCCAAGCCCAATTAGCCCAATTTGAGACGCAGTCATGGCTCACTCCGCAGTGTTTTATATAGGCAGAGTATATGAGCAAGTCGCTTTTGAAATACGCCTTTCGGGGCAAAAGACACCACAGAAAATGTAGTCGAGTTTACGATCGTCAAAAGCAAAACGCCCGGGTAAACCTTAAAGCTTACCCGGGCGTTTTGGCGTCCCCTAGGGGATTCGAACCCCT
>JABXHR010000009.1 GCA_013373515.1 Gammaproteobacteria bacterium | reverse complement strand
GGGCGGTAGAGTTGGAAGATACGCTGCGCAATTACGCCAAGCTATATATATCACTACATTCCGCAGAAAGCGTTGGGACATAAGCCGCCAATAGATGCCATGAAAGAGTGGTCTAGGACTCACCCGTATCTCTTTAAGAAAAGAGTTTATAAACAAACGGGACTTGACATCTAAGTTTCAGCAGGCCCCGCAATAAATTTGTGGAGGCAGATTCGTTTGGCGGATCTGCGCTCCGTGCAGATTTACGGCGTCCAAATGCCATACCGACACCGCCTATTGATCGTTAGCTACACGTGCCAGCTGCTGCGTCGAATGTGCCACCAGAGACTGCACACGCAACCTCGGCAAATGTGCCCGCGATATTGCCGCCCAATGTGCCCACTGCCGCGATGATGACAATCGCGATGCCCGCTGCAATCAAGGCATACTCGATCGCCGTCGCGCCATCTTCATTTTTCAAAAATTTGTTCAAAACTGACATGTTCTCTCCGATAAATTAATTTCGTCCTAAGAGCCATATCGACGACCAGTTCAAAGTCTTGACCGAAAAAGGCGTGATTTACGTCGAATTACCCTGGGTTTTGTGATGCGCATCACAAAACCACGCCCCGCCACGCTAAAGCCCCCGTCTTTCACCTCAAAAAGCACACGTTCCACCGCGAAAACACTTGCTAAAAGATAAATTTTCGAACCACCGAGCTGGGGTAATTAGAGCATTCGCAATGAGAGAAAGGATGCAAAATGACAACATGTGATAACTGATACGCTTGGATCGACACCCAACCCGAGAAGCGCCCTATACCAAGGGTTGTGGGCAATTTATCCGTCCCCAGCGGCGGCTATAGCGTGGTCCAAACAGTTGTGTGCCATCAGGTTCGATTTGAAGGCATACACACGCCCTGTGACGCGCATTACACCTCGGTCACAGTGCATCAAGGAAATTCTGACGAGGTTGTGGTGACAGATATACCCGTGTTAAAAACCAACTAAAGCCACAAGGTCGAAAACGGCCAGCAGGCCGGCACGATGGCCAAGGCATACGGCACCGTCATCGGCTGATCAGAAACTTGGCGCTGAAATCGGCCCACCACCAGCGCCACCCCCCCGCCGAGCACCAGCACACTGCCAACAAAAACCGGAAATTCCACTAATCGCATGATCGGCACGAGGGCCAGCACCAATTTGACGTCACCGCCACCGAGCAGCCCTCGATAGAACAGCCCGCCCAGCAATAACGCGCACAGTGCAAATAGGGTGAGCACTTCACGCCAATAAATGGCATCGCCCAATCCAAGCACGCTTGCACACAAGACAAACACACCAAGGTTGAGCCAGTTCGGGATTCGCCGCGCGCGCCAATCAAACACCATCGCGCTGAACAACAGCCCCCACAGGCCCATGCGCAACATTAGCAGCAACGATTCGGATTGATTCAAGGATTCAAACAACAGCGACTCACACGCTCGAGTAGACCATCAGTATTGCGCTAAAACGGCTCAATCGCCATGTCGTTTCGGTCAAAGCGACAGAAGCTGCCGGACGGCACTTCTGTATAACCGCGTGCATCATCCTGCAAGGGCTCGGACACCACCAACCAGCCCGCCGCCTCGCGCCGATAGTACAAGCTCGGCGCATGCTCATCCGACGCCGCACGCAACGCATACAGCTGCTCACCGTCCGAAATGGCCGCCGTAATCCGCATATGCGGCGCTTCTCCTCGCGTTTCGGACAACGCTTGTAACTGTTCCACCGCCGTTTTCAACGCCGACTTGGGCGAAGCATCGAGCCCCGCCGTCATCGCCAGCAAAAACAGCGCTTCGCTATCGGTTGCGCCTTTGCGCGAGGCATATAGCTCATCTGCGATCATCATATCGGCCTGCTTGCGAAAGCGCTCGAAGCCGCCAATCTGCCCATTGTGCATAAAGCTCCAGCGCTTGACGGCAAAGGGGTGACAATTATTGCGGCTGGTCGCCGTGCCGGTGCTCGCCCGCACATGCGCCATGAACAGCCCAGACTGCACCTGACAAGCGAGAGACTTCAAGTTGGGATCGGACCACGCGGGATAAATGTCTCGGTACAAGCCGGGCTCCGGCCTGCTGCCGTACCAAGCCACCCCAAATCCATCGGCATTGGTGGGCGTTAGCCCCTGCGACGCACGGCGCGATTGCTGAATTAACGAATGATCGGGGTCGGTGACGATATCTGAAATATAGATCGGATCACCGCAATACGCGGCCCAGCGGCACATCGGAAGTACCTGATAATTAGACCCGCAAATTCTAGGTCGATTTGCAGCGCTTATCTAGCGATCATTCTGCAGAACGCAGCCGCTGCTCGTAACGATATAACGCCAAGCTCACGCACGTCACCAACGCCATCATCACGCTCACCGCCACATAGGCAGGCGGATAGCGTCCAGTCCACTCAATCAACCAACCGCTGAGCGCAGGGCCCACAATTTGCCCCACCGCAAATACCAGCGTCACCCCGCTGACCGCACGCGGCACCCACTGAGGCGGCACATGCTCTGATGCCCCGGCCAAAATGGTCGAGAACAAGCCCACCAATAGCACCCCACTCATCAAAAAGTGCAATACAAAGCCCGTATAGTTTGACCAAATGACCGGCGCAATCATCGCCACCGTCATCAAGCCAGCCGAAATACTCAGTGTCAGTCCCCTGCCCAGCCGGTCTGACAACCGCCCAACGATCGGCCCAGAAATCACGGTTAGCAGCCCCATCAACGCCAACAACAACCCCGCATCAGCGGCTTGCACCCCAATGCTCAGCGCATAGCTATAACTAAAAATCGACTGCACCATGTAGCACAAACCCACCAGCCCATAGATCGCCGCATAGAACCGCACACCGGTGCTTTGAATCACCCCAGACCAGTCGCTCGGCGCGGCAGGCGCATCGCGATTGCTAGGCTTGGCGGGATTGTGGAGTTTTACTAGCGCCACCGCCAAATTGATCGCCACAAACAACGCAAAACACGCCCATACCCAACGCCAATTGGCCTCATTCTGCGCTGACAATACGCGTGGCAGCACCAAGGCCACCACGCTCGCCCCCACCCCTATGCCCGCATTGGCAATACCAATCGCCATCCCACGCTGACCCGGAAACCACGCCACCGTCAGCGAGATCAACGGCGTATAAACAAAGGCCGTGCCCATGCCCATCAGCACCATGCCCAACGCCAATACCGCAAAGCTTGGGGCTAACGCCATCACCCCACAGCCCGTCGCAATCACCGACAGCCCGAGCAATACACAAAATCGCCCGCCGCGACGATCCGCCGTCGCGCCCGCCAACAGCAGACAGCTGATATAACCCAAAGAGTTAATCGCCCCCAAATAGCCCGGATCTTCTGGCCCCAACCCCATATCCAAGCGCATCGACGGTTGAATCAAGCCAAAGCTCAACCGCGCCAAAGCTAGCGCACTGAGCGTGCTCAAAGCCGCGGCAAATAGAATCCAACTGTTTTTCATAGAGAGTGATCATAGAGGCTGCAAAAGCGATGGGACATCGTAGCAGAAACGCCAATCGCGAGAACTAGTGCCAAAGTGTGAGCGCGACTCCGCTCGCGCGAATAGCCCTCAACGCATCACAAATGGATTGGCCATGGGCTGATCGCTGGTATTGATCCACACCGACTGGGTGCGAATGTAATCTTCGATGGCTTTTTGCCCGGCTTCGCGGCCATAGCCGCTTTGGTTGACGCCGCCAAACGGTGAGATGGGCGAGATGGCGCGGTAGGTATTGATCCAGCAGATGCCGCTGCGTAGGCGGTTGCTCACGCGATGGGCGCGGGCGAGGTTTTCGGTGAATATCCCAGAGCCCAAGCCGTATACGGTACTGTTGGCCATGGCAATGGCCTCGGCTTCGTCTTCAAACGGCACCAGTGTCATCACGGGGGCAAACATTTCTACTTCTAGGGTTTGCACATTGTGGGCCTCGGCGGTGACGAGCGTGGGCGGGAGGTAATGCTCGCTCGGCAGTGGCTGCTGGATTTGAAACACCTCTGCGCCTTGCGCTTTTGCCGCGTCAATGGTGGCGCGTGCTTTGGCGACCTGCGCGGTGGTGCACAGGGGGCCGATATGCGTGCTGGCCGCATGTGGGTCGCCGACCACCATATCGACCATACGCGCTTTGATGCGCTCGACGACTTCGGCGTAGATACTACGCTGCACCAAGCCACGCGAGCCCGCCACACAAGACTGGCCCGATGCGCCAAAATTGCCTGCGATCAAGCCATTGACGGCGCTATCGAGATTGGCATCCTCGAACACCAAGACGGGCGATTTACCGCCGAGCTCTAGGGTGGTGACGGCAAAATTCTCGGCGGAGTTACGCACCACGTGCTTGGCGGTCTCGGGGCCGCCGGTAAAGGCGATGCGATCGACATCTGGGTGTGAGGTGAGCGGGATGGCGCAGTTGGGCGCATCCCCGGTCACCACTTGCACCACGCCCTTTGGAAAGCCCGCCTGCTCGATGAGCCTGGCAAACTCGAACATAGTGCAGGGCGCGACTTCAGACGCTTTGAGGATAACGGTACACCCGGCAGCGAGCGCGGGGCCAAGCTTGGTGGCGCTTAGGAACATTTGTGCATTCCAAGGCACCACCGCGACCACCACGCCGATCGGTTTTGGGCGGGTAAACACTTGCATATCGGGCTTGTCGATGGGCAGCACTGCGCCTTCGATTTTGTCGGCAAGCCCGGCGTAGTAGCGGTAGTAATCGGCCACGTAGCCGGTCTGCATGCGGGTTTCGCTGAGTAACTTGCCGGAGTCGGTGGTTTCAATATCCCCCAAGGCTTGGGCGTGTTGTTCGATCAACTCTGCCAATCGATAGATCAGCTTACCGCGGGCGGTGGGCGTCAACGCGCCCCACTCTCCATCGAGGGCGCTTCGCGCTGCGGCCACCGCGCGATCAATATCGGCGGCGCTGGCGCATGCGAAGTCGGCCCACGCTTGTCCATTGGCGGGGTTGATGGTTTGCATGCGTTGGCCGTCACTGCCCTCGCACCATTGGCCGTCGATGTAGAGTTGGTAATGCTGCATTAGATCCTCGGGATTACGTCATCGATCAGACGCTGTAGGCTGGCTTGTTTGGCTTCAAAGGGCATCAGCGAGTCAATCCACATGGAGAACTCATCGTAGCCCAAGGCTTTGTAATGTTGCAGGCGCTCGACCACTTCGTCAGCGGTGCCGATGACGGCATTTTTGCGCATATTTTCGGGGCTATACATGGTCATGGCGGCCATTTCGGTCTCGCTCAACGGGTCGAGCATGCCCTGGCGGGTATCGCGTTCGTTTTTAAACCAAGAGCCGAAGTAGCAATAGTATTTACTGAACTGCTCCGCAGCCCAATCCGCCTCGGCGGCATCTTTGGCCACGTAGGTATGATGCAGCAGCATAATGCGGCTATCTTCGCGGGCAAATTTTGCCTTGGCATCGCGGTATTTTTGCATCAGTGATTCCACTTCTTCCACGCCTAACCACAGGGGCGTGACTTGCACATTGCAGCCATTGGCAATGGCGAACTCATGGCTATTGGGGTCGCGTGCGGCCACCCAAATCGGCGGGCCGCCGTCTTGAAGAGGTTTGGGTGTGGTGGAGGTTTTGGGGAACTGGTAAAACTCGCCCTCGTGGCTGTAATCGCCCTGCCAGAGTTTTTGCACCGCAGGCACCAGCTCGCGCATACGCTGTCCGGCCTGCCATGCATCGAGGCCCGGCATCACGCGCTCATACTCAAAGCTATACGCACCGCGAGCGATGCCCAAATCAATACGCCCCTCAGTGATCACATCTGCATAGGCCGCCTCGCCCGCCAGTTTGATGGGGTGCCAAAAAGGGGCTATCACCGTACCGGTGCCCAAGCGTAGGTGCTGGGTTTTGTTGGCCAGATCGATCAGCGTCAAAAACGGATTTGGCGCGATGGTAAAACTCATGCCATGGTGCTCGCCGGTCCACAATGCGTGCAACCCACCCCGGTCAGCTTGCTGGGCCAAGGACACCAATTGCGCATACAGCGCGGCATCGCTCACCTGTGTATCTATGCGCTCCATATGCGCAAACAGTGAAAATTTCACTTAGACCTCGTTAATTCGCATTATTTTCGTGAATATCGCCGACGTGCTCGTCGCCGATGTAAACGCCAAACACACCGCTTTTGCGCTCGGTGCTATAGCGGCGCAACATCGTGGCATGGGCGCTGTCGGTGTAGTTGAGATTGGGCAGTTCTTCCACCGCAATCCAGTGGCAATCGTCTTGGGTGCTGAGCGCTTCTGTCACAGCGCGATAATAGGTAAAGTGCATGCGACGCGGCCCGTGGTGAAACGCCGAATACACCGGCCCCAGCACGGCATC
>JABXHR010000139.1 GCA_013373515.1 Gammaproteobacteria bacterium | reverse complement strand
CGCCAGCGCGTGGCCATCGCACGAGCCCTGGTCAACCAGCCAAGCTGTCTATTGGCCGACGAGCCGACAGGCAATTTGGACGAGGCAAGTGCTGGTTTGGTGTTTGAAATGTTTATGCAGTTGAACCAGAAATATCGAACAGCCATGATTCTGGTGACACATTCGCGGGAATTAGCATCTGAAGCTCAAACGCAATTGCGGCTGACTAACAAGCGACTGACCTTGGTTTAGTCGTCCTCCTCGCGTCGTTTGCGCAGCCCAAGTTTAAATCGTTGGTTGCGCGCTCTCTTTTGACGGTGAGTTACTAGCCACGCTAGCTGAAGGCTGGCAAACCCGATTGCGGCAGACAGCACACCGAATAGAAACGACCCCAATAGCAGGGGCTGCCAGGCATCAAAAAATGTTCGGAGCACCTCATGGTGATCCACGTGGTTGGGCAGATCGGTTGCTGCTGGCTCTCCCAATAGATACCCACCCACTTTATAAGCCATCCAAAACATGGGCAGCATGGTCAGTGGGTTGGTGATAAATACGCACAAAATGGCAATCGCCACGTTCGCACGCAGCCGGATTGCGGTGGCCGCTGCAATGATCATTTGAAGTGGTAGCGGAATCCAAGCAACAAACAATCCTATCGCTGCACCCAGTGACACAGAGCGTCGGTTGAAACGCCAAATTTCTGGGTTGCCCCGAATTAAACGCGAAAGCATTCCATTGCCGCTGGCATTGCCCAGTTGTTCCTCGTTGGGCATGAGTTTTTTGAGTCGACGGAGTGGCATTACAAACCTGTCACTTTGTGGGCATTTCGTCGCGGCGCGTCATGAGGCTTTCTAGCAAGATGAAGCGAATTCGTCCTTGAGGCTTCATAGCAATTATTCATCTGTTCCTGTGGGTTTGCTTGCTGACCAGCATATTTCACGCCAGCGCAGCGGGCGTTATTGTATGTTTATTTTTGCTGTTAGTTTGCATTAATTTAGATTACCTGCTGGTAAGTATAGTGCTGTTAACTGCATATGCGGGATTAGTGCTTGCTCAGAATACCCAGAGGGGTGATTCTGACTGTGGTTTTTGTTACTCGCTGTTTGTGGTTGAGAAGCCTTTAGGGGCCACTGCTTACGGTTATCAAATCGAAGTCATTGATCGCAGTGTTGGCTTTGATGGGTTGCCGATTAAATTGTTGCTGTATAGCGAAGCTGAGCTTTCGAGGGGCTATTACACAGGCAATATTGTCTACTTTTCACGCCTTGATGACGACGCGACAAATTCTTGGCTTCGCGCAGAGGGGGTGAATGGCAAAGGGCGCTTAGTGGGACGTCCTACACGTCTCGGCCCACGTCATTTGGAGTCTACGCCATCTTCACTCATCAATAACTTAGATGGACTTCGCCATCGTGGTTTGATCTGGGCGCTGGTCACCGGCAACAAGCAGTATGTCGACGACGATCACAAGCGCACGCTGCGGCTTGCGGGTATTGCGCATCTGTTGGCCGTGTCGGGGCTACATATTGGGCTATGGACACTACTGGTCTACCGGCTCACTTTGTTTTTGCCGGCGCGGCGTCAATCTAATTCGACCTTGAATTTGCTTTTGGTGGCGCTTTGCTTGGTCGGCTATCTCTACGCGATTCATTGGCCGGTTTCGGCGGTAAGGGCAGCGTTAGCGGCAATCGCCATGCTAACGCTATGGCAGCTTGGTTTGTCCCAACGCCGTTGGTATCTCGCGCTTCCGGCGGTCATGTTGTCGCTCGTGCCGCGCTTAAGCCTAAGCGTTGGGTTTTGGATGTCATATTTAACGTGGCTATTTATGGTGCTGGCCGCAGTCTTGATCGGTACATCGAGAAAAGGCGTGGTACTGATCTCAGCCACTGCCAGTGCGGTGTCTCTGCCCATGAGCCTACATTGGTTTGGTTACTTCGGTGTGTTCTCGCTGTTCAATAATTTATGGGCAGTCCCTTTGGTGTCTTTGTTGATCTATCCCCTGTCTTTATTGGCGGTAATTGGCGTGCCATGGGCGGGCGAGGGTGCGAATGCACTGATTGACGTGTTGCTCAAGGTGTTAAGCGATTGGGCATCGATACTCCAAACGCCGTTCTCTCGATCGATATCTGGCATGCAAATGCTGTTTGCCCTGAGTTTGCTGCTAGCGCTGTTGTTGCCGATCGATCGCCACCAAAAGTTGCTCTGTGTGTTTTTCCTCACTTTTTTTGCGGTCGATGTTTATTTGGCCTGAAATGTTTACTTGTGAGTCTGGTTTATGCCGTTAAAATTGGGGTTTGACTTGATATGTGAAGGTGCACTGTGCTTGAACTGATAAGCGCTGGCGGAATAATGATGTTTCCGATTTTGCTGTGTTCTGTGTTGGCGCTGGCCATCGTGGCAGAGCGGAGCTGGACATTGAGACGCGGCCAAATCATGCCAAGCGATTTATTGGCCCGCACGCGCGGATTGGTCACTGAAAACCAGTTAACAGAAAATCACCTGCGGCAGCTTCACAGCTCACCGCTTGGCAAGGTGTTGGCCGCAGGCTTGGTGCATCGTATGCAGCCGCGTGAGGCGATCAAAGACGCCATCGAAGACGTCGGCTCTCACGTTGCCCATCAACTAGAGCGCTATCTCACAGCTTTGGGCACGATTGCCAATATCACCCCGCTACTGGGTCTTTTGGGAACTGTAATGGGGATGATTTCTGTATTTGCCACCATCAGCTCCACAGGCGTCGGCGATGCGCAGGCCTTGGCAGGTGGTATCTCCCAAGCGCTAATCACCACCGCCGCAGGCTTATGTGTGGCCATTCCCTCCTTGGTGGCGCATCGCTATCTGCGTGGTCGGGTGCTGGGTTATGTGGTCGAAATGGAGCAAGCAGCGCTCAAACTGATTGACACCATCGAGCTACAGAAGAAAAAGGGTTAGTCATGCGCTTTAGTCGCTCAATGGAGTCAGAAGAAGTTTCGCTCGACATTACGCCGCTGATTGATGTGGTGTTTTTGATGCTGATCTTTTTTATGGTCACAACCACATTCCAAAAAGAATCTGAACTCAAAGTCCAGCTGCCGCGTGCACAAACGCAAACGCAACCAGAGCAGGGCGAGAAAATCGATTTGTTGGTCACCGCTGACGGCATTTTTCAGGTCAATGGCGCGCAACTGGTAGACGACAGCGAAGAGACCTTGCGTGAGGCCTTGGTACGGGTTGCCAATGGCAATTTTCAAATTCCCGTGGTGGTACGCGCTGATAGAAACGCCAGTGTTCAATCGATGATCACCGCGGTCAATTCAGCAGCCCGAGCAGGGTTGTCTAAAGTGGCGTTTGCCACCGCAGAGCAAGCAGCGCAGTGAGCCACACCAACGGGACTTATCGCCGCTTATTGCGGTATTTGCGTCCCTACAAAAAGCAAATCTGGATTGCGGTCGTCGGAATGGTGCTGTTTGCCGCCGCCGACGGCTCGTTTGCCTATCTGATGCAACCACTACTCGACGGCACCTTCGTTGCCAAAGATGCCGCGGCCTCTGTCTGGGTGCCTTTGGCGATTCTCGGTGTTTTTTTGATGCGCGGTGTTGGCGGATTTATCTCAGGCTACTTGATGGGGGCAATTGGCTGGAAAATTATCAGCCAGATGCGTCGTCAATTGTTTGAAATTTATTTGTCCATGCCAATGGGCAAGCTTCGTAAAACGCAATCTGGCGCGCTGGTGGCCAAAGTGACTTACGATGCGCAGCAAGTTGCCTCGGCCGTGACAGATTCCTTTACCATTCTGGTGCGTGATAGTTTAAGTGCCGCAGGCCTTATTTTCGTGATGCTGTGGTGGAGTTGGGAGCTGACGTTAATCTTGTTCACGGCGGTGCCTCTGATCGGTGTGCTGGCTGTGTGGGTGACGCGCCGCTTTCGCCGAATCAATAAAAAGCAGCAGCAAGCCATGGGTGATGTGAATCACCAGCTCAATCAAACCATCGGTGCCATGCCGATGATCCGAGTGTTCAATGCTCAGCGCTATGTGCGCGATCGCTTTTTTGAGGCCGAGGGCCGCAGCTTAAATCTGCAAATCAAAGAGATTATGACCAAGTCGGCCAGTGGGCCGATTGTGCAGTTTTTGGTCGCCATTACCTTGGCGATGATTGTGTATTTTGCCTCCGCCAATACCGGGCTTGTGGAAGTCACTGTTGGCGAGTTTATGAGCTTTTTAACCGCGATGCTGATGTTGTTCCAGCCGCTTCGGGGCTTGACCAACGTCAATGCCAGCATCCAAAAAGGTCTGGTGGCAGCGCAGGGTATCTTTGATTTACTGGATCAACCACAGGAACAAGATACCGGCAAGGATAATATCCACTCGGTGTCGACCCTGAGATTACAGAATGTGTCGGTCGACTACGCGGGTAAGCTGGCGCTTGATGGTGTCAATCTTGATCTTCAGCGAGGTAAGCAAATTGCACTGGTGGGGGCCTCTGGCTCTGGCAAAAGCTCTTTGGTCGGCTTGGTCACTCGATTACTGGCACCGAATGTCGGGCAAATTTTCGCGGATGATGTCGATATTCAAACCCTGAGTTTGGCCAATTGGCGCCAACATTTAAGTTATGTCGGGCAAGATGTGCTCTTGGTGTCAGATACCGTGGCCAGCAATGTGGCCTTTGGTGCTGAAGAGGTAGATCTCGCAAGAGCCGAGTCCGCACTGAAAGCGGCTGGTGCATGGGATTTCGTCAGCCAGTTGCCCGGTGGGATGAACTACATACTGGACGATAAGGCACAAAATTTGTCGGGTGGTGAGCGACAGCGGATTGCCATTGCTCGGGCCATCTATCGTGATGCCGATATTCTAATTTTGGACGAAGCCACCTCCGCACTTGATGCCACCTCAGAGCGGGTGGTTATCGACTCTCTTAAAACCCTATCAGCCCATAAAATCACGCTGATCATTGCTCATCGGCTTAGCAGCATTGAACACTGTGACAATATTGTGGTTTTGAATCAGGGCAAAATTGTCGAACAGGGCGACCATCTGAGCTTGTCTCAATCGAGCGGCCACTACGCCAAGATGGTGGCAGACGCCAGCGCACGATGAATCGTCGTTCGCCCGAGCACTGGCTAAAACCAAACTGGGTGAGTGTTGCACTATTGCCCCTGAGTGCTATGTTCTTTGTGCTATCAGTGTTCCGACGCTCGCTCTATAGATTCGGCATCTTGCCTAGCCGTCACCCCGGTGTGGCCACGATTGTGATCGGCAATATTCACGTCGGTGGCACTGGCAAGTCGCCAATTGTGATGCTGTTGGCCAAAGCGTTGCAGTCTGAAGGTCTACGTGTGGGTGTGGTGTCGCGAGGATATGGTGCAACGCTAAGCGTTCCAAAGATTATTGACGAGGAATCAACGGCCGAAGAGGTGGGCGATGAGCCGCTGATGATTTATCGCCAAACGGGTTGTGTAGTCTCTGTTTATCCCAAGCGCGCTGAGGCCGCTGATTACCTAGTGTCGCAGGCTAAAGTCGACGTTGTCATTGCTGACGATGGCTTGCAACATTACGCACTAAAGCGAGATTTTGAATGTTGTGTGCTCGGTAATGTGTACGGTGCTAACCGTTACCTTTTGCCGGCAGGCCCACTTCGAGAGACTTATTCCAGACTCAACTCCGTGGATTGGGTGCTTGGGGGCGATGGGGTTCGTGTTGGTTCTGTATCTGAAACTGCAATCAATTTACTGACAGGTGAGCGCCGAGCGCTGTCTGCATTTGCCGGCGAGGATGTTCACTGCATTGCAGCGATCGCAAATCCACAAAGATTCTTTGACGTCGTTAGATCACAGTTGCCAAATCTAACATGCCATGCCTATCCAGATCATGCGCCGCTGTCTGCTGCTGAGTTAGCAGCATTCCCTGGCCCTGTGTTGATGACCGCCAAGGATGCGGTGAAATGCGAGGGTTTTGCAGATGAGCGAATGTGGGTAGTCGAGCAACGTGTAACCGTTGATGATCAGTGGTTGGCTGCTGTGGTTGCAAAAATAAAACAAAAGGTTAAGCAATATGAGTTTTAAGGTGGTGATTCCTGCCCGACTGGCATCAGCGCGATTACCCAACAAGGTTTTAAGCGATATCGGTGGTAAGCCGATGGTGCAGTTGACCTATGAGCAGGCGCTCCAGAGCGGCGCCGAAGAGGTGATTGTCGCTTGTGATTCGCATGCTGTGGAGATTGCTTGTGCCAAATTTGGTGCGAGTGCATTGATGACGCGCGAGGATCATCAATCTGGCACCAGCAGACTCTGCGAAGTGGCAGATGCAATGGGTTGGTCGGATGATCAAATTGTGGTCAATGTGCAGGCGGACGAGCCGATGATCGATCCTGTTTTGATCGACCAAGTGGCGAACAATCTAGCCAATGCGCCTTGGGCTGTGATATCAACCTTGGCAAAGCCTTTACCTGTGGTGGAGGCCGACAATCCGAACCGTGTCAAAGTGGTTTTCGGGGATCAAGGCAGGGCGATTTACTTTTCGCGTCATCCGGTGCCCTATGCCCGAGACGGGTCACCAGCCTACTGGCAACATATCGGATTGTATGCCTACCGTGTGGGCTTATTGCGACGTTTTATCACTTGGCCTCCAGCCCCGTCGGAGCGGCACGAGAGCTTGGAGCAGCTTCGTGTGTTGCATTACGGCGAGGCAATCCATGTCGCCGCTGCTGACGCCGAGGCCGGACCCGGCGTTGACACAGCTGACGATTTGTCGGCGATTCGAGCGCTGATTGGAGCCGCGTCATGAAAGTCACACTGATTCAAAACACGCAGCAGTATTCTGGATTTATGTCGCTTGAGAGCCGGCAGCTTAGTGTGGAGCGCTTCGATGGCTCTGAAATGCTTATCACTCGCGAAGTGGTGTTACGCGGGAATGCGGCAGCCGTGTTAATTCATGACCCCGTGATTGATCGGTTTTTATTGGTCAAACAATTTCGCGCTGGTGCGATGGCGTCTGAGAATCCTTGGTTGATTGAACTGGTTGCTGGCATGGTTGAGCCTGACGAGATGGATCACGAAGTGGTGCAACGCGAAACCGAAGAGGAGGCAAATGTTACACTGAAGCGCGTGGTACCGATGTGCCGATACTGGTCTTCACCAGGCGGCAGTACCGAGCGTATAGCGCTATTTTATGCCGAAGCCGATTTGACCGATGCTGGTGGCGTTTATGGGCTGGCAGACGAAGGCGAAGACATTCAAACCGTGTTGATGTCTGAAGCAGAACTTGTGAATGCGATGAATTCAGGTGAACTAGATAACGCCATGACGCTGATGGGCGTGCTGTGGTTTTTAGTTCATCGGGCCGATCTGCTGGCGGCTCGGCGCTTGGCTTCTGAATGACTCAATCCGTTCATTGAGCGCATTCAGTAACGCTCGTGCGTAGGGGCGATCTTGGGTATTCTTTAGATTGAGGTCCAAGATCAGCTCTTGATCGGCGAACATCAATTTGAATTTCTTGTCTGAATAACTCGTTCTACTGACATGCTGGTAAAACACCTCATGCAGCAGCGGGTCTGCAACCCATTTCACAATGATATGTGGGTGATCGAGCGACTCGGTGCGTACGCCCTTCGGGATATCTTCAAGAAAGTCCTCTGGGTGCAGCGAATTGCTAAATAGATAGCTCGCGCGACTGCCTAGGCGCAGCCTAACCCAATCCGATAACCACGTATTTGCCTCTAGCCAATTGTCGATGCCTGCAACCACCTCT
This sequence comes from Gammaproteobacteria bacterium, assembly GCA_013373515.1. Lineage (GTDB taxonomy): Bacteria > Pseudomonadota > Gammaproteobacteria > JABXHR01 > JABXHR01 > JABXHR01. The sequence goes on along the minus strand of JABXHR010000139.1, from coordinate 1,572 downwards.
GGCCAATAGCTCTGCTCGGATCGGCGGTGTAACAATAAAAATCGAATGGTTTTCCAGATGGAGGTCTGTTCCTCCATCGTCAGCAAGCAGTTGATGGTTGAGCGAGTGGTGTCGATCCGCATGGCACTTTTCGGGTCAGGAATCAGCATCGAGCGCTCAGGGCCAAACATCACCAGCGATACATCGTTGATATCCGCAATTTTTTCTTCTTCGTAAGCTTGAGTTGGCTCGGTGCGCAGTGCATTTTGCCGTCTAGGCGTGTGTTCGTGTGCATTGGGCTCCAACATGTATTCTTTGACGTTGACCCAATAGCCTTGGTTGTCATTGATCACCGGCACGACGTGCGCAAAATCGATCAGTTTGTCTTCGTGAGTATATTGTGCTCGAGCCCAAACCACTTCTCGGTAAAACTGACAGGCGCGATCGATCGCAATGGCTCGGTAGTGAAAAAGCCAAGCCTTCGCTTTTTTTCGCGTGGCGAATTCTTGTCGCGCATTTGCGGTCATCCAAAGTACGATCAGTCCGACCACTATACTCTGTGTCAGTGATTGAACTAAGCTACTGGATGAGGTTTCGGTACTGAAAATGTTCACTAAGTTCAAAGTGACTGTGACAAGTGCTAATGCGATGGCGAGATATGACCAATAACGCGTACTTTGACTGGGCTCGGTGCCACGTGAGTTAAGCGATGTGAAATCTTGTTGTAAGCGGCGCAATACGGCGCGTGTGATTTGTGATTCAGTTGGTGGGAGCTTAAATTCACGTCGCACGTCGATCAACCACCATGCAGCGGCATAAACCAGCACTAGCGATCCAAGTACACCGGCGGGCAGCACGATACCAAGGCCCGATTGGGTGAGCGAGATGATCAGCGTATTTGCCAGAATGATCCATGCAAACAGGTGCATGAGCCGCTGTGGCAGCTGTTGCAGATGGTATCCAAAGCGAGGTTTAATCGCGCTTTGAGATTGAAATTTGCCTCCGCCAATGATTTGGATTGGCGGTTTTTTTGTAATCATGGCAGCAGTTTAGGACAAGCGTTTATTACTGCAAGTCAATTGTTCGACATTTGGCGCGACGGGGTCAATAAACTGTGATTCCCATCACTTGTGAATCGTTTAGTCGTCTCCAATTAACGATAAGTTGCGCGAATCTGCAGGACGAATGGGTGATTCACCACCTATCTGGGTGGTGTTTTCCAGCTTGCTGATTTGCGTCTTCGAATCGGCTTCGGATGAAGGTGATCTATCTCTCTTTTTTAAAACGATTCCAGCCTCGTTAGGCGGCTGGATCGTCGTAAATTCAACCGATGATCCATGGACTCTATGGCATAATGCCGCTTTTTACTTAACTGGAGTGGGAAATCATGTTGTCACTGATTTCAAATGTCTACGCTGCTGACTCGGCGCCAGCACCACAGGGCGCAGACTTTGTAAGCTTGTTATTTCCGATTTTGTTGTTGGTCGTATTTTACTTCTTGCTGATCCGTCCTCAGCAAAAGCGAGCCAAAGAACACAAAGCGCTGGTAGATCAGCTCAAAGTGGGCGATAGCGTGATGACCACCGGCGGCAT
>JABXHR010000120.1 GCA_013373515.1 Gammaproteobacteria bacterium | reverse complement strand
TACGACGGTTGGTCGTTCTATGTGCACCAAGGTGTGATCGTCTTTCATGATGCAGACCCTATCTGGTGGGGCCGTCGTCAAGACGCCAATGGTGCGCTGCGCACGGTTTGGATGGATAGCTCGCGGGTGACTTATTACCTCGATCACTTTGTGCAATCGACGGTGCGCCATCCTATGCAAGATTTGGCAGCCAAACTGCAGGACATGGGATATGGCGCGGCGCGTTTGGGCGTCGAGATGGATAACTACTATTTCTCAGCCAAGGCTTACACCACATTGGTCGAGAGTCTGCCGCAGGCGACACTTGTCGATGCGACGGCGCTGGTCAATTGGCAGCGTGGCGTGAAATCAGACGAGGAGCTGGTCTACATGCGCCAAGCGGCGCGCATTTCTGAAAAAATTGTCGATGGCATCTTGGCACGGGCAGAAGTCGGTATGGCCAAGAATCAGTTGGTTGCTGACATTCAGCGCGATGCCATCGCCGGTGTCGATGGCGCTTGGGGCGACTACGCGGCAATTGTGCCACTGCTGCCCTCGGGTTCAGACGCTGCGGCGCCGCACCTCACGTGGGACGGGCGGACGCTCAAAGAGGGCGAGGCGACGTTTTTTGAAATCTCGGGCTGTGTACGCCGTTACCATGCGCCGTTTTGTCGCTCGGTGTTTTTTGGCAAACCACCAGAGCTACTCAAGAACGCCGAGGAGGCGCTGGTGGCTGGGCTTGAAGCGGGCTTGGAAATGGCGCGCGAAGGCAATCGCGCCTGTGATGTGGCCAATGCGCTGGCGGATGAGTTGGCCAAACGTGGCATCGAGCGTTCTGCGCGCTGTGGTTATCCCATAGGGGTGTCGTATCCACCAGACTGGGGCGAGCGCACCATCAGCTTCCGTGAGGACGATGAAACCGTCCTCAAAGCGGGCATGACCTTCCACTTTATGCCAGGTTTGTGGATGGACGATTGGGGGCTGGAAATTACCGAGACCATCCTCATTCGCGATGGGCAGGCGGCAGAGTGCCTCTGCGATCGGCCGCGCAAAATGTTCCTGCTGTAAACTGTGGGCAAAACTGACGAGAGAGCCATGCAAGCCTTCAAACAAACCTTGGGCGATTTGATCGCGTTTAACACCATTTCCAGCGATTCCAATCTGGAGATGATCGATTACTGCGCCAATCGCCTAGACGCCCTCGGTGCACGGATTGAGATCGTGAAAGATCCCACCGGTCAAAAGGCCAATGTGTTTGCCTCAATCGGCCCAAACACTGACGACGGTATCGTGCTGTCGGGGCATACCGATGTGGTGCCGGTTGCACAGCAGGCCTGGACGCATGACCCCTTTGAAATGATCGAGCGCGACGGCAAGCTGTTTGGGCGTGGCACCTGCGATATGAAGGGCTTTATCGCGGCGTCTTTGGAAGCGGCAAAAGGCTATGCAAAGCTCAATCTAAAACGCCCGGTGCATTTTGCATTCACCTATGAAGAAGAGGTGGGCTGTATCGGTGCCAAGCACCTGTGTCATGTGCTCGAGCAACGCGGTCAAAAAGCGAGTGTTGCGATCGTTGGTGAGCCGACCGACCTCAAGGTGATCGAGGGCCACAAGGGAATTAGTGAATATACGGTTCGATTCAAAGGGCTGGCTGGCCATGGTTCGCGGCCGGAGCTTGGGGTCAATTGTGCCGAATATGCCACCCGCTACGTCAGCAAGTTGTTAGAGCTGCGTGATTGGCTAAAAAGCAATGCGCCAGCCGATTGTCCATTTTTGCCCCCCTACGGCACCATCAACGTGGGCAAAATCCATGCAGGTATCGCGCACAATGTGATTCCGGATTTTGCCGAGGTGGAGTGGGAGATGCGTCCGGTGCAGTCCGGAGAAGCCGAGCATGTGCGCGAGACCATGGCGCACTATTGCGAGACGGTGCTATTGCCTGCGATGCGTGCGGTGGATGTCGATGCTGATATTCAATTGCAAATCGTAGGCGATGTGATTGGCTTGGCGCCTGCCACTGATAACGAAGCGCGCGATATCTGCTGTGCTTTGACCGGCAATGAGGTTGGATTGGTGTCCTTTGGCACCGAAGCGGGGTTATTTCAGGCGCTTGGCATGTCGGTGGTGGTCTGCGGTCCGGGCTCGATTGAGCAGGCGCATAAGCCCGATGAGTATCTGTCACTGGAGCAAGCAGCGCTTTGCCAGCAGATGCTGCACGATCTGGGTGAGCGTCTGATTTGAATGTGCCCTCCGCGCTAAATGATCGCCATCAAGAGTTGTTTTACTTGCTGCGTCGGCGGATTTCACTCTTAGAATATCCGCCAGGTTTTCGCCTTTCAGAGGCCGAGATTGCAGAAGAGTTTTCGCTGTCGCGCACACCTGTTCGGCGGGTGATTGCCGAGTTGCAAAGCCAAGGTCTAGTGTCTTCGGTGCACGGTGTGGGCACCATGGTCACCGAATTTGATGGTGCGCAATTGCAGCAAATTTGGCAGCTGCGATTGCAGTTGGTGTCGACAGTGTTGGCGCTTGGGGTGACACAGGTGGATCATGGGATTAAGGCGCAATTTCAGGCGTTGCTAGGCCAAGCTGAAGCGGTACTGGGCCAAGCCGATCAAAGGCGTTTTGCTGAGTTGAATATTGCCTTCTACGAGGCGATGGCAACACTTTGCGCAAACCAGCCACTGCGCAAGATGCTCGATGCGTTGTTTTATCAAAGTCATCGCCTTTGGCTGCACGGCCTTAGCAGTAGCCTAGAGGCAGAGAGTCTGGCGTTTTTTCATGATATTCAGACCATCGAACGACGGATTGCCGAGGGTGACGGCCGTACTGCGTTGATGCTTTGGCAGGCGGCGATCTCAGCGGTGATCGCACGCCACAAGTTGGTCTAGCCGTTACTGACCAGCGGCGATTTGCCGTTTTTACTTTCGACGATGGTGGCCCCTTTGTGTCCAATCACTTCGACGGCAGCTTCTGCATGTTTACGCGCATCGGCCTTCTTCTTTTCGCTTTCAGCCTTTTGTTTGTCCTTTTCTCGGTAAGGCTCTTCGGCGTCTGTCGGATGGATTTTGGGGTAGCCATAGGGCAGCCTCGATTCTATCTCGCCAATCACATTACGATAGTCACGATAGGGCAGATATTCGTTGATGCGCGACTCTGGGCTGCAGGAGATCACTTCGATGCCGTGCTTGGGGGATTCGCTGGCAAACCAGCGCAACCAATCGTTGGTTTCATCGTACAGGCGCTGGCTACGCGCGATTCGGTCGTCAGTAAGCCCCTTGATGACGGTGCCTGAGGTATAGGCTTGCTTGCTGGTGTTGAGGTCGCAGCCAAACATATAAATCTTGCTGTAACCCATCCACACTAAGATATGCATGGTGATCATAAAGGTGCTGCGATGCCAGACGAACTTCACATCGTGTTGGCGCAGTTTAAAGATATCGCTGCGGTGATTCGGCTTGGTGCAGTCTGCATAGAATAAATTGAACTTGCGGGTGATCGGCCCTGTTTCGATTTCACGATTTTGGTAGCCACCGCGCATGATCTTGATAAACGGTTCGTCGTAGAGCTCGCGGGGATAGCAGGTTGGGTCGTCCATGCCGCACCAAATGTCTGGGCGCACTTTTGGGTAGGCGTTGTTCATTACCGTAACGGTTCTGCCTGGGCCATTGAGGTGCGCAGGGTCCACAAAATCGAGGCTAGGGCCTGCGGCAACAAAAAAAGCGGTGCGTTGGTCGGTGGTGCGACTTGCCATTTGGCAGCGTGCCATTCCGGCACCGACGTCATACCAAAGCGCCATTGATCACTCCTTAAATCGTTGGGTTAAAAAAGCATCCACGGTGGGATGGTGCTCTATCTGGTTTTGCTCGCAAAACTGACGCCAATCTTCGACCTCAGTCCAGTCGCTCATAAAGGCGAATGCGGTGTTGGCCGCGGTTGCGCATTGATAGTCGTAGCGGCTGTCGCCGATAAAACTCGCGCTATAGGGGCTGAGTGCGTCGAATTGATCGCGCAAAATTTTGGGTTTGGGCGTCGGACTACCATAGATGCCTACGTCAAACCAATCGTCGATACCTCGCTCGCGAAAAACAGCACGCAGCTCTGTCTGTGCGCCACCGGAGACTATGGCCCACTGGGTGTCGGCAAGCCGTTGCCGCCAGTAAGCCAAATTCGGTGTGAGTTCGCAGCTTAGCAGCGCTTCATAGACTGTTTGGCCATATTGCTCGGTCAGCTGTCGATGCAACGCCGCATCAAATTGGCGCTGGAGAATCTGGGTAATAAAGTATTCAAACTTGGCGAAGCGCGAGATACCGCCGTGGGCAACGTGATAGTGCACCAATTGCTCAGCCTCCGCGTGCCCGAACGGTTGGCAGACTTCGAAAAAGGCTTCGGTTTTGACGGCGTTGGAATTCAGTACCACGCCATCACAGTCAAAAATCAGGGTGTGAGGCTTCATTGCGAGCCCTTAGCTTGCCAGTCGTTGGCGTAGTTTGCTCTCGACCAAGGCGACATCATCAGGGTGATCCACGGCATAGCTGCCAGGTTTGGTCGGCACCATTTGGATCGGGTGATTGAAGTCCAAGAAGCGCAGTATTTCAATGTCTTCAGCTTGCTCGATTTGACTCTTTTGCCCTCTGCTGCCAAAGGCGATTAATTCTTCGCGATTAAAGGCGTAAATACAGACTTGTTTGTAATAAGTGGCTGGTTGGTATTTGGCGTCTTTGAAAGCCGGCACTGGCGCGCGGGAGGCATAGATCAATCGGCCCGTGTCGGACAGCGCAACTTTGGGAATGTTGACGTTGTGCGGATCTTCGTCATCTGCCAGTGGCGCGTAGCCATTGATGACGGCGTTTGGCATGGCCTTTTTGGCGTCAATTACCTTGAGAATGTCGGCCGGATCGACCAAAGGCTCGTCGCCTTGGACGTTGATATAGATGTCAGCTTCAAGTTGAACCGCTGCTTGATACAGTCGATCCGTGCCGGTGAGCGCATCCTCTGTCATAACGTAGTTAAACCCATGTTCGGTGACGACATCGGCAATGCGTTGGTCATCGGTCGCGACGTAGACATCATCGCGGCCGACGGCAAGCGATGCCACTTCGCACACCCAAATGATGAGTGGCTTGCCCAGTAGCTCAACCAGCGGCTTGCCCGGGTAGCGGGTTGAGCCATAGCGAGCTGGTATTAGCACAACACTACGCATTGGACACCATGCCGTAAACCGACTGCATGGGAATTTCGAAGCGCGTGGGGGTGATCGCGATGACTTCCTGGTCTGCATGTGAGTCAAACATCGCAAACAACTGGTCGATCTCGGCACGGCGTGGGTCATCCGCGCTGTAGCCGTCAAAGCCAGCCAAGAAAATATTATTGGCTTTGCTCGCCGCCGCGATGGCCAGTGCGTAACCGAGTGCCAAGGTATTGGGTAGCAATGCCCACTGGTCGTGCGCTTCAAAGCGGCCATCGGACACTTGCAGCCCATAGTCGAATACAGTGATGGGCCCCAGTTTGTCCTGGATATCTAGCGGCAACATGCCGTAAGGGGTTATCAATGCCGAGCGCCGCGCGATGTACTCTTCAGCATCGGCCAAAATTCGCATGGGATGACACGCGACGCGCGCATCGATTTTGAGCTCGGCAAGGCCGTCGGCCAAATTAAGTGCCATCACAAAGGGCTGATGACTGTCTACAAACTGAGTTAGCGCTGTGCGGTGACGCAGAGCACTTTCGCCGGGTCCCAGAATTAAAATATCGCGGCCTTTGATGGTGTCTGCAGACGACCAAGAACCTTCTTTGAACGGGGCGTAGAAGTGACGCGACGCATCGAGACGTGCGGCGCTATAGCGGCTACCTTCGGTTTCGGCAAGACGCCCAATAACGGTGAGCAGGTCTTCTTCGGTATAGCGCGAGTCGTTCAGCATCTCTTGGATGTAAGTGGGGTGGATGCTGTATTTTCCGGCCAAGTGGTAATAGGGGTTGGTGCCCCATTTGTATTGCGCTTTCAGCGGCTCGAAGTGTTTGCGGATACAGCCCAGTAATCGGGTCAGGTCACGTGCAGAGCCGTCGGCTTTTGGAATTTCAATCGCCAAATTTTCGATCTGCGCATTGCCAGCGCCGCGACCCATACCTGTGATGGTGCCATCGACCCAACAAGCCCCGTCTGCGATGGCGCGTAGGGTGTTTTGCATGGCTTTACCCATGTTGTCGTGGGTGTGGATGCCAATATCGCCCTGCCAGCCCTCGCGAATTGCCGCCATTACGGAGGACACTTGTTCCGAATCCATGGCGCCGAGACTATCGGCGAAATACAGCACATCAGGGCTGTAATGCGTGGCGATGGTGCACAGGCGTGTAATTTCTTTAAGTGGCGCTTCGGTGACTTGCATCAAGTTGAAGCCCACTCGATAGCCATAAGACTTAAGCCACAGCGCAGCGGGAAGTGCGGCTTCGAATTCTTTCAGGTGGCAGGCGATGCGCACCAGTGTGATTTTGGAGGATCGGCGTGGAATCACGAGCTCGCTCAGCGCCGCGATTAGGCCGTCCGGATGTTCGATCAGCTCCTTGGCATTGATCATGATGCCGAGCTTGTTCTCCAGTGTTGCTGGTATTTCTAGCGTTGATAGAAAGGTTTCGGTAGTGAATGCAAACGGGCCACTGAATCCGCTGTTTTTGAGTGTTCTCATGCCGATTTCGACAAAATCGACATCGATTGCGGCCATCGACTTTAGATAGTCGCTAACCAAATCTTCGGAAAAATCCCAATTGTTGTAGTAGCCGCCATCTCGCAGCGTACAGTCCAGTAGCCTGATGCTCACTTTGAAGTCCTATCGTCATTATTCTGCATGCGCTCTGGATATCGGCAGGAAGGCGCTGAATTTGAACGAAAGGCTGCGGCACAACTGGAAAATTTGAAGCCGTGCGCAGATGTGGGAGGTATGCGGCCGATCGGTGCGATCGGCGCATGCGGTTTTCTAGGCGCGATAGCGATCTAGAAAGCGCTCTAGACGGTCTAGCGCCGTGGTTAAACGATCGACATCGGGAAGAAATACGATTCTGAAATGATTGCTGTCATCGATATTGAAGCCCGAACCTTGAACCAGCAGAACTTTCTCTTCTTCCAGAAATAAACGGGCAAACTCGATGTCCGAACGGAAAGTGAATACGCCGGGCTCGAGCTTGGGGAACAGGTACATTGCGCCTTTGGGTTTGACGCAGCTTAATCCCTCAATTTGGTTAATACGTGACCAAGCGAGGTCGCGCTGCTTACCCAAACGGCCGGTGGGTAGAACAAGGTCGTTGATGCTTTGATAGCCACCGAGCGCGGTTTGGATTACCGACTGTCCAGGCACATTGGCGCACAGGCGCATTGCGGCGAGCATATTGAGCCCCGCGATAAAGTCTTGGGCATGTTTTTTTTCACCACTCAGCGCCATCCAACCGGCACGAAAACCCGCCGCACGATAGTTTTTAGATAAGCCGCCAAAACTGATGCACAGCTGTTCTGGTGCGCACAGGGACGCCATCGGCGTATGCGTCACGCCATCGTAAAGCACCTTGTCATAAATCTCATCGGCGAACACCGGCAGCCCATGCTGCTTGGCAAGCTCGGCAATCGCACGCAGTGTGTCGTCGGAATAGAGCGCCCCCGTCGGGTTGTTGGGGTTGATTAGGACTATGCCCTTGGTGCGGTCAGTGATTTTGGCGGCCATGTCTTCAATCACCGGATTCCAGTCGTCGGCCTCGTCACAGCGGTAGTGCACCGCTTTGCCGCCTGCCAAGCTGACAGCGGCGGTCCACAACGGGTAGTCGGGCGCAGGAATTAACACTTCGTCGCCATTGTTGATCAACGCTTGCATGAGCATCACGATCAGCTCGCTCACGCCGTTGCCAAGATAGATATCCGAGACATCCATGCTGCCGATTCCACGGCCTTGGTAATACTGCATCACCGCCTTGCGAGCTGGGAATAACCCCTTTGAGTCGCTGTAGCCTGATGTGTCTGGTGCGTTTCTGATGAGGTCTTGGATAATTTCGTCCGGCGCAGCGAGTCCAAACGGAGCTGGGTTGCCAATATTTAGCTTCAAGATCTGGTGGCCTTGGCGCTCCATTTTGGCCGCCAGCTCCATCACAGGTCCGCGAATTTCATAACAGACATCGTCAAGCTTGCTCGACTTCTTCATCGTTTGCACAGTCGTACCCTGCAGACTAAAAGGCGCTAGTGTACCGATTGTGAGTTGAAATCGTTAGTTGTCTAAGAGCGGAATGCGCAGGAATCGTTGCTTTGGGAGTGTCTGGTGAGCCGATCACCCGATCTTAGGAGGTTCAGGAGGCTAAATCGAAACTTAATTCGATATACCAAACTTTGTGCCTTTTGGGTATGACTGTTTTAATTATTGGTTAATTAGTGAGTGTTGGAATTAAAAGCAACTTGATTGGTGTGTTCAATATGATAAAGTCGTCAGCAATCTACAAAGTTATTGCCCAACCTTAAAAACACTTCAGCAGCCGCAAGGCTGCTTTTTTTATGCATTTAGTATACGTAAATAGTGGGTTCGAATCTCGGGAATAAAGGGCGCAATTAAGGCTGGTTTCTCTAAAGTGCTGGCAAAGCATTCAAATGCATCAAATCCTTGAAATAAAAAGAGTTCTACGCCGCTCAGTACCCGTGCGCCGACGGCAGTTGCATGGGTAATTAACTCGGTTTTTGCGGGTATATACACTGCATCGAACACCCAGTGTTTTGAATTTAGAGACTGCACCGGAATTGGACAGCCAGGACTATTGTGATGGCCCATCGTTGAGCAATTCAATATCCCATCGATGTGATCAATGAATCTGGGTGCTTCATCTGGATTGACCAGCTCAGCCTTGATATCCAAGTCACACAATTGTGTCACTAGGGATTCCCCCTTTTGGGTGTTAATTTCAGATAGATATATCTTTTCAACCCCGAGCTCGCTGAGTGCAAATGCAACCGCTCTACCGACACCACCGCCACCAATCAGCAACACACTGCCTGCTTTTTTCGTTCCAAAATTGGCGTGATAGGCTTTGATGAAACCAGAATAATCGGTATTTTCGGCAAGTACTTGATCGCTAAATAACAAGGTGTTGGAGGCGCCGACACGCTGTGCACCGACGGTTGCCGAGTCGGCGCATTTTAGGGCGAGTTCTTTAAACGGATAGGTGACATTGACACCTCGATAGCCTGCGTTTTTCAAGTGTTTGAGAGTGGTTTGAAAGTCGATGAAGTCGCTGGCAAGTGCGTCGTGCAGTTGATACTCGTAGTTTAGGTTTAGTTTGCCCGCCAACATTTGATGCAGCTCAGGCGCGCGGGATTGAGAAATTCCGCGCCCGATTAGCCCTATTTTCATTCGCATCCCGTTGCCTCACGTTGTTGCGCAGCTGCCCGCACAAACGCATTGGCCGCCCCCATGCCTTGATAGCCATTGCGCTCTACAATCTCGAGGTAGAAATGTCCACCAATGGGCAGAATATACAGTTGTAAGAAGTGCCCATGCGCGTCTTTGTCATAGAGGATGTTGAGGGTTTGATATTGGGCGACGAGCTCTGCCGATAAGCCAAATTTTGACTGCAAATCGAGATAGTAGTTTTCTGGGATGGGCAGTGTTTTGATATCGCTGGCGTTTAACGCTTTGGCCAGTCCGAGCAAATTTGTGCTCTGTAGGGCGAAATGCTGCACACTCGAGCCATGGGTTTGCTCAATAAATTGGCGGCTGGTGGTTTGTGACCCCAATGAGGCATTGAGCGCTAGCCGAAATGCTCGCTGCTCATCACTCAGGACTTGGCTTTGAATCAGCCCGCGTGGATCAGTGACATCAAATGACGGGCTAGGCTCGAGGTCAAACAAGCTTCGAAACGCAAAGACAGTGCTGAGGAAATCGGGGTAGTCCTGTGAGAGCGAGACATGATCAATGCTGAGAATAGAATCCGCGTTGGCTTCTTTGCCCGAAACTGGGCTAAACGTGCTGTCGAAAGCTTGATCTGCTGTACTCTGATCGAGAATGTACCAAACGCTACCGTCGGCGTTTTGCAAGCCGGTCATGTGGTGCACAGAATCGACACTGCTTGGTTCGATGAGTGGCAACGCTAGAAAACGTGCTCGTTTAATCGCGGCGTAGGCGTTGCCGAGCTTGATGCCAATTGCGGCGACCGAAGTGCCGTGTTTGAGCTGGTAGTGATTGGCGAATGCTTGGTCGGTATTGAGCACAATATTCACCTCGCCACTCTGCCAGTGCTCTGCGTGCATGGTTTTATGATTGCCGATGTGTGCAAATCCAAGCGTGATCAGCAGTGACTGCAGCGATTGCAGATGCGCCGTTTCGGCGCAGATTTCGATGAATTCATACCCATGGAGCATCTGCTTTGGTGGCACCAGCGCTGAGTTGCTTGGCAACATGGTCTCGAGATAGCGGCTGCTGCGAAACCCATCAATTGCGGTTTGCTCTGGTGGGCTCATACGAAAAATATCGTTAAAAATTTCATGCGAGACGGCGCCGTCGTACCCAGTTTGCTGGAGTTGATACATAAAGGCGGCGATGTCGAGCTCGCCTTGGCCGGGGAAGCAGCGGTAGTGGCGGCTCCAAGACAAATGATCCATCGACAGCCTCGGTGCATCGGCGGTTTGCACAAGAAAAATTTTCTCGCCTGGAATTTGGGCGATGGGCGTTAAGTCTGTTCCGCGGCTAAAGATATGGAAAGTGTCGAGCACCAAGCCCACTGCTGCGTGATTGGCGCGGCGCACAATTTCCCAGCTGTCCCGATAATCCCAAATGTATTTTCCCCAAGCGAGCGCCTCGAAGGCCACTCGCATGCCGCGACTTGCTGCACGCTCACCGAGCTCTGCTAGGTCGTCTGCTGCGCGGGCTAAGCCCGGTTTTGCATTGGGGTGGCAGCTGCTGCACAGCATGAGTAGGTCGGTGTCTAGGATTGCCATTTGGTCGAATTTGCGTTCGGCTCGGTCAAAGGCAAGCTGGCGATCTTTGCCGCTAAGGCCTTCAAAATCTCTAAATGGCTGCAGAGTGACCACTTTTAAACCATGATCTTTGATCAGCCTCGCTGCATCCGCCACAGAGCCGTCGTGGGTGATTAGGTCGTTGTCGAAGATTTCGATGTGTTGATAGCCCGCAGCAGCAATGGCGTGGACTTTTTCCGTTAGCGTGCCGCTTAAGCACACGGTGGCAATGGACGGATACATGTTTTTACTCCGCGTAGCCGAAGGCTCGTGGCAAATAAAGAATCAGGTCGGCGTTAAAAATCATCAGAAGCAATGCACCGAGTAGCACGGCAATAAATGGCAGCACTTCGGCAATGATGGCCTTCAGAGGAATTTTGGTTGTGGCGTTAATCACAAACAACAAAATGCCGTAGGGTGGCGTGATCAAGCCGATCATCAGATTGACAACGGTAATGACCCCAAAGTGAACCATATCAATGCCCAGCGCATTGACGGCGGGAATCAGCAGAGGCACCACCACCAAAATCACGGTCGTGGCGTCGACAATACAACCCAGTAGCAGGAACAGCAGATTCACCGCGAGCAAAAACTCTGTTGGTGACAGGTCGTAGGTGGCAATTAACGCGGCAACTTGCGTGGGAATGTTTTCGGTGGCCAGAATGTAATTAAAGATCAATGCTGCACTGATCACCAAGCCCACGGATGCAGACGAAATGGCGCTGTATTTGAAGACGGTATACAGGTCTTTTAGGCTGATCGAGCGATAGACCAGCGTGGCCAATAGCAGCGCATACAGTGCTGCCACTGCGGCGGCTTCTGTGGGGGTTGTAATGCCCCCATAAATGCCGGTTAGCAAGATTACCGGCATCATGAGTGCCGGAAAGGCGTCCCAAGTGATTTTGGGGATCTCGCGAAGGGGAATGCGTGGCTCTTTGGGGATATTGAGCTGCTTGGCTCTAAGGGTGTTCAGACCCATCAAGACCGCACCCATGATGAGCCCCGGTACCAGCCCCGCGATAAATAAAAATCCAATGGAGGCATCTGATACCAGCGCAAAAATAACCATTGGAATTGAGGGGGGAATAATCGGGCCAATGGTTGCAGAGGCAGCAGTTATGGCGGCGGCATAGCCTTGTGGATAGCGCCCGTCTTTGGTCATCATATTGATGATGACTTTGCCAATGCCCGCGGCATCGGCCACGGCTGACCCGGACATGCCAGAGAAAATCAGCGAGCTCACCACGTTGACGTGGCCCAGGCCACCGCGTAGGTGGCCCACCATCGCCACGCAGAACTTGAGCAGCCGATCGGATACTGTGCCCGCATTCATAATGTTGGCTGCTGCAATAAACAATGGCACCGCAAGCAGAATGTAGCTGTTATAGACCCCTTGTAAGATTTGCTCGCCCGCCAGCGCAATATCTTGGCCGCTTGCGGCTAGGTAAATTACCGCGCCAGTAATCATGGCAATGGCCACGGGAATTCCGAATGCGGCCAAGCCAAACACAGTGATCAAGCATAGGCTCAGCGCGATGCTCATTTGCTGTCGTCTCGGTTTAATAGGCTTGATTTGGCGATCCACAGGTAACGAAGCACGACGACAACTAAAAACACGCCATAGATGCTGAAAACATGGTTGAAGCGAAATTTCAGTAGGGGCGTTTTCTTGATTCTGTAGAAGTCGATGTAATCGAGTGTCGGCAAGAATGAGTATGCAAACGTGCCCGCCACAAAGAGCGCGGCGACACCGGCAAGCTTGCGGCCGACGGACGTGGGCAAGGAGTCGACTAGCACGTCGAACCGAATTTGATCCTCATCACGTACGCAGAATGCACCGGCCCAGAACACCAACCAGAGCCAAAGGATTAGACATAATTCAATCGTCCAGCCGAGCGGAGCATTCATGACATACCGGCTGAAGATTTGTAGAGAGAAAGTGATAAAAATGGCGGCCAAAAGGGCCGCCGAAACGGCGTCGGCAGTGATGCGAAGTAATTGGGAAACGCGATTCACAACCGACCCCTATCAGAGAACTATAGACCGTTGATCTGGTCGATCATGCCGGGAACCCAGGTCTTGGAGAAATCAGAGTTGAGATACGCGTCTTGCACGGTCTTTTGGAAGGCAGCGAGGTTTGGCTCATAGACCTTAAGGCCCTGATCGCGCATAAAGCTGGCAAGCTCGTCTTCCATTTTCAACTGCTTCTGGCGCGCAGACTCTGCAGCGTCGTCAGCGGCTTTTTGTACGGCAGCTTGTTGCTCTGGCGTCATGGCGTCAAAGGCTTTCTTTGATAGCGCGATGTAGTTCAAATCCACCAAGTGTGATGTGAGGATAATTTGCTTGGTTACCTCGTAGAACTTGGCGTCTTTGACGGTAGGGATAGGGTTGTCTTGGCCGTCAACCGCACCGGTTTGCAGCGCGGTATAAACCTCAGAGAACGCCATCGGTGTTGGGTTGGCTCCAAGTGCTTTGCCCAAGAACTGCCATGCGTCAGATCCAGGCATACGCAGGTTGACGCCAGTGAGGTCTGCAGGGGTTTTGACCTCTTGATCTGTGCGCAAGTTGACATGGCGACGGCCCAAGTACATGACTGACAGCAGTTTTACGCCCAGCTCATCTTCGACCTTTTGCTTCAGGGGCTGCATAAAGTCCGCGGCAAACACGCGTTTTTGATGTTCTGCATCGCGATGAACATAACCGGCGGTGAAGATCGAAAACTCGGGGAAGAACTCGGCCAGCTCTTGTGCTGAGGTGATCGTCATTTCAAGGTTGCCGCGCGCGATGGCTTCGAGCTCGGTGCCTTGTTTAAATAGTGAATTGCTCCAGTGTCCTTCGAACTGTGCAAAGTCAGCAACGGCCGGTGCGAACACTTCCGTCATGGCAACTGAGCGTTGGTCTGTGGCGGATGCTGTCGCAGCCATGCGTAGTTTGATATCAGCGGCGCTTGCCGCGGTGGTCAGCGCAGTCAATGCGGTTGCAGTGACCATCTGTTTGATGTTTAGACCCATCATTTTTTCCTCTGGCGTTTCGTCTGTGTGCGGGACGTATCTCGACGTCTAGCGCTTAAGCTATCATGAGATATTGTATGAAACAATATATTTAAATAATAAAGTAATTTATAGTGAATTAAAGATTACATAAAATAAATTATAGGATAAAAACATGATTAGCATATCGGTGCTGGGTGCAGGGTTGATTGGCCAAAATCACTCGAGGTTGCTCAGGCAGCTGGGTTGGTTGCACTCCATTGTTGATCCGGCACCGCAGGCCTCGGCGTTGGCACAAGGCCTGTGCGTTCCGCACTATCCCGACCTTGATACCTTGCTGACTCATGGGGGGGCCGATGGGGTGGTCAACGCCACACCCAATGCGCTTCATATTTCAACCAGCATGCGGCTTATCGAGGCGGGCATTCCTGTCTTAGTCGAGAAACCGATTGGCGATTTTGCCGCCGATGCGGCGCGGTTGGTGGATGTGGCGGCGCAGAGAGGCGTGCCGTTATTGGTGGGGCATCATCGGCGCTATAACCCGCTGATTCAAAGGGCTAAGTCGTTAATTTCTGAGGGTCGGCTTGGCATTATGCAAAGTGTGCATGCGCATTGTTGGTACTTTAAACCTGACGATTACTTTGATGTCGCCTGGCGGCGTGAGCTCGGTGGCGGACCGATATTGATCAATCTGATTCACGATATTGATCTGCTGCGGTATTTGTGCGGTGACATTGTCGAAGTGTATGCCGTGACAGCGAATCAAGCGCGTGCGCATCCTGTGGAGTCGAGCTGTGTGGTCACGCTGGTATTCGCCAATGGCACCGTGGGAACGCTCAATCTGAGCGACTCGGTGCCCGCACCATGGAGCTGGGAGCTATCCGCTCGCGAAAACCCCGCCTATCCGGCTTGCGATGGATTCTGTTATCTAATCGGCGGGCGGGATGGGTCGTTATCGCTGCCAGATTTAAAGCTTTGGCACTACGGCGAACAAATCCCGAGTTGGTGGAACCCCATCAGCCGCCAGCAGTTTCCTTTTGAATTTAGTGATCCATTGCAGTTGCAGCTTGAGCACTTTGCCGAGGTGATTGCGGGCAGAGCGCAGCCGCTGGTCAGTGGCGCGGAGGGGTTGGCGACGCTCAAAGTGATTGAGGCCATTAAGCGCTCAGCGGCTGAACGGCGGGTCGTGCGACTCGATTAAATTAATTGCTGATTGTGCGCGATGGCGTGCTCGATGCCCTTGGTGACATGGGAAAGCAGCAATGCCTGTGCTTTCGCGGTGTCTCTTGCCAGCGCGTAGTCTAGGAAGTTTTGATGGTCCTCTGCGGTCACTTCGCCTCGGCACGTGAGCGTTAGCATTTGGTAGCGCAGATAGCGGCTAAACACCATGTCATGCATTTCCATGAGTGTCTTCGAGCCGCAAGCGCTAATGAGCGCATGATGAAAATCGATATCGTCTTGTTTCCACTGCGGTCTGGCGCTGTCATCTCCAGCGATCACCCGAGCTTCTGAGTGTTTGAGCCGGTGATGTGTGGCCACCACGCGGCTTTCCCACTCGACATCACCTTGGGCAAATGACAGTGCAATCGCGTGATTCTCCAAAAGCACGCGCAATTCACCGACTTCGCGTAGCTCTGTGGCGCTGATCGGTGAGACTTCAAAGCCCTTATTGCCCTCTGCCAAGACAAAGCCCTCGGCGGACAGGCGGTTGAGGATTTCTCGTAGCGTGGTGACGCTGGTGTCGTATTGCTTACGCAGCTGTTCTAGCTTGAGGCGACTGCCTGGCGGCCAAGTGCCCATAAAGATATCTTGGCGAATGGCAGAGTAGGTCGATTCTCCTACGGACTTGGGCTGAGTCATAAGTATCCTATTATTTTTTAAAAGTCCTACAGCGTCTAGTTTACTCGCTCTGCGCCTTTTTCGCTGGCTTTTGCAGAGCGGGGCTTGCTGTGGCGGCAACGGCCGGTACACCGTTAATCATCATCGGACTGCGCAAAATATTCACCCCGTCGACTTTGCTCACCATTCGACGGTGAGTCGCTTGTGGGTGTTGCAGCGCTTCGCCGACATCAAGAATCGGTCCGCAAGGGACACCGGCCTTCTCGCACAGGGCCAGGATGCTGTCACGGCTGTAGTTTGCGAGCACCGGCGACATTAAGCCGATCAGCAACGCTCTTGACTCGACCCTGCTGGCGTTGGTTGGGAATTGCGATGCCCATTCGGGACGGTCTAGGGCAGCGGCCAATGCTGCAAATTGTCGATCATTGCCGCAAGCGATAATCACAGCACCATCGCTAGCATTGAATACTTGATAGGGGACAATATTGGGATGGGCATTGCCGAGGCGCTTGGGCACTTTGCCGCTGGCGAGGTAATTCTGGGCTTGATTGGCGAGTACGCCGAGCATGCAGTCAAATAAGGCCATATCAATATTAGCACCGACGCCAGTGCGCTCGCGCTCAATCACCGCGGCTTGAATGGCGATCGCTGAGTACAGCCCTGTAAAAATATCGGCAAAGGCGACCCCCATTTTCTGCGGTTGCCCCTCGGGTTCGCCGGTGAGATCCATCACCCCGCTTAGGCCCTGAATCATAAAGTCGTAACCGGGCAAATGTGCCATGGGGCCGGTTTGCCCAAATCCAGTGATGGAGCAATAAATCAGTTGAGGGTTTGTTGATTTTAGGCTGTCGTAGTCGAGGCCATACGCCCGCAAGCCACCGACTTTGAAATTCTCAATCACCACGTCTGCTTTGGCAATCAGGGCTTTGACTGTGGCAAGGTCATCTGTATGTTTTAAATCTAAGCTCAGGCTCTGCTTGCCGCGATTGCAGGCGTGGAAGTAGGCCGCACTGTGGTCGTTTTCGCGCTCGACAAATGGCGGGCCCCAGCTGCGGGTGTCGTCGCCGTTGGGGTGCTCTATTTTAATGACCTCAGCGCCAAGATCTGCCAGCACTTGTCCGCACCAAGGCCCGGCAAGAATGCGGGCCAGTTCGATGACTTTCAGGCCTTTGAGTGCGGTCACCATCAGAAGAATGCCTGTAGGCCAGTTTGCTCACGACCCAAAATTAGCGCGTGAATGTCATGCGTGCCTTCATAGGTGTTGACGGTTTCGAGGTTGATCATATGGCGCATGACGGGGTATTCGCTGCTAATCCCATTGCCGCCATGCATATCACGTGAGGTTCGCGCAATGTCGAGTGCTTTGCCGCAAGAATTGCGTTTGATGAGTGATATGAGCGATGGTGGGCAGTTGCCTTCGTCCATCAGGCGGCCTGCACGCAAACATGCCTGTAAACCGATGGCGATTTCCGTTTGCATATCGGCCAGTTTTTTCTGCACCAACTGCGTACCGGCCAGTGGCTTGCCAAACTGCGTGCGGTCCAGTGTGTATTGGCGCGCGCTGTGCCAGCAGCTGGTGGCCGCACCGAGTGCACCCCAAGCGATGCCGTAGCGTGCTTTGTTTAAACAGCTAAAGGGGCCTTTTAGTCCTTTAACCTCGGGGAAGATGGCATCTTCGCCCACTTCGACGTCCTCTAAAACGATCTGTCCGGTGACCGAGGCGCGCAATGACAGTTTGCCGTCAATTTTGGGGAAGCTGAGCCCTTTGGTGCCAGCTTCAACCACAAAGCCACGTATTTCGCCGTCGAGCTTGGCCCAAACCACGGCAATATCGGCGATCGGGGCGTTGGTGATCCACATTTTTGCACCGTTGAGTCGGTATCCGCCGTCGATTTTCTCGGCTTTGGTAATCATGCTGCCCGGGTCTGAGCCGTGATCGGGTTCGGTCAAGCCAAAGCAGCCCACCCACTCACCGCTGGCGAGTTTTGGCAGGTACTTTTGTTTTTGTGCCTCGGTGCCATAGGTTTCAATCGGAAACATCACCAAAGAGCTTTGGACGCTCATCATCGAACGATAGCCGGAGTCGATGCCTTCAACGGCGCGCGCGATTAGGCCGTAGCTGACGTAGTTGGTGCCACTACCGCCGTATTGCTCGTTGACTGTGCAGCCGAGTAGTCCGAGCTCTCCCATTTCGTTGAAGATCTCACGATCGGTTCGTTCTTCTAGAAATGCAGAGGCAACGCGCGGTGCGAGTTTTTCTGCTGCATATTGCTCAGCGGTTTGTGCGATTAAGCGCTCGTCGTCGCTCAATTGAGAATCGAGTTGAAAGGGATCTTGCCAATCGAAGTGCATGGTCGCGCCTTTGTTGAAAATTTGGCATAGTTTAGTTGCTCTATAAGTCGTTTTTATTGCAAAAAGTGGGCTAACTGATGCAAATTATGCAAGTATGGACATTCCCACAATAAAATCGCTGCAGTGTTTAGAGTCGGTATCTCGGCTGGGCTCGTTGGCACAAGCGTCTCAACAACTCAATCTCAGTCAAAGTGCCATCAGTCGACAAATTAAATCGATCGAACAATTGCTCAATACGCCAGTGTTGGTCGCCTTTGGGCGCGGCGTGACACTGAGTGCGGCAGGTGAACAGCTGCTGGCAGACGTCTGTCCCGCGATGGCCATCATTGAGCAAAGCTGCAGGCAAATCCGTGAGCGTGCAAGTGGACAGATGCTGGTTCGGTTGGCGACGCCACCCACATTTGGGGCAGTGTTGATGATTCCGCTGCTGGCTAAATTGCGCGCACAACGCGCTGATGTGGTGGTGACGCTTGAGAGCTATATTGGGCGATTGGATCAAGCGCCTGATGCTCTGGATTTGTTGATTCAATATCAAAAGCAGCCACCCGAGAATGCCTACTTTTTGTTTGATGAGTGCTTGGTGGCAGTGTGCTCGCCTGCGCTCGGCGGTCAGTCGCTATTTGAGCAGTCTTTATTGCAGCTGCGCAGCCGTCCATCGATGTGGGCAGACTGGCTGGATTCGACGTTGCCGCCGTCGGTGCACTGGGGCGCGACCTATGAACATTTCCCGATGTTGCTACATGCGGCCAAGAGTGGGCTTGGTGTTGCGTTGCTACCGCAGTTTGTTTGTCATTCGGCCATTGAAACCGGCGAGCTAGTCGCACTGACCGAACCCAAAGTGGTGCCGGGGCACGGCTATTACCTGAGCAAGCGCTCCAGCATGCCAAGCCCGACATCCGACTGGCTGGCAGATTGGATCGCAGCTGAGCTTAAGTCTGGTTGGGCTGCCATTGCTCAATGACTGTCCTTGCCGCCTTTAGGCTCTTTTCGAACTGCTCGGGTGCAATCGAGGCAAAGTAGTAGGCTGAGAGCAGCGTTTGAATTTGTTCTGCCTCGAGTTTCCATTCGACGGCAAAGACGGCCAGATCCCAGTCTGCGGATGCCATGCCGGCATAATCCCAATCGATTGCACCGAGGGTTCCATTGGGTAACCAGACCCAGTTGCCTGGATTCAAGTCGCTGTGTACCCCTGTGATGCAGGTGTTGGTTTGGTGCGGGATTTGGGTATCAAAACAGAGTCTTGCACGATGTAAACGCGCCATAAAATCACTCGCCTCCTCGAGAGAGGGCTTGGCGGGTTGGCAGTGCTGCACAATGGCACCGTGTCGGTTATATGACAGCAATCTAGGTGCAAACCCTTGGGCAGCCGCACTCATATGGGCCTGGTAGTTCACTACCTCACCGTGTTTTCTAAGCACCCACCTACCTTGATCTTGGTCTTCGAGAAAAAAAATCTCGTGACATTTGCCGCTGATGTTGCCGTTTATGTCGATGAATTTTAAGTGTTTATCGGGTGGGCACAGGCTTTTTAGTAAGGTCTGTGTCACAAAAATGCAAAAAAGTGTTAAGGAATTCACAGTTTAGCCGCTAACTAAATTGCACGGGGAGAAACCTTCTTTCTCAACGTGTTCGCTTATCCAATTAATGCGTCAGCTCATTGGCCCACCTCTACGGTGGGCTTTTTTTTTGCCTAGCGCACATTTGTGTCAAAAGCATGACGTAAATCCCACTGGCGCCAAAATGATGGCTCTGACAGCTGACATTTAGGTTGATTGAGGTTAAATTGCATCCATAGTAGTGAAGGGTGCAGTGATGAAAACAGTTGATCAATCTTTGAATATCGCGGACCTGTCAATGGATGACGAGTTCAATTTTGAGCAATGGCGAACCTTATATGAAACCGATCCCGAGGCATTCGAAGCCAAACGCCTTGAGGTGATTGAGCGCACCATTTCGCAAGCCCCAGAAGCACACCAACGCCGCTTACGCGGTTTGATGTTTGAAGTCGAAGCACGTCGAGCACGCGCGAAGACGCCAATGGAGAGCTGTATTGCCATTTCCAGCATGATGTGGGATAAGTTTGAGCAGCTTCGAGTTCAGCTCAATAAGCTTTCAGACCCTGAGGCATTGGATAACGTGATGTCTGGCGAACTTGAAAAACCCAAATCTTCTGCAAGAGTTATTGCATTCAGACGCTAAATACCCGCCAAGAATTATGAATAGATCTGTCCTCACAATTTCATCACTTGCCCTAAGCATTGCGCTAATGGGGTGTGAGGGAGACTTGGCTAACGGCATTTCGCAGCAAGTATCTGATGACAAGTTACCCGCTGGCTTGGCAGCTTCCAATCTTAACAACACAGCATTGAGCAACGATGCCTTGTCGATGATTGACAATGCGTTGAGCTTGCGCGGGCGCAGCTACGAAACCGTTGCGTTGTTTGTCAATGAATATGACTTTGAAGTTCGCAATGAACTGATTTTTACCTCCGACAACTCGGTGACCTACAGCACACTGGGTAGCGACATTCTACAAATCGGCCGCTACACCATCGAAGACGATGTGCTGCACATCGAGCCAGCCAATCCATCAGGCTCCAAAATAACCGGCATTTTGATCGACGATGCCGCGCTGATAGAAATTCCGTCGCTGGGCGGCATTTATCGCTTGAAGCCCTAGTCATGTCACGCTGGCGTCCACCGGCGCCAAAATCGGCGCCTTACATCACCGTTGAAGGCTATCGCGCCCTCGAAAAAGAGCAGGCTGCTCTGTGGGAGCGGCGAAAAGACGTGACCGCAGCGCTGTCGGCTGCCGCCGCAGAAGGTGATCGCTCCGAGAACGCCGAGTATATTTACCGCAAAAAAGAACTTCGCGAGATTGACCGGCGCATCGGCTATTTACAGCGCAGAATGCCCAATCTGAGGGTGGTCGATCAGGTCGGCGATACCGAACATGTGTATTTTGGTGCTTGGGTAGAGCTTGAAGATCTCGATGAGTCGAGACGTTGGTATCGCATTGTCGGGGCCGATGAAATTAGTTCGCAGCACTACATCAGCATGGATTCGCCATTGGCCAGGCTACTGATGCGCAAATCCGTGGGCGATTGCGTCGAGTGGCGCCACGGCGAGATTGAACACGACTATGAAATCGTTTCAATTGCCTATGGCGCGCAACAGCCGTTCTAGCCCTGAACGATATGGCTTAATGCGTTGATCAACGCTTGATTCTGCGCCTCATCACCAACGCTGATTCGCAGGTGATTTTCAATGCGGGCCGCCCCTAAGTAACGCACGATAATATGTTGATCGCGCAATTTTGTGGCGATGGTTTTCGCGTCGAAGGTGGCGTGTTCTGTGAGCACGAAGTTGGCAAATGAGGGCAAGGTCGTGAAGTCGAGCTTTGATAGTTCAGCGGCAAGCCACTCGCGTTGCGCAATGACTTTTTCGCAGCACGCTTCAAAATAGTCATTGTCTTCAACACTCGCCACGGCAGCGGCTTCTGCAAGGCGATCGATTGGATATGAATTAAAGCTGTCTTTGACGCGGTTGAGCCCTTCGATGAGTTCTGAATTACCCATGGCATAGCCCACTCTGCTGCCAGCGAGCGCGCGTGATTTTGAGTAGGTGCGCACCACCAATACATTGGGGAATTCATTGACTAGGGCCACCGCGCTTTGGCCTCCAAAATCGATATAAGCCTCGTCTACCACAACGGCACAGTCAGGCTGCTGGCGGGCAATTTGACGAACGGCGTCCAAGCCAAGCAAGTGGCCGGTCGGCGCATTGGGGTTGGCAAAGATCACGCCGCCAGCTGGAGATTGATAGTCGTTTGGATCGATTTCGAACTTGGCATTAAGCTCGACCGTGACGGTTTCGATTTCAAACAGCTTCGCGTAGACCGGGTAGAAGCTGTAAGTCAAATCTGGGAAGTAAAGCGGCAGGTCTTGTTTGAAAAACGCCGCAAACACATGGGCCAGCACTTCGTCGGAGCCATTGCCAACAAAAATTTGATCGCTTGTGAGCTGGTGATAGTCCGCCAGAGTCTGTTTGAGCTTTGCTGAAACGGGATCAGGGTATAGTCGAAGCGATTTTGCCGCCTGCTCGATGGCTTCCAGCACCTTGGGTGATGGCGGGTATGGGCTCTCATTGGTGTTTAGCTTAATTAGGTTTTCGACTTTGGGCTGTTCACCGGGCACATAGGGGGTGAGGGTGTGGACGTTGGCGCTCCAGAGACGGCTCATATTCGGCTTTTAGAATGGGGACACGCACATGATACTGGCTTTGACGCATTTGCAAAGCCTCGCCCATAATGTGCAGTTTGGTCTGTGGGAAAATTCATGCGAGTAGCCTATCCGAGCGAGGCGGAACAAACGCCAATTTGCCAACATTTCGGCGTCTGTGGTGGTTGTCGTGCGCAGCACCTGCGCTATGAGACTCAGCTCGGTATCAAGTCGGATGCGGTGGCGGCACTATTCGCCGATAAAATCGCAGCAGATGGCACCGAGTATCGAAAGGTTTTGGGCGCTCCGGCGCAATTTGAATATCGCAATAAGGTTGAATTCACCTTTAGCAATAAGGCTTACCTCACCAAGGCGCAAATCGAAAGCGGTGAGCAGTTCGACGGCGGGGCGCTAGGGTTTCATGCGCCGCGATTCTTTGCAAAAGCGGTCGATGTCGAGACCTGTCATTTATGCCTCCCCAGTGTCAATCGTGTGCGCAATCATTTAAAGGCGCTGGCGCTGGCGCAGAGCAAAGGGCTGAGCTTTTACAATACGCGCTCACACGAGGGCATCATGCGTAACTTCACCGTGCGCAGTAATCGCGCCGGTGAACTGATAATTATCTTGGTGTTGGGCGAAGACTTACCCGAATTGGCGCTTGAGCTTGCAAAGGCGCTTGCCGACGAGGAATCCGCGATTGTTGGCGCGTATTGGGTGTTTAACCCCAAGAAAAACAGCAGTGTCCAAGACCTGGAGCATCGTCATTTGTTTGGTGCTGCGGCACTGAGCGAAACCCTCGGCACCGCCACTTTTGAGCTACAGCCAGCCGCTTTTTTTCAAACCAATCCAGCGCAAGCCGAAGCACTCTATGCCTTGGTATTTGATGCGTTGAAGCGCGCATCACAATCCCCCGTTGAGGTACTGTACGACCTCTATTGTGGTGCGGGCAGCATCGGCCTTTACTGCCGATCACATGCAAAGCGGATTGTGGGGGTGGACTATGTTGAAACCGCCATTGTCGATGCGCGTCGCAATGCTATGCTAAATGATGTCGCTGATGCCACTTATATAGCGGCCGATATGGGCGCAGCGATGACAGAGGATTTTTTCAGCACGCATGGCGCACCCGAAGTCATCATTGTCGACCCCGCGCGGCCTGGGATGAGCGAGGCCGTATGCCAACGCATCGATGAGAGTTCGGCACACACGGTGATCTATGTCAGTTGTAATGCGGAATCGCAACTTCGAGACTTGGGCTGGTTGCCGTCGTTTCGCTTGCAGAGTCTTCAAACTGTGGATATGTTTCCACAAACGCCCCACACCGAAACCGTGGCTATTTTGACGCGAAAGTGAGAACAGATGGAAACGTTCACCATAGAAATAGAGCCACTGACCAAGGCCGCATTTGCCCCATTTGGCGATGTGATTGAAATCGATGGCGCCGACCATTTTGGGATTAATCGCAATACCGTAGAGCGTCACCATGATTTGGCGGCGGTGGATGTCGGTGTTGAGACGGGCGGTAAAACACTAATCAGTATGGTGACCTGTAATGAACTTGCAGACTTGCCCTACCAACTGCCCTATGTCGAGCGCCATCCCTTGGCCACCCAAGCGTTTATTCCAATGGACTTTACGCCCATGGTGGTGGCGGTTGCGCCAGATGTGGCTGCGCCGACGCCTTCGCAGATTCGAGCCTTTATTTCCAATGGCAAACAGGGCATTAACTACCACCGCAATATTTGGCACATGCCGATGATTTTTCTGGACGCAAGCCAACGTATGCTGGTGGTGGATCGCGGTGGGCCGGGCAACAATCTTGAAGAGTACTTTTTTGAAAATACGATCATTGAGCTCGTAAAGGCATGAAACTAAGCCTGCGCTCGCATAGCCAGTCGGCAGATGCTGGATATATTCGCCGACGCAACGAGAGCAATATTATCGAATCTGCTGAGATTGAGTTTGCTGCGCATGGTTTTAGCGGCGCCAGTATTCAGATGATCGCCAACCGTGCGGGCATTCCCAAGGCCAACGTTCATTACTACTTCAAGTCCAAGCTTGAGCTTTACGCGGCGGTGCTCAGCCGTATCTTGGATTTATGGGATACGGTGTTACAAGACTTGCACGCGGATGATGATCCAGCTGAGGCGTTGCCATCCTATGTACGCTCAAAGATCGAATTCTCTAAGCAATATCCACACGCCTCGCGGGTGTTTGCCAATGAGATTTTGGGTGGTGCGCAGCAAATTCGCGAGTACTTAAGCGATGGCTATGTCGAGTGGTTTAACGAGCGTATTGCCGTGTTCGCAGCGTGGATGGCGCAAGGGAAAATCCGCAAAATGCCACCGGCGCATTTGATGTTTTTGCTGTGGTCGACAACGCAGCACTACGCCGATTTTTCAGTCCAGATAGGCGCTGCGTTGGGAAGGCGCAATTTTCAGTTGCTCGAAAAGGATTACAAAGACGCCGTGTCCACAGTGACAGATGTGATTTTGCTGGGTTGCGGTTTACCGGCTCAATCGTCGCAATAAAAAAGCCCTGCGAGCATCGCCGGGCTCTGTTGATCGAATCGATTTAGTCGTCGATCGATTCTGGCAGCATTAGATTCAGCACAATGGCCAAGAAAGCGGACGGCAGTAGGCCGCTGGTCATTAAAATCTTGGCAGTTGCAGGCATGTGTTGCAGTGCAGAGGGTTCCAGTTGAAGACCCAAGCCGACAGATAGCGAAATCGCAAAGATAATCATATTACGGCGATTCCAAGTGACATCCGCAAGCATTGCAACGCCGGCCGCGGTGACCATACCGAACATGATAATTACGCCGCCGCCCAGTACAGTGATTGGCACGGTGGATACTGCGGCACCCACTTTCGGAATTAGGCCGCAAGCAATCAAGAAGACACCGCCGATGGTGACCACATGACGACTCATGACACCGGTCATTGAGATCAGGCCGACATTTTGACTGAACGAAGTGTTAGGCAGTGCACCAAAGAAACCGCCCACTGCAGTCCCAAGACCGTCGGCATACGTTGCACCTTGAATCTCTTTGTCGGTCGCTTCGCGCCCAGCGCCGCCTTTGGTGATGCCTGATACATCGCCGACGGTTTCAATTGCTGACACGATGCTCATGAAGCAAAACCCAATAATCGCGGCTGCATTGAAGGTGATTTCAAACTTCATAAACTCTGGTGCTGCAAACCAGCTGGCGTTGGCAATATTTCCTAGATTCACTTTGCCCATGAGAAACGCCACGATATAGCCTGCAATTAAACCGATCAAAACGGCAGAGACGGCCAACATGCCCCGGCTATAGAATTTCACGAGCAGGGTCACCACAATGACAACCAGTGCGATTGACCAATTCTCTAGACTGCCGAACTCTGGCTTGCCCATGGCTGGAACGCCGCCAGCGGCGTATTGGATCCCGACTTTGATCAAGGCTAATCCAATCATCAGAACGATCAACCCAGTTACCAAAGGTGGGAGTGCGTAGCGCATGCGTTTGATAAATAGTCCGATCGTGGCATGGAATAGACCGCCGACGAGCACACCACCCATCAAAATTCCCATCGCACCTGCCCCTTGGCCTGCGACCAGCGGAACCATAATGGGGATAAACGCAAAGCTGGTGC
>JABXHR010000043.1 GCA_013373515.1 Gammaproteobacteria bacterium | reverse complement strand
TCTTTGACCATAAAGATAAAATCGGTCATGGCCGGGCTGTACACCGCGCCGCCTGCGCATGGGCCCATAATCATCGAGATTTGCGGCACCACGCCAGAGGCCAATACATTGCGCTGGAACACCTCGGCATAGCCACCTAGCGCTGCCACGCCTTCTTGAATGCGTGCGCCGCCAGAATCGTTGAGGCCAATGACGGGCGCGCCCACTTTCATTGCTTGATCCATCAGCTTGCAGATTTTCTCGGCGTGCGCTTCTGAAAGCGCACCGCCGTAGACGGTGAAATCTTGGCTGTACACAAACACCATGCGGCCATTGATGGTGCCGTAGCCGATGACCACGCCGTCGCCTGGCACATGGGTTTTGTCCATGCCGAAGTTGGTGCATCGGTGCTCGACAAACATATCCCATTCTTCAAATGAGCCTGGGTCGAGCAAGAGCTCGATGCGTTCACGCGCGGTGAGCTTGCCTTTGGCGTGTTGTTTTTCGATACGTGCTTCACCGCCGCCCATGCGGGCAGCTTCTCGGCGAGCTTCAAGTTGTTCAACGATGCTATTCATAGTTGGTGTCCTAGTTTTTTGGCGAGGATGTCGATCACTTCGACCGCCGCTTCTGGAATGTTGGTGCCCGGGCCGTAGACCGCCGCCACGCCCGCGCTATAGAGCGCGTCGTAGTCTTGCGGGGGAATGACGCCGCCACAGATAATTTGCACATCGCCCGCGCCTTGCGCTTTGAGTGCGTCAATCAGCTGTGGAACCAGCGTCAGGTGACCTGCGGCTTGCGAGGAAATGCCCACCAAGTGCACATCGTTGTCGATGGCTTGTTGTGCGGCTTCTTCGGGGGTTTGGAACATCGGGCCGATATCGACATCAAAGCCGATGTCGGCAAAGGCGGTGGCGATGACTTTGGCACCGCGATCGTGACCGTCTTGGCCGAGTTTGGCCACCAACATACGTGGGCGGCGGCCTTCGAGTTCGGCAAATTTTTCAACTTTGCTTTGAATGGCAGCAAACATGTCATCTCCTTGGTAGGCCGCGCCGTAAACGCCGCTGATGCCGCGTTGCTCTGCGACATGACGGCCAAATACCGCTTCTAGGGCATCAGAAATCTCGCCCACTGAGGCGCGTAAACGGGCAGCATCCACCGCGGCGGCCAGCAAATTGCCGCCGTCTTTGGCCACGGTTTGCAGGGTTTGCAATGCGCCTTGAGTGGCGGCTTCATCACGCGTGCTACGAATGCGCTCCAATCGAGCGATTTGCGAATCGCGTACTGCAGAGTTATCAATATTGAGCAGGTCGATGGTGGGTTCTTCATCCAGCGCATAGCGATTAACACCGACGATCACATCTTCGCCACGATCCACACGCGCTTGTTTTTCTGCGGCGGCTTGTTCAATGCGCAGCTTGGGCATGCCGGACTCGACCGCTTTGGTCATGCCACCTAGTTCTTCGACTTCGTCGATGATATTGCGTGCCGCATCGATCAGCTCTTGGGTGAGCGACTCGACGTAGTAAGAACCCGCGAGCGGATCGACCACCTTGGTGATACCGGTCTCTTCTTGGAGAATCAACTGCGTGTTGCGGGCAATGCGCGCTGACATCTCAGTGGGCAGCGCCAGCGCCTCGTCAAAGGCATTGGTGTGCAGCGATTGTGTGCCGCCAAGCACCGCTGCCATGGCCTCGACCGTGGTGCGCATGATGTTGTTATAAGGGTCGCGACTGGTGAGCGAGACGCCGGAGGTTTGGCAGTGGGTGCGTAGCATTAACGACTTATCGTTCTGTGGGTTGAACTTCTCTTTCATCAGCGTGGCCCACAGCACACGTGCTGCACGCAACTTGGCCGCTTCCATAAAGAAGTTCATGCCAATGGCAAAGAAGAAGCTCAATCGCGGCGCAAACTTATCAACGTCGAGTCCGCTGTTGATGGCCGTGCGCACATACTCAAGACCATCGGCAATGGTAAAGGCTAACTCCTGTACGCAGGTGGCACCGGCCTCTTGCATGTGGTAGCCCGAAATCGAAATGCTGTTGAATTTGGGCATATTGTTAGCGGTGTAGCCGATGATATCCGAGACAATCCGCATCGATGGCGTCGGCGGGTAGATGTAAGTATTGCGCACCATAAACTCTTTGAGAATATCGTTTTGCAACGTGCCCGCGAGCTTATCCGGCGTGACGCCTTGCTCTTCAGCGGCCACGATATACATCGCCATCACCGGCAAAACGGCACCGTTCATGGTCATCGATACCGATACCTGATCGAGTGGGATCTGATCGAAAAGGATCTTCATATCTTCGACCGAATCAATAGCCACGCCGGCCTTGCCCACATCGCCGCGCACTCGCTCGTGATCAGAGTCGTAGCCACGGTGGGTGGCCAAATCAAAAGCCACCGACAAGCCCTGCTGACCAGCCGCTAAGTTCTTGCGATAAAAGGCATTGGATTCTTCAGCGGTAGAAAATCCCGCATATTGGCGCACCGTCCAAGGTTTGGCCGTGTACATGGTCGCGCGCGGGCCACGCAGAAACGGTGCAATGCCGGGAAGGTTGTTGTGCGCATCCAAACTCACCGTATCCGCCGCGGTATACAGCGGCTTTACGGCGATGCCTTCGGGGGTGTTCCAAGTTAAATCCGCCAAGGGTTTGCCGCGCAGCTCTTTCTCCGCCAGCGCCTGCCAGTCTTGTCGCGTGGGTTGACTCATCTAGTGCTCTCGAGAGTGATAGTTGTGCGTGATATTAATGGAATGTGCAAAAGGTGACTAGGGCGGGAAATTTCTGAATAACTCACAAAAAAAATCAAAAATCTCGGTTTTCAGAGGGGTTGGTTTGTCAATTGCTCACCGAATCGGACTCTAAGATTGGGCTTTGGTGTATTGAAGCAACGTTACAGGTGTTGCGTGTTGCGCCACATTGATCTCTGTGATTAAGTCTTTCGAGCACAAGGGATTGGAGAGGTTTTATCGCACTGGCACAGCGAAGGGTATACAAGGCAAGCATGCCAACAAACTGAGAATGCAACTTGCTGCATCAGACACCGCATTCAACATTGACGATATGGATATCCCGGGTTACCGCATGCATTGACTCAAAGGGGATTTGAAAGGATTGTGGTCAATCACGGTGAACGGCAATTGGCGAATCACTTTCGAGTTCATCGAGGGCAATGCCTATATCTTCAACTACGAGGATTACCACTAATGACCATGCATAAACCACCGCATCCAGGCGAGTTCATAAAAGCCACGTACATGGAGCCGTTTGATTTAATTTGCCGCTATCTTGCCAAGCAGCTTGATGTGGCACCCTCGACCTTAAATCGCATCCTGAAACAGCAAAGTGGGATAAGCCCAGATATGGCGCCGCGTTTATCAAAGGCCTTGGGAAGAAGCCCCGAGAGCTGGCTAGCAATGCAAGGCGCCTTCGATTTGACCTTGGCCAGAGAGCGGGTGAGTCTTACTTCGGTGATGAAGATCGAGCTGGGCGCGGCTTGAGCCATTCGTCGCTCAGAGAGCGACATCCCACGGGGCTCAAACCAAACACAATGCCGTCCCGCTAGTAGAAAGCCCACCGTGGGACCTGCGCTCCGCCGCAGGGAATGCTCTATTTTGCGGGGTAGTTTAGTGCTGTATCTGATTGGGCCACATCGGCTGGGTGGCCGCAAGGTCTGATCACCATGGTTAGCGCGAGCGACTGGCTGGCAACATTGCTTGCACTTGGGTTCCAGTTTGCGATGATTTAATTGGTCTTTAAGCTCGCAAACTTGCATTTCTCCGGCAGCAAAGCTGTGCTGAAGGTTAAAGCGGCCTAGAAATAAGTGCCCCCTCCCTGATCGCCTCTTGCGATCAGGGATTGGTGCTCGGTGAAGCCTGTCACCGAACGCTCGATTAGCGAGGAGGGGCGCTGTATTTTGTCTATTCGCCGCTTCCCAGCGCCCTAATCGCCTCTCTGGATTTCACAATCCCCAACGCCGCATGCGCTGCCTCACGGCCTTTCTGCACAAAGTGCGCTTTAAATGCAGTGTTGTGAAAATCGGTTTCTTGATAGCTATGCGGCGTTAACGACACTGATAACACGGGGACGCCGGTATCGAGTCCGACGCGCACGAGTCCATCCACTACGGCTTGAGCGACGAAGTCGTGGCGGTAGATGCCACCGTCGACCACCAAGGCGGCGCAGGCAATGGCGCTGTAGCGGCCTGTTTTGGCGAGATCTTGTGAGAGTAGCGGCATTTCAAGTGCGCCGGGTGCTTCGATCACATCGACTTGGTCAGCGGGAATAACCTCTAGAAAGCCTTGTAGCGCGTGGTCAACGATATCGGCGTGCCAAGCTGCTTTGATAAAGGCGTAACGGGTGTGTGTCATGTAAGTGCTCCTTAGGTTGATAACACGTCACCCAAGGCATACGACAGCACAGACACTTTGCGCCTGCTGCTGATCGCTCTCTTTCATCCGGACTTTCACCGTCGGCTTTGGAATTTCACCAAATCTGCTGACACCCAACTGGGCCGCTCGCGGGCTATCACCGCCGGTGGGGAATTTCACCCCGCCCTGAGAACAGGGTGAAACTAACGTGTTGACGATGAGTTGCCAAGTCACTTTTCTGAAACGGGTGAAAAAAGTGTGCTGCTGGTCTTATTTGTATAAGTTGTTGGCATGTCGGGGCGAGTGACTCCCGGGGTTTTCATCGTCCGCGCCATCAGGTAGCGTGTTCGGTTTGGCGAATACTATTTTAGGGGGCAACGATGCTTAAGGTCTATCTATCGGGGGAGATTCATACCACGTGGCGCGAGGAGGTTATCGCGCTTTGCGCTGAGCTGGATGTCAGTTTCAGCGCACCGGTGACCAATCATGGCAATAGTGACGACTGCGGTGTGGCCATTATGGGCCCTGAAAACAATAAGTTTTGGCACGACCACAAAGGGGCCAAGCTCAATGCAATTCGCACGCGAAAAGCGATTGCCGATGCGGATGTGGTCGTGGTGCGTTTTGGCGAAAAATACAAGCAGTGGAATGCGGCGTTTGATGCGGGCTATGCGGCGGCATTGGGGAAGTCGCTGATCATTATGCATTCGGCAGAGCATCAGCATGCGCTGAAGGAGGTCGACGCTGCTGCGCTGGCGGTGATTGAGTCGCCAGCGCAGTTGGCTGAGATTCTTCGGTATGTGCAAAGCGGCGAGTTACCCGGCGATTAAACTGTTGTCCGTATGTCGCCGAAATTGCAGAATTTTTTCCGCATTGTCTATGCTTTGTGCATAGAGCGTCGCTCGTCGAAGTGTTGAGTTGAATCGATATGGACCCGATCATCATTGTCATTGCATTGCTGTTGGGCCTGGCATCTAGGGCTGTGGGCTATCCGCCGTTACTGGGGTATTTGGTCGCCGGGTTTGCGGCGGCTGAGTTAGGGTTTGGCGATGCGGTGTTGATCGGCCAAGTGGCCGATTTGGGTGTGACATTACTGCTGTTTACCATCGGGTTGAAGCTGGATTTACGCCAGTTGGCCGAAGCGCCAGTGTGGGGCTCGGCGTTGGCACATATGGCGATCGTGGTGGTTCTGACGGTGCCCACGATCTTGCTGATTTCTGCCTGGTTTCCGTCGTTGTCATTGGCCTCGGATTCAGGGGCTTGGACCTTGGCCTTTGCGCTGTCGTTTTCGAGCACGGTGTTTGCCGTCAAGATGTTTGACGAACGCGGCGAAAATGCGGCACTGCACGCCACGCTGGCCATTGGAATATTGGTCATTCAAGATCTACTCGCAGTTGGGTTTTTGGTGCTCTCCGCCGATTATCCGCCCAGTATTTGGGCATTGGCGCTGTTGTTGTTGCCGCTGGCACGGCCACTGTTAAATGCGTTGCTGTCCCGTGCCGGGCATGGCGAGCTGTTGGTGTTGTTTGGTGTGGCGGTCGCTTTGGGGTTTTATGGGCTGTTCGAGGCGGTGCAACTCAAGGGTGGCTTGGGTGCATTGGTTGCGGGGGTGCTGATCGGTCGCAGTCGAAAATCCAGCGAGCTTTATAAAAGCCTCGTTTCACTGAAAGATTTGTTTTTGCTGGGATTCTTCTTGCAGATCGGGTTCTACGGTTTGCCGTCACTGGAGATGGTGGTGGTTGCGGTTTTGCTCACCCTGTTAGTGTTGTTGCGGCCGCTGACTTATTACGCGCTGTTGGTCATGTTTCGCTTTCGGGCGCGAACGGCGTTTATCACGGGGCTGTCGCTATTCAATTACTCTGAGTTTGGGCTCATTGTCGGCGCAATCGCCGTTAGCGCGGGCTTGTTGTCACAGGCATGGCTGACGACCTTGGCCTTGGCGATGGTGCTGTCCTTCTTTTTGGCGACGCCGTTTAACACCCGAGTACATGCGTTGTATGCACGCTACAGCGAAACGTTACATCGCTTGGAGCGCAAAAAACGCAGAAAAACAGAGCGATTCGCAGATCTCGGTGATGCGTCAGTTGTGGTGCTTGGCATGGGACGTGTGGGTTTGGGGGCCTATGAATTGGCTCTGCAGCAGCTTGGCCCCGTGGTGGTCGGTGTTGAAGAGAATATTGGCAAGGTCAAACAACTGGCTGAGTCGGGAATACACTGTGTGGTTGGCGACGCTGCAGACTACGATTTTTGGCTCGATGCCAAACTCGCTGAGCGTGAGATGCTGATGCTGTGCTTGTCAAATCACCGTGAAAATATGACGGTGATCGACTTGGCGCGGGAGATGGGTTTTAAAGGCAAAATTGCCGTGGCCACCCGTTTTGCGGACCAAGAAGCCGAGCTGCATGAGCACGGCTGCATTACCTACAATATTTATGCGGATGTTGGGCGCGGGTTTGCCGAGCATGTGCTCGAGCAGGGAGATTTGAATCGCTCAAGTGAGCGGGTTTCTTCGAGCGCCTTCGATTGAGGCGCTAGCTCTAAGCCAACTTGATGGTGCTGTTCATCACGCCCTCAAGGCCGCCATAGACGTTCAGCGTGCTGATATTGCCAGTGATTTTCTCGAGTGTTTCAAGCTCCTTTAGCCTCAGTAGGGTGGGGTTGCCTTCCATCACTTTGGCTGTGTTGTGTAAGGAGCGAGTGGCTTGAGTTTCCTCGCGTCTGCGGATTAGGTTGGCCTCTGCTTGTTTTTGCGCCTCTACCACTTGTGAAAGAATTGTTTTCATATCACCAGGCAATACAATGTCTTTTGCACCCACGGTGATTAAACCAATACCAACTGCCTCGGCCGCGGGTGCTGCAATCATCCTTATTTCGGCGTTTAGTGCGTTTTTGTCGGCCAAAAGTTCATCGAGCGTCATCGAGGAGACTACAGTTCTCAGCGCAAGTTGTAGTTCGCGATACAAGTATTCATTGGGCTTTTCGATCTCTGCGACTAATCGCTCAATACCCTCAATTTTCCAAGTTGCGGATAAATTGATCCGTAGCGATACTCTATCTTTGGTCAGAATTTCTTGACCATTGATTTCGATTGCCTGTTGTCTCAAATCGTAGAGTCTTACACTGTAATCACGGTTGAAGCGGTAATAGCCATACAGCCCAGGAGATAAAAAGGTCGTGCCCTCATTGGCTTCTTCAAGTACCCCAACGCTGCCAGGTGGAACTTTTACCGAGAATAAAGCCCTTTCGACTGCATTGCTTAGTCGTGCCAAGCGAGCACCCAAGAAATTACGAAGCATGCGCTCTTCAATAGGGCTGCTTGTCAGTGGCTGCTTGATCACGTCTATATTGTTTTCCATTTTCCAGAGTGCGAAGGATTCACTGGGACCCTTTATGTCAACTAAGTTGCCATCGTCGTAAACCAAACCAACCTCATCTTCATTGATGCGATAGGTCGTCAAATAAGGTTCAAATTTGTCGGGGTAACGGCTTGCGAGCCGAATTACTTGTGCGACCGCCGCGCCTTGATCGGCTCGTAGCACCTTGTGGCGTTCAATCCGATATTCTGTGCTTGTGCGCCGAAGTTTGTGTTCGCCGACGGGCAGTACACGCTGAAACTGCTCGTTGGCAAACAATAGCCCCATTTCGAATTCTTGGATGATGACTCGGGTATAAAATAAGTTCTGTAGCATCAGTGTTTCCTTTGTTGTTGCGAATTGGACTCGGGTGGCGAAGGTGGCTGTTTAATCGTCTGTGGCCTCGCGAAGTAGAGATGTTCCTTCACTTGGCGACATACGATGACCCACAGCCACCGTCAGCCCTCCGAGTGGATTGATGTTTCACGAGTGCGAACCATGGTCCACGCTAGCTCGGCAACAATCCTTTTGTGTCGCAGTTTTGTTGTGTGTCGCAGGATTCGAACCTGCATGCCAATTTCTTGGCTTGCCGTTTTCGAAAGTTTGATCGCGCTGGATATATTGGCTTGAATCGACAGGGTCAGTTCTGCCATCCGGCTAAGTGCTATCAATTTGCCCGAAGGCGCTAGAGCGTTTTGGCTGCTCTGAGTTTCCGTGGTCGCGATCCAATTCATCCAGTGGTGACTGGAGCCCGGTGGGTTGCCCTAATCCAACTTGCAAGACCCACTCGATCTGACCACGTAAACAAAACGCTTATCCCTTGACGCAGACGACCTGCTTCAAGGTGTGTACGATTTCTACGAGATCGCGCTGCGCATGCATGACTGCCTCGATTGGTTTGTATGCACGGGGCGACTCATCAATTACTTCGCTGTCTTTTCGACACTCTACGCCGCTGACATCATTCAAGTGCTGTGAGAGTGTGATCTGTTGCTTGGCTTGGGTGCGCGACATAATCCGTCCGGCACCGTGGCTGCAGCTGCAATAGCTTTGCTCGTTGCCAAGGCCGCGCACGATAAATGACTTCGCACCCATGCTGCCTGGGATAATCCCCAGCTCGCCTAGACCAGCTCTAACGGCACCCTTGCGAGTAATCCAGCTGGATTTACCAAAGTGTGTTTCCTTGGCGATGTAGTTGTGGTGGCAATTCACCGCCTCAACTCGCCATTCAAACGGGCGTGGAATCACTGAGGCAATCGCTTCTAGCGTGGCTCGCATCATCGCTTTTCGATTTGCCAGCGCAAAATCTTGTGCCCATTCGACCGCCTCGACGTAGTCGTCGAACAGCTTGCTTCCCTCTTGGAGATAGGCCAGATCGTGATCAGGTAAGTGGGCATCTAAACGCAGCATTTCTTCTTTGGCTTTCTCGATAAAGTAATTGCCGATGCGATTACCGATGCCCCGAGAGCCGCTATGCAGCATGGCCCATACTTGGTTGGATTCGTCGAGGCACAGCTCAATAAAGTGATTACCTGTACCCAGTGTGCCGAGGTGGTTTACGTGGTTCGCTTTTTCGAGCACGGAGTATTTCTCGGCTAAGCGCTCGAATCTGCCAACCAGTGGGCTCCAGAAATCGCCAATATGGTCTGGGATTTGACCCCATGCGCCGCGATCCCTTCGATTGCGACCTAGTGTGCGCCCATGGGGTACACGTTTTTCAATTGCGCTTCGAATGTCATATAGATGATCCGGTAAGTCATCGGCGGCCAGGCTGGTTTTAACCGCCATCATGCCGCATCCGATATCCACGCCTACAGCTGCTGGGATAATGGCGCCTATCGTCGGTATGACGCTGCCAATTGTCGCGCCCTTGCCGTAATGCACATCCGGCATTACAGCGATGTGTCCGCTAATGAAAGGCATGTTCGCCAAGTTCGCAACTTGGGCTTGAGACTTCTCGTCAAACGCGACGCCTTCTACCCATGCGCGGACTTTTTCTGTTTGCTCTGCGGTGGTGTCCAATGCTTTCTCTCTTGATTTTGTTGTGCAGACAGAGATACCAAGTCATGTGCCAGTTTCTGTGTTTGCGTTGAATTTTTTCTTAAGGCTATGTAATTAAAAGAAATAAAAGTTCTCGGGTGGCTTTAGGATTTTGGTTTTTACTGATGCGTGTATCTGATAAGGTATCGAAAATAATATTGAAATATCAAAATGAATAAGATATTGATTTCGCTTGTTGGGTCGCGCTTAGATGCTGGAGGTCGCGGCGATCGCCGTTGGAAACGCTGGCGCCCAAACGTTGGGCTAGCCATGCAGGAGGCGCTGCAATTTACGCAAATTGAATTGCTCTACTTTGATGTGAATGAATCGCTCGCCAGAGATATCAGCGCCGATATCAGCGAAGTATCAAGTGCGACGACAGTTAATTTGCACAAGCTTGTTGCTGAAGATCAGTGGGACTTTCAGCAGGTGTACCTTCAGCTCCTAGACTATGCGGAGTCGCAGCGTTTTGATGAAGAGCACAATGAGTACTTTGTCCACATCACCACTGGTACACACGTGGTTCAAAT
Organism: Gammaproteobacteria bacterium; assembly: GCA_013373515.1. Classification (GTDB taxonomy): domain Bacteria; phylum Pseudomonadota; class Gammaproteobacteria; order JABXHR01; family JABXHR01; genus JABXHR01. The sequence continues at coordinate 3,298 of JABXHR010000043.1, read as the reverse complement.
CTGTCTGTTTTTGCTAAACGAAGCCAATTTATTACCGGGTAGACTGATCCAGAGTAGTCCTGCGTCTGACCGAGGTCCGAAGGGTACTTACAGTGTCATTGATCTAGACCTTGCCAGTTACGATCCTATTGCACAGCGCTTTGCCAAGCAGCGAGAGATGGCCGGTCAATGGTTGAAGGGTGGAATTGAAACACGTAATCACGCATTTAATCGCATGATTGACGAAATAGAGCGAGTCGCCGTGCGCTCAACCACTCCGATTTTGCTAAGTGGGCCAACTGGGGCCGGCAAAACGCAATTGGCCAAGCGAATTTATGAGCTTAAATTGGATCGAAGATTAGTGTCGGGCCGTCTCGTTTCTATCAATTGTGCGACCTTGCGTGGAGATACCGCAATGTCAACGCTGTTTGGGCACGCGCGCGGTGCATTCACAGGCGCAGGTCAGGCGCGCAAGGGCATGTTGGTTGAGGCAAATGGTGGCGTTTTATTTTTGGATGAGGTGGCAGAGCTAGGGTTAGATGAGCAGGCGATGCTGCTCAAAGCGCTTGAAGAAAAGCGTTTTTCTCCAGTTGGCTCCGACAACGAAGTGGAATCGGACTTCCAGTTGATTTGCGGTAGCAATGCCGATTTATATCGACTTGCTGCAGAGGGCCGTTTCCGTCGTGATTTATTAGCTCGAATCGATATTTGGCGATATCGCTTGCCAGCGCTAAAAGACAGACAGGAGGATTTTGAGCCCAATTTGGATTTCGAGCTGGATCGCGCCGGCAGTGCGCTGGGCGCAAAGGTATCGTTCAATCGATCAGCGAGAGATACCTACATTGCATTTGCACGCTCTGCCGAGGCACAATGGCAAGGCAATTTTCGTGATCTTAATGCCAGTGTCGCTCGGATGGCGACCTTGGCAATCGGTGGACGCATCACTCAGGACATCGTAACGGTTGAAATTGCGCGCTTGCGCGAAGATTGGAAGGGGAGTGAATCCTCACCTGTTGACATACTGCATCGATATTTAGAATCCGATGATATTGAGAGTATGGATTTATTTGATCAAATGCAGCTGTCGCAAGTGATTATTGCTTGTAGGCAAAGCAAAAGTGCTGCCGAAGCGGGGCGTAAACTGTTTGCACAAAGCATCAAACAAAAACAGTCTAAAAATGACAGTCACCGTTTGATTAGTTATTTGGCTAAGTTTGGGCTGAAATTCGCAGACCTGCAATGAGGACGCTAATGCCTCAAGCACCAGCTTGGCGCAAGGTCACCCCAATCATATCCACCACATCCTCAGTGCTGCAGCCGCGTGATAGGTCGTTGGCAGGCATTGCAAGGCCTTGGAGCACTGGGCCGATGGCTTGCATGCCGCCGATTCGCTGGGCGATTTTATAGCCGATGTTACCGGCATTGAGGTCGGGGAAGATAAACACATTGGCTCTGCCAGCGACGGGATCACTGGCGGCTTTTTTGGCAGCGACGCTTCGGTCGAATGCTGCGTCAAACTGTAACTCTCCGCTGATATTGCACTCTGGATCAAGTGTGTGTGCGATTTGCAATGCTTCGAGCACTTTGTCGACTTTGGGGTGTTTGGCGCTGCCAAGGGTGGAGAACGATAGCATGGCAACATTCGCCGATTGACCGGTGATGTCTCGAAAAGATTGCGCCGAGCTAATCGCAATGTGTGCGAGCTCTTCAGCGCTTGGGTCGATCACCAATCCGCAGTCGGAAAACAAGTTGATGGTATCGCTGGCCATCAGAAAATACGACGACACGATTTTGGCGGTTTTGGCTTTGCCAATAATGCTCAGTGCGGCGCGGACGATGTCGCCCGTGGTATGCACGGCACCGCCGACGGTGCCGTGGGCCATGCCGGATTTGACCAACAGTGCGGCGTAGTTGGGTGCGCTTTTGATCGCCTCAGCCGCCTGTGCTTCACTGATGCCTTTATGCTTGCGAAGGTCATAAAACAAGGTCGCCAATTCATCGAAATGATCGCGAAGGGGGTTTTTGATTTGCAGGGCGTTCGAGGGATGCTGGCCGTGTTTGGCCAATTCTGGGGCGATGATGCGTTCATCGCCGACCAAAATCAAACGAGCCATGCCTGCTTGGGCCACCTGTGCGGCGGCTTCGATGACTCTCGGGTCTTCGCCCTCACATAGCGCGATACAATGTTGATCGCGGCTGGGTTGGCGAAGAATCTCCGAGAGTGCTGTCATGGCGTTCCTTATGCAGGTTGCTGTGGGCGCATGTCGTTTGGATCGATGCCTGCCACTTCGACCGGCTTTTTCATCGCGTCGCGACGGAAAGGCTCGCCAAGCTCTTGGTTGAGCATGACTTCGATCAAGGTGGTTTTGCCTGCAGCTTGGTCTTCTAGGGCCTTGGTCAGTGCTGCTTTGAGCTCGTCAGTGGTGAACACTGCAACGCCTTCTAGGCCGCACGCTTTGGCAATGCCTGCGTAGGATACCTGCTCGTCGAGTTCGGTGCCGACGAAGTTGTCGTTGTACCACAGGGTAGAGTTGCGCTTTTCTGCGCCCCATTGGTAGTTGCGGAACACGATCTGGGTGATGGCAGGCCACTCTTCACGACCGATGGCAGTGAGCTCGGTGACCGCGATACCAAAGGCACCGTCACCGGCGAAGCCAACCACTGGGGTATCTGGGCAGCCGATTTTTGCACCGACAATCGATGGCAAGCCATAGCCACAAGGGCCAAACAAGCCAGGTGCCAAGTATTTGCGACCTTGCTCGAATGAGGGGTAGGCGTTGCCGATGGCGCAGTTGTTGCCGATGTCAGACGAGATGATGGCTTCGCGTGGCAAGACTTCTTGGATGGCTGACCATGCCATGCGCGGGCTCATCCATGTTGGCTTGGCGGCGCGGGCGCGTTCGTTCCAAGTGGTGCCTGGATCGTCGTCTTCGTGAACCATTTGCGCCAGTTCGGCATCCCAGTCGGCTTTGGTTTTGGCAATGGTCGCTTTACGTGCGTCGCGGTTGGTGTCACCGGCGGTTGGGCTGAGTTTCTCAAGGATTGACATGGCGACTTTCTTGGCATCGCCGACAATGCCGACGGTCACGGGCTTGGTGAGGCCGATACGATCTGAGTTGAGGTCAACTTGAATGATCTTGGCGTCTTTTGGCCAGTAGTCGATACCGTAGCCAGGCAGTGTCGAGAATGGGTTCAAACGCGTGCCCAAGCACAATACGACGTCGGCCTGTGCGATCAGCTGCATGCCCGCTTTGGAGCCGTTGTAGCCTAACGGACCGGCGTGCAGTGGGTGTGAGCCAGGGAAGGCGTCGTTGTGCTG
>JABXHR010000070.1 GCA_013373515.1 Gammaproteobacteria bacterium | reverse complement strand
TAAAAAAATCAATATAACAACACAACCAAAGAAAGGAACACCGCGTCAAAAAGCGGTGAATGCAAGCATTTGACGCATTAGTTTAGCAAAAGAGATGACATTCAAGCATTGAAACTCTATTTATTGACCCAGTGATCATTTTGTTAACAATTTAGAGATCATTTCAAAAAACAGGGAAATCCTGCATTTCGGCTTCAAAAAAGAGATCGAGTGTCCCCTGCGATCGTCACACCCTCTTGTTTGACAAACGTGCAAACACCCAAACCCCGGCTACATCAGCCAGAAAGTCGTAAACATCAAGGCTTCGAGTGTCAATATAGTGCTGGCTCAGCTCTTCGACGGCGGCAAAGAGGATCACCCAAATGCTATCGACTAGAACCTTGAATCGCCCCACCGTTATCGTCTTGAAGCATAGAGCGCGGTTTGCCATAAAGGCCAGTATGCCAAACAACATGAAATGGCCGATTTTGTCACCGTGCGGAAGGCGTCGGAACATTCGAAACAAGCCTGCCCCTTGGCCAGTATTGGCAAGGTAGATAATCAGCAATATAACCCCCACATAGGCGGCAAATTGGACGATGTTGCGCCGATTGAAGGCGGTATGTGGACTTGGTTTAAGCTTGCCTGCAAACATAATTTTCATCGTTATTTCCTCATCCAAGGCACTAGTTAGTGCCATCCTCTGATGGCTGGTTTTCAGTTTGCTTGCGCGCCATAAGCTTCTTTTTAAGCGGTACTTCCAAAGACTGCTCTAGCTGATACCAATCGAGCTTGCGGGTTTTAACCATTACAAAGGCCAATCCAAAGAACATCACCAGCGCAGCGCTCAGGAATGCGAAATCCTCCATGTAGAGAATTTGCAGCAATACGCCATAGACGCCGCCCACGACCGCGCCGAGTTTGATCGCCGCACGAGTGGAGCCCAGAACCCCGCTCATAAAGATGGTAAGTACCGACACGCAGGCGGTTGCGGCCACCACATAGGCCCAAAAGAATCCAAAGTGCTCGGACAGGGCCAATTGCAGTAGGAAGAAAATAGACACCGATGCCCCGGCCAAGAAGTACTGAATGGTATGAACAGGACGTCCACCGATCACTTCAAAAGCCACAATCGAGGCCAGCACCAAGATCACAAACAAGTTGGCATAGTCACTGGCACGGCCGTTGAGGCGGTAGAGATTGACCGGCTCGTTGATATCGACGCCCACGGCATTGTCGCGACTAAAAACCTTCTCGCATAAGCGGCCATCCAAGCACCGACCAATCGAGGTAATGGCGGGGTTATTGATGTCGGTAAATTGCCATTTGGCATCGAATCCGCTGTCTTGCACATCGCGAAAGCCTGGGGATAAGCCCGCCAAGAAGCTCGGATGCGGCCAGTCGCCTGAGATACTCAGCGTGGCGCGGTTGGCGACAGGAATATATTGAATCGATTCGCTGCCACGGGCGTTAAAGCGCAGCGCAACTGTATTTAAACTGGCCAGTTGCGCTGCATCGAGCGGCACATGAAAGCCCGACACGGATGTAATATCCGAATTGGCCAGCACTGGCAGATCTTGCGATTCCATTTGCAGGGAGGGCGACCCCACAATCTGCATGGCATTTTTGACATAAACGCTGAGGCTAGCTTCGACATGTTGGATCGGGTAATTGTCGTAGGGGGATTTTAAAACCCGGGTAATCGCTGCTGGGTCGAAGGACAGATTTGAATCTACCGACGCCTCGTACACCGGGGCGCTAAACAGCCCAATCGAACGGCGCGAGGTGCTCAGCTCGATCGAGGTATCAGACTCTGTAGGCACCAATACCGCCACCTTTTTGGTATGCGTCAGCCTGCCGGGGGACTCATCGGTGGGCTCGATCCAGCGCGGCGAATCGTAGCTAATTTTGAGCATCACGCCAGAGATAAGCTGCTTCTCACCCCACGCTTGATAAATATTGCGCGTGGCTTCATTGGCGTAAGCACTGCGTTGATAGGTTTGGCTCTGTGTCATCGCCAAAACAAAGGCAAGTGCAATCCACACCACAATCAAAGACAGGGCGCGGCGAATCAGCGGATTTTTAAACATAGGTCAGTCCTCTTGAGTATGTGGATGAAACTCTAGAGAACCGATTTGAGCTTAATGTGAGGTATTGTGAGGTTCTGTGTCCCAGCGAAAACTGGCGGTGGTTAGGCCTTGGTGATGGCTTAATGTCACGCGGGCACCATGCAGTTGCGCGATTTTGTGCGCAATCGCCAAGCCAAGGCCGGTGCTCTTCTCGCCATCGGCTCGCGGCAGCGAGAAAAAGCGATCGAAGATTTTGGCCTCTGCATAGGCCGGTACGCCGGGCCCTTGATCGATGATATCTACCTTAAGAGGATGATCTGCAACGCTCACCAACACCACTGAATTCTCGGGTGCAAAATCCAGGGCGTTTTGCAGCAATGAGCCAAACGCGTTTTCCAGCAAATTGCCGTGCCCGCTCACTGTGACGGGCACTGCCTGCAGTTCGATGCGGATATTTTTGAGGCCCGCTTTGGGCTGATGGTGTGCAATGATGCTTTGCAGCAAATCGCAGAGGTCTATTTCGCTCTCTACCGACAGCCGATCCGTTCGGTCGAGCACGGTCAAGCGCAACAGCTGCTCTACCATTTGGGTTAAGCGCTGACCTGCAGACTGTATCCGCGAGGCCGATTTGATCTGCTGCGCCTTGGGAAGGTCATCACCAAGCAGTTCTGCATGGGCCTGAATGGCAGCCAAGGGCGATTTCATTTCGTGGGTAATGGACTGCAGGGTTTGCTCTAGTTGGGAGTGCTCTTGAATTTCCTGATGCATTGCATCGATATCATCTGCCAGCTCGCGCATCATATATTCGCTGATCTTTGGCTTTTCGGCCTTAGGGTCGTCTTTAAGCGCCGTCACCCACTGGCGCAATTTCACCAAGCCACCGGCTAGAAATCGACTGGCCAATGCGGCAAGAATGCCCGCCAAGCTGACAAAACCCAGCCAGCTCAATAGCAAGGCGCGTTGGGCATTGGCCGCGTAGCGTTGCAGGCGTTCTTTGGGCTTGCCAATGCTAAACACCCCCACAATCTGCTGTTGCTGATCATAAATGGGCATGGCCACGTACATCACCGTCTCGCCGGTGCCATCGCTGGTGGTTCTAGCCCCATACTGACCTTGCAGCGTCAGCCAAACATCGCGCCATTGCGAATAATCCTGCCCTTTCCATTTTGGATTGGTGGCAGCCAGCACAATGCCATCGCTATCGGTCACATAACCGCGCAAACGCGTTAGCGCTTTGGTTTGGCCGTAAATTCGACCCACAATGGGATTGCCAATGGGCTCGTTGAGACTGGCCATAAATTGATCCAATGCTTGTGGCTGCTCGAAATAGGCGGACGCAAACTGCGACAAGACCGATGCGGCGTCAAACAGCACCTCCTCCGCCGACTCGTCCACCGTGCGTTGGATGCGTTCGGCACTCGTCAGATAAAGCACTGCCGCCAAGCCGATCGCCAGCACCAAAAATACAAATACAATTCGTAGCGTAAACCCGACGCGAATCAAACCGCCCAATGCACGCTTAGCACTCAAAACTGTACCCCAGCCCGCGATGGGTTTTGAGCTGCTCAGGCGCGGGCAGCTTGCGTCGAAGACTTTTAACCAAGGTGTCGATAGAACGCTCACCACTGGGGTGATTTATACCAAAGACATCAGCGATCAATTGCTGGCGAGAGAAAATCTGCCTAGGCGCAGATTGAAGCTTTCTAAGCAACCTGCTTTCTGCGGCGGTAAGCGCCTCGATGGTTTCCAAAGCTTGCGCTGGTTCCGCTTTGTGTACGCGGCGCAGTACCGAGCGCACTCGCGCGATGAGCTCTCTGGGGCTAAACGGTTTGGTCATATAGTCATCGCCGCCCATCTCTAGCCCGACGACACGATCAATTTCGTCCGAACGCGCTGTCAAAAAGATGCAAGCGCCCAAACCTCGCGCCCGCAGATCGGCAAACAGCTCAAAACCATTTTGATCGGGCAAGCCCACGTCGAGAATGGCAAGGTCATGATCTGCAAACTGCTGCTTTGCGGTACTCGCATCGAGACAATGCGCCACAGCGTAGCCTTCTCGCTCAAGGGCAAAGATCACGGTTTCTGCAATGCTGATTTCATCTTCGACGAGCAGGATTTGCACAGGATTGATTCCAATGGTGTCGCGATTAGCGCTTTGGCCTATTTTGCCAATATAAACGCGATGCTTCAGGATTTTGTGCCACTCGTTCTCTCGGACAGGACCCTACAGGTACAAAGGGTCTGTGGCTACCACCCCACCCAAGTTTCGCACTAAAACACACCCTATAGTGGCAAAGAACTAAGCTGATAGAGGGGTAATACTTGGGAGTTGATGAATTGGCTCGCCATGCGCCTGGCCCTTATCTCTGTTCAAGCAATAGGATTGACATCAAAAATCTTCGGCGCTAGATGTAACGTACATTTTTAAGTACATGTAAATTTAAAGTTATGAACAGTATCAGGTACACCGCAGCACGGTCGAACCTAGCGGAGATCATGGCACAGGTCTGTGACGACCACGCCCATATTGCGATTACACGCAAAGGCGAAGGCGCTGTTGTCATGATCTCGATGGAAGACTACCAAGCCTTGGAAGAGACGGTCTATCTCCTCAGAAACCCAAAGAATGCCCAACGCCTTATTCAATCGATCGCCGAGTTGGAACGCGGCCAGGGAACTGAACGAGAACTGGCGGAGTGAAATTAATATTTTCAGAGCAAGCTTGGGAAGACTGCGTGTACTGGCAAAAACACGACAAGCCACAGCTCAAGCGTATCAATCTTTAAATCAAGGAAATCACACGCTCCCCTTTTGAGGGCGTTGGCAAGCCCGAGCCACTCAAGCATGCGCTATCAGGCTATTGGTCTAGGCGAATCAACGACGAGCATCGTATCGTGTATAAAGCAGCGGAAAACAGCGTATTGATTGCGCAGTTGCGATATCACTATTAAGAAAGCTCGGAGGAATGCTATCAACTGATCCCTAGGTCAATTGGAAGTAAAAATAAAAACAGACAAAAGACCAACTATAGCCCATCAGATTCGCCTCGCAGAAAAATTTATTGCGCAAAAATATCTGAATTAAAATTAATGCCAGATATTTTGAATTCATCTTTAAGCTCTTTTAATTCAATGGTAATTACGGCATAAGCGTTCGAGTACTTTGCTTTCACTTGATATTTGACAGCTCTTTCTAAACCGTCCTCTAAAGTTATGGAGGTGCCCAATGAACTAAATACAGGCGGATCAAACCCTTCCAAATCCCCAAGCTGCGAAACTGTATCATTCATTTCTAGGAACTCATCTTTGTCAATTTGATCGAGCAGCTCCTCAGAAAAAAACGACATTGTCAAATCCGGATCCCATCTAGAAATTAAAGGGACAACCTTTTTGACATAAGGTAAAGCTACTTTTTTGTAGCGAGACTCCACATAAACTGTTGAGAGCATTACCAATACGATGACCGCTATGACACCCAAAACGACTTTTGCGCCAAATAACAACACCCTTTCAAACATAAAGCTTCCCTTGCATACGATAGTGATCAAAAATTGGTCATTTAGACTATTTTAACTTTAAAAGGTTATTGAAGAAAGTACCCCAAGCTGGGTGCGCAGCTGAGTTTTCACCACTGAATTTTCCGATTCATCACAAATCTAAATCCAGTTGAACACGCTTGTGCTTGCCAATCCGCTCAGTCTTGCATCCCCCTGTAATTCGTCGTTCAATCTCATACCTCTTTACGCGGTCGGGTTGGTAATCGTGCTGTATGGACCTGTGTTTCGATGGTGTTTGTCAGGGTCTGCGCTTCAAGCTATACTCGTACGGTAAATCCGTACATGAAATTGCACTATGGACACCATCAGCGTCAACAAATTTCGAGACAATCTAAAGCGAGTTGTAGAGCAAGTCGTCGACAGGCACGAACCGCTCAAGGTAACTCGTCGCGCCGGTGAAGCGTTTGTCGTCATCAGCGCCGATGACTGGGAGCGCGAGCAGGAAACTTTGCACGTTCTTCAGAACCAAAACCTAATGCAGCAAATTGCCAATTCTTTGCAAACCCATAACGGCAATAAAGGCTACACGCCGTCTCAAGAGCAAATGAATGAGATCACTGGTATTTGAGGGTGACACTTGGAGCGCGTATGAATTGATGCGCGAAAAAGATAAAAAGCTACACAAAACGCTTTGCAAAATACTCAAAGAAATGCTGAGGTCTGATGATCCTTCTACAGGGCTCGGCAAGCCAGAAGCGCTCAAGCACAATCTTTCCGGCCTCTGGTCAAGAAGACTGTCACAGAAAGATCGCTTGATCTATCGATACGATGACCATGCCATCTATATTTTCGCGATTGGCGGCCACTACGATCAGCAAAAATAGGGAGATTTGACATGACATCGCATCATCATTATGACCCACTAGGGACAGCCCCTTCTTAAAAAATCGGTTACTTTCCAACCGTTTTGTCAGCGCGATGTTTTGGACTGATGTGCAAAATGCGCTTATGACCCGACCACGCGCAAACATCGTCAATCTAGAGCATGCTACTCATTACCAGCAACGGTTGCCCCCGATAATGTCCGCTGTGTCCGCCCAGCTTTCTTGTGTGGCGATGACTTTGCGACAGGGCGAAATTACGACCAGCAACCATTGCTCCGACAAAAGCGTTGGATACTTGAGCGTCTAGCCACAATCTCAAACGTCTTCGCTGTTGACATCATGGCCTATGCCATTATGTCCAATCACCGGAAGGCCGGCTCCGTACCACTTAGTTGTTCGGCTTCGCACCGATCGGCTAGAAATTACAGACCGCGATGTCATCGAACGCTGGCTATCGGTTTACACCGGTGACGACAAATTACGCCTATATCTAAACGACGATCTACACTCTGACGCCGCTTCCGAACTCGAGAACTCAGAGAGCCACCCGGGACAGCCTCATCTTAACATGTGCTTGTGTAACGTATTAAACAACCGTGTGAACATTTATCGCGTCGGCACTTTCAATTTATTAAATTTCTTGCTCAGCGCTGCATAGAATGCTGATACCGATGCTCCGCAGAAAATAAACTGCAATGTAATTTGATCATAGGCGCCGTCAGAAAATAAAAATTCATTAACGCAGACTACAAGTGGAGCACCGAGCAAACCTATGAATACATAGCTATTTATACCGACATACCTTAGAAAGGCATGACATGGCATTCCCAACAAAACTATTCCTGCAATCGAAACTGGATATGTAAATGCCTGCCAAAAAACTGGCCCAACAAATGCCGCCCACCATTCTTCATTGAAAATTGCTTTTGGCTCAAACATATAGCGACTGAACCAAAATGCAGGACCGGCGACGAAGGATGCAAATGCTGCCGCTCGTAGATCTTCTCTAGTAAGTATATTCATACTTCCGGAAATTTAACGCCTCACATCACCGGCAGCAAAAAGCATAGCGAGGAACGAGCAGCGCTTTTTGCTGTCCGAGTGCATGTGATTGTTAGACGATGATTAGTTAACATTGTACTGAGCATCTAACCACTTTCTGTAATATGGATCTTTCACATGCTCAAGAATAGATTTTTTTACATCATCATCTGTTCTGATTTTCTCTGAGTTTAAAACTGAGCACAACACCATGAACTTTGGCAATGGATATGGCCTTTGTACATTCTTGGGGAATAGGTAGAAACGCAGTTTTCCATCGAGGATATCAATATCGGAAAATCTTTGAATCTGATTCGCAAGAGAAACTGTATTTGCTATTCCAGAAGATATTTGCGTGTAAAGCAAGGATTCGATTTCCTTACTATTGGTTATAAGCAGCCTTCCCATAACCGCAGTAACCTGCCGTCTCAAAAATGAATCTGCTTGCCATAAATTTTGATACTTCTTAATAAACTTTAACAGCTCTTCATGGTGGTCATATTTTGCTTTAAACCACAATACCGAGTAAAAGTCTGCTGGATTTTTACTTTTAAAGGCGGCGCTAACCAAAGCACTGTTGATGCCCTGCAAGAATTCATTGCTCTCATCATTTATTGGAACTTCCCATGAGGTAACCAGAGCGCATATTTGATAAATAGATATATCGTCAAAAACGTCAATATTTGACAATATTTCCTTTACCTTTTTTGCCGCTTGCTTCCTGTAACCAATTTTCGCCAGATAATATAGGAGATTTGGGCGAAGACCTGGATAGTTTAAATACACATTTGAGATTTCGGTAAGAAGCTTGGTTGATTCGAGTTTTCCGAATGCGGTTATATAGCGTTTTGCTATCTTATCCCAGTATTTCGGGCCATGATCTTTAAAGTGCTTTTTGAAGTTTTTCTTTAGATCTGTTGTTACCTGATTGTAATTGGCGTCACCCTTCTTGATGCCTTCCAAAGAGTCCAGATACTTGTTTTCGTCGATTTGAAAATGATAACGGGCTTCCTTGCTATCATAGATTGCAGTTTTAGATAGATTTAGAGCCAGCCCTCGGCTCTTGAGCATGTCTGAAATTGAGCTGATTAATTCAATAGCTTCCTTTCGACTATCTGCACCAATTACTATGTCGTCCATCCATCTCGTGAATGAATTGTGAGTTTGTTGTTTCAGTACTTCATCGATTTCAAATAGGAACGAATGAGCAAGCAATCGAATTGCTTCAAGATTCGATGTAGGCAAACCTCTCCCACTATAAGGAAGATAGTCAGGTTTCCATGATATTTCTTCTATAACACGAAAGAGAATATCCACAAGCACTTCATTATTCTCAACATATCCTAGAAACACCTTTTTAAGTTCATCAATGCTTATACTGTCATAATAATTCGACAAGTCAGTAACGATTAGAAGTTCTTTTTCATCGTTAAATCGATAGATCTCTTTCTGTAGTTTTTTCCACTGCTTCCTGAAAGATAGACCGTACTCGGCTGCTTCATGCGGTTTACCCACATTGTGTTTGTCACGAGAGTAAAAGGAATTATCAGAAGGTTGGTGCTTGATGATTTGCTCAGCAATAGACTCGACTAGCACTTGCAAAACGAGAGCATCTATAGGCTGCGGAATAACGATGTGCCGACATACACCGAACTTTTTCTCTAGTCTGTAAATTAATGGCAGAGAAACGCGATATGTTCCGTTCAAAATTTCATTTCTAATTGCTGTAGATCGATCCTCTATGTTGTAGTTGAAATCATAGTGGTCGTATAAGTCTTTGAAATCAAGAGAACGCAACTGGCCGCGTACGATTTTCCTCCATACGGAACTGACCTCTTTTTTATCAAAGAGGTTTGATAACGACTCTTTTCTTAGTTTTCTGAACCTGTCTGTGTGCATCTTTTATCGTCTAACGCCGCATTCAGCGGCTTGTCCGCTGTAATGCATTGTTATCAATGAGTAGTTTAATTGTGCTTAACACCGGATTACACCAGATATAATTTAGAAAAATCAAAAAGGCGGTCAGAAAATAAAATGCCAGCAGAGCAAAACCATCCCCCCAACTATCTCGGATCCATACTACGAGAATAATATAAATAATGTCTGTCCCTGCGATTTTAAGCAATGCCCACTGGATAAAATTCCATTCTTCGTGATTGGTTAGGTTTCTATCAATCGACGATAGTTCAACGGCAATATGAAAAGATCCTCCCGCAAGTAAAAGAACAATACCATATGTCCAAAAATGTCTAAATAGCTCGTACAGGCCTGGCTTTTCAGGAAGCCACAACCCCAGACTTAGAAGCCAAGTAATAAATACTGACGAAATTATCCACAATAGCAAGACTACATTTTTACTCATTGCCTTCTCCTTGATAACAGCCCAAATCAACGGAACGCCATCCGTTAATCGCTTAATATACGGATTCCGTTAATCATCGGGAACGATGATCTTGTCAAATCCATACCAAACCTGCCTCTTAGCGGATCTAACTAGATAATTCCAATGATAATCGGAACAATACAGGACGGTAATTATTCCAGTAGCGCCTGTCGCTCATGATACAAAATCATTACCCAATTGGCATCCAAATATCGGTTTAGACGTGGGTGTCCCGTGTTGTTGTATCACCGAAATCGTGCGTTGCACAGTATTGCTTGGTTTCTCAACACACGCCCAAAAAAGCGACGCGGGTTTTACTCACCTAAAGAGGTGTATAATGAGCAACTCGATGAATCCTTAAACTCTGTCACAGCTGGAAGTTGAATCCGCCAAGACTCATATTACTTAAATGCTTTGTCAGCTGGTTTTATACACTTGCGAACGGTGCGCGACTTTGACAACCATAATAACGAGCTCGTTGTCTCGGATCTCATAGACAATCCGGAAGACACCCTGCCTAACCCTATAACGCTCCTGTCCCGATAGTTTTATGCAACCTTCGGCTCTGGGATTCTCTGCCAGCAAATCAATTCGCTCCAGAATCCGTCTTATATCTTTGTTAGGTATGCTTCTCAGATCTTTTGCTACAGATTTCTTAAATGAAACGCTATAACTTGCCATGAGACTTCAAATCGCTCAGCAATTCTTCGTAACTCAAACTAGGCTCATCTTCTCGTTCTTCAAAAGCACTCAAATCCTCTTGATCTTCTCTGAGAGCGATTCTGACAGCTTCATTCACAAGCTCAGAAACGGATTGATGAGAATTCGCGGCCTTCAGCCGCAACGCATGATGAAGTTCAGGCTCAAAATAAACTGTTGATCTCTTTGATAATTCTGCCATAGCGAGCACCTCCTATATCGAATTATAACATCACAACGTTATAGCGTCGTACACCCAATAAAGCTAACGCTTCAGTCAGCCGACGCGTCAGCGGTAGGCTGAACTGACTTGCGGACAAATCCGGAACAGCCCCATCTTAAAGCAATGAACTGAGACGCTTGATGGTGAGTCTACGACTCAAACGCCATCCGTGGAGACAAGCACGCCCCACTCTGCCATTGCTGCGTGGTCTCTGTTCTGCCACACAATCAAAAATCAAAATCCAATTGATCAAGTCCTGCCTTTGAGTCGTTGTAATTTGGTCGATTTTGGCGCAGCTGACTGCCGTGCATTTTTAGCACTCTTTTCGCCTCTTCCCCTAGATCGTACATTGCGCGATATTGCTTTAAACGATGTCGCGCTTCGCGCAGGGCTTGCTCGGGCTCGATCAGCGGCAGTGGGTAGTCGTCGCCAAGCTTGATACCCCATTTTTGTTGCAAAGACCGCGGCGCTTTGTAAGGCATATGAATCCATTCTTTGGGTACGGCTTCTAGCTCTGGGCACCAGCGTTTGACAAACTCGCCCGCTGGGTCTTTTTCGAAGCCTTGTTTAACGGGGTTGTACATGCGGTTGGCATTGATGCCGGTGGTGCCGGATTGCATTTGCATTTGGCTGTAATGAATGCCGGGCTCGTAATCTAAGAATGCCCGCGCCAGCGGTAGCGCGGTGGATTGCCACGGCAAGTTCAGCAGGTAACTAGCGCACGACACCACCATGGCACGCATTCGAAAGGTGAGCCACCCCGTGTGCTCGACCGCGCGCATACAGGCATCGATCAGCGGCCAACCGGTTTGTCCCGCCACCCACGCTTGCAAGCGCAAGGGGTCTGCCTCTGCGGGATAGAGCGCCTGCATGCCGCGATGCAAGGCCTCAAACTCCATTCGCGGCTCGGATTCTAGCTTTTGGATAAAGTGGCAGTGCCAATGCAGGCGTTTATCAAAAGAGCGCATTGAGGATTTCCACGCGCTGGGGGCGGTGTATTGGGTTTTGGTGATCATGCGCGAGCGCTGGGTGACTTCGCGCAGCGACATCGCCCCAAAGGCCAGATAAGGACTCAATCGGGAGCAGCTGCGCCCGGCCTGCATCGGTTGGCCCATGGTTTGGCGGTAGTGTTCGCCGCGCTCGGACACAAAGCTGTCAAACAGTTTCCAGCCCTGCGCTGCACCACCGCGTTGGCGATGCGCCAAATCGGTGCCGCATTCAAAATCCAGCTCAAACGGCCCTTCACCCGGCCCCGTGAGCGGCGGGCAGTGCACGAGCGGTTTGGACATTAGCCGTTCCCATTGCTCTGCCCAATTTTCGCGCTGACGCAAGCCACGAAGCACGCCGTGTTGGCGGTACTCTAGCCACGGAATGGCTTTGTCTTTGCACAGCGCCAGCACGCGCAAATCGCGCTCGAAGGTAAAGCGATTGCCCGATTCCATATGACTATGCAACGCAGAAATGCCAAAGCGCTGATGCAGCTGGCTTAAGACTTCCACGGCGTCGCCTTGGATAACCCAAAGGGGCTGCCCCAAAGCACGTAGCGATTGGTCGAGCGCTTGCAGACATTCGCGCACAAAGCCCCAATGACGCGCCGAGCTATCGGGTTGCTGCCATAGCTCGGGCTCAACAATATACAGCGGCAGCACTGGCCCATTGGCCGCGGCGGTTGCCAGCGCTTGGTGGTCTTCGCTACGCAGATCGCGCTTAAACCAGACCAGTTGCATTGAATTGATCTTGCGTCATGGGCGAGACAATGGGCTTTGACTCGCCCTGCTCCCAAGGCGTATGGTTTTTAAAATCGCCGAGCCAATGTCGAATGTAGGCCCCCTCTGGATCGTAATGCTTGGCCTGCCAAATCACATCAAAATGCTTGGCAGAGCCACGGTTCACGCCTGCAATATAGGCGCAATTGCCCCAATTAGAGTGAGGGTCGTAGTCGAATAAATGCGCCTCAAAATGCGTGGCCACCGCGCGCCAATCCAAGCCCAATTCGTGGATAGCGTAGCTGGCGTAGTTTTGGCGTATACGGTTGGATTGATAGCCGCTTTGCATTAGCTCTTGTGCGGCGGCATCAATCAGCGGCACGCCGGTTTTTCCGAGTGTCCAAGCCTGCCAATGCAGCGTATTTTGCGCCTCAATCTGCCGAAGCCCATACAGTCGCGCACCCATTATGCGGCCATAGTGCGCGAAATATTCGCGCCACAGTATTTCGACTTTTAGCCAATCATTGCCCGCATCCACCCCGTGGGCACGTTGACATTCCTCAATGTCGGCCCACACGCGGCGCACACCCAATAAGCCATGTGCGAGTGAAACACTGAGCTTGCTGGAAAAATCGCGTCCGAGCAGCCCGTTGCGCGTTTGCTTATAAGCGGCCATATGATGATCGCGATAGCGCTGCCAATCTTGATCACAACTGCCCTCGCAGTAGCCCAAGCCATATAGCGCACTGGGTCGTGCGTGATCTTCCTCAGTTTGCGCGTTGGGCACGGAGCCGGATTCAAAGGGCTCATCGGCATCGCGTTTCTGGCTATTTTTAAATTTGCTAAAACTCTTAAGCGATTTTGGATTGAAAGGCTTTTGGAATAGATGATTACTGGGTAGCGCTTGCACTTTGTAATGATTGCGCAAGGCTTGCAGCAAGGCCGCTTCATCAAAAGCGAGCGGCTGCGTGCAGACCAAGGTCTGCGCCCCTGCTCGTACCAAAGCTTCGCGCAGCGTTTCGGCGCGCAGGCCGATGCACAGCGCCACCTCTGGATGCCGTGCCACAAAGTGCTCGGCAAGGCGCAGCTCAAACGCAAATCGCGCTTTGGATTTATTGGGCACGCCCATTAGGCCGCTGGCTCTGGGCGGCTCGACGATCACGATCGATTGGGCATCTTGGGTATGCGCCCACAAGGGGTTGTCTGCCACCCGCAATGCACCCGAAAAATCGACGACGCGGCTCATTGCGCTTTGCTCCGCCGACAGCGCTCGGAACAGTACTGCACATTGTCCCAATCGCGCGCCCATTTTTTACGCCAGTTGAATGGCCGCTGGCAGACTTTGCAAATTTTGCTCGGTAGATGCTGCTTCTTCATTAGAGCTGCTCGATATTGGCCAACAAATGATCTCCCCACGCCAACAAGGCTTGCTGCTTGGTGTCGGCCATACGATCCCAAGCTTTGTAAACCAAAGCCATCCGAGGATTGCCCGCAAATTGCTCGCGATGGCGCTGTAAAAAGTGCCAATACAGCGCATTAAACGGGCAGGCTTTCTCGCCCGTGCTCTCTTTGACGCTGTAGCGGCAGTGCTTGCAATAATCGCCCTGCTTGTTGATGTATTGGCCACTGGCGCAATAAGGTTTGCTGCCCAAATAGCCGCCATCGGCGTGCAACACCATACCAATCACGTTAGGCGCTTCCACCCATTCAAAAGCATCGGCGTAGACCGACAAATACCAGCGGCTGACTGCTTGTGGATTGAGCCCTGCCAAGAGCGAGAAATTGCCAATCACCATCAAGCGCAGAATATGGTGAGCGGTGGCTTGCTCCCGCGTAATGCGCACCGCTTGGCGTAAGCAGTTCATCTGCGTTTTGCGCTCATCCCAGAAAAACGCGGGTAAGCTGCGTTCGGCCTCAAGCCCATTCATCGCGATATAGGCTTTAGGGTTTAGCCAGTAAATGCCGCGGACGAATTCCCGCCAGCCAATGATCTGGCGAATAAAGCCTTCTGCGGCATTGAGCGGCACTTTGCCTGCTTGATTAGCCGCCTCCACCTGCTTACACACGCTGAGCGGATCGAGCAGCCCAATATTGATGTACTGCGACAGCGCAGAGTGAAACAAGAAATCATCATCCTGGCGCATGGCGTCTTGGTAGTCGCCAAATTGCGGCAGATGGTGCTCGATAAAGTGCGCAAGCGAGGCCTCGGCCTGCTCGTGGGTGACCGCAAACCAGAAGTCTTCCAACGACCCGAAATGCGTGGCAAATTCGCTGCGCACCAGCGCTATCACCGCTTGCGTATCGGCATTGGGCGTATGGCGTAGCGGGCCTGAAGTGGCCTCCCCCTTGTAAGCTTTGCGATTGTCTGCGTCAAAATTCCACTTGCCGCCAATCGGCTCGCCGTTGTCCATGAGGAGGCCGGTTTGCTTGCGCATGATGCGATAGAAAAGCTCCATGCGTAGCTGTTTACGACCACTGGCCCAATCGCGAAAGGCTTGATGACTGCACACAAAGCGCGTGTCGGCATGCAGCTGCAATCCTGCCTGATCGAACAAGGCGCGCAGTCGATACTCACCGGGTTCTGTGACGTGGATGGTGTTAAGCGGGGCCACTTGCTGGCAAGCGCTGAGTAAATCTTGCGCTTGTCCGTATTCAAAATAGTGCACCACATACCCAAGCTCGCGAAGCGCCTTAGCAAAATGGCGCATGGCCGCAAAAATCAGGGCAATTTTCTTGGGGTGATGCGGCACATAGCTCGCCTCATCGCCCACCTCGGCCATGATGATTTGCGTGTTGGCGGGATCTCGCCCGGCCAATGAGGACAAATTAAAACTCAGCTGATCGCCAAGGATGAGTACGGTATCGGTCATCCGTGTATTAAAACGCGCTTCAGCTGACCACCCAAGCGGGGTGACAGAGAATTGCAAAAATCTTAGCAATCAACCGCTTGGACGAAGCGGACTGAGCGTCCGCGAGCGTTATTGATTCATGGTCAGAAGCTGGTATGTGGCGGCGGTTGCGTCACCCTCTTCGCGGTGCACCGTGATTTCCACATACCAGCGCACTTCGCCATAGTCTGCATTGCGCGGCTTCATTTGCTGCACCGTCAATTGCACCGAAATCTCCTCATCGGCTTGCACCGGCGACAAAAAGCGCAGGTTCTCGAGTCCATAATTGGCAAGCACAGGGCCTTTCTCGGGTGAGACAAATAAACCTGCCGCAAATGACAAGAGCAAATACCCATGCGCCACACGGCCGGGGAAGAAGGGATGATCTTTCACATCCTCCTCGCTCATATGGGCATAGAAAGTATCGCCAGTGAAATGGGCAAAATGCTCAATGTCATCCATTGAAATTTTGCGCTTTGCGCTCTTAAAGGTTTGGCCAATTTCTAACGCCGCCATTGTTTGCTGGAAGGGGTGAATCTCAGCACTTGGACGGTCGCTGCCCGGCGTCCAGCAGTCGGTGATATGAGTGATCATATTGGGCGAACCCTGAATGGCGCTGCGCTGCATATAGTGCTTAATGCCGCGCACACCGCCCATTTCCTCACCGCCGCCTGCGCGACCCGGCCCACCATGCACCAAATGCGGCAATGGAGAGCCGTGAGTGGTGGCTTCTTTGGCGCTGTCGCGATTGTTGATATAGATGCGCCCGTGCCAAGGGGCCATGGCCAAGCAGGCGTGTTTAACCTGATCGGGATCGTAACCAAAAATCGAGCCCACCAAGCTGCCGCCACCGCGATTGATCAAGGTCACGGCTTGATCCAAGGACTGATAAGGCAACAGTGTAGCCACTGGCCCAAACGCCTCTTGGGCGTGAATTTGAGTTGCCGTGTCGGGGTTATCGCAGCGCAGCAGGCAAGGCGCTAAAAACGCGCCAGATGCAGGCACACTGACCACCGAATCCCCTCCAGCAACCAGCGTGGCTTCGCTTTGTAACACCGCAAGCTTGGCCAGCACGTCGTCGCGCTGCGCTCTACCTGTCAATGCGCCCATTTGGGTGTCTTCAAGGCGCGGATCACCGATACTTAGCGTGGCAAAGCGCTCGGCCAATGCAGCAGTGACTGCATCCGCCAACGCTTCTGGCACCAAAATGCGCCGAATCGCGGTGCATTTTTGACCCGCCTTGGTGGTCATTTCATTGAAAATTTCGCCCACAAATAAGTCGAACTCTGGGCTACCTGCCACCGCATCTGGCGTCAGCAAAGAGGCATTCAGGGAATCTTGCTCGGAGATAAAACTGGCCCCGTTCTGGGTAAAAGCTGCGTGACCGCGCAGCAGCTGCGCCGTGGCCGCCGAGCCAGTAAATGCAACCGCATCGTGCACGCCCAAGTGATCAAGCGTATCGCCGAGCGTACCGGCCACAAATTGCAGTGCGCCTGCGGGCAAAATGCCGCTTTCATCGATGATTTTCATCAGCTGATGGGCCACATAACTGGTGGCGCTGGCCGATTTGGCAATCACGGGCATTCCCGCCAAAAACGCAGGCGCAAACTTCTCGAGCAAGCCCCAGACCGGAAAGTTAAAGGCATTAATATGCACCGCCACCCCAGGGCGGCTGCTGTAGATATGCTGGCCGACAAAGCTGCCCTTGCGCGACAGCCCTTCCATCGCCCCATCCAAAATAATATGGCTGTCCTCTAGCTCGATTTTGGCTTTGGAGGCAAACACCAAGGCAGTGGTAATGCCGCCATCAATATCGATCCAGCTGTCTTTTTGGGTGGCGCCCGTGAGATAGCTCAGAGTATAGAGCTCGGCTTTGCGCGCCTTGATGTAGAGCGCGAGGTTTT
The DNA here is from genome assembly GCA_013373515.1 of Gammaproteobacteria bacterium. Classification (GTDB taxonomy): domain Bacteria; phylum Pseudomonadota; class Gammaproteobacteria; order JABXHR01; family JABXHR01; genus JABXHR01. The sequence continues at coordinate 1,756 of JABXHR010000070.1, read as the reverse complement.
TCAGGCACTTGGCGCGCTGATGAAAGCTCAGCTTGCGAAGCTCTGGGCCACCCACCGATTTGGCGTACTCTACCGCAGCGGCCATATTTGAAGATTGGGTACTGAGTCGCGCGACAGCACTGTCGTCGATCGCGCTCAGCACTTCAATCGAATCGCCGCCGTTGTTAACAAACGCACCCGCGATATAGTTTTGCAGCAAAGTTGTCATGGTCGCACTCTTCGGTTAACTCGTTAAATACTCGAAAGGTTAATTGATCAACCAGTCGGTCTATTAATTTATGCGACTATCTTATTCGTTGACAATTTCAGTTGCAACGGTTTAATTTATCGGCCAGTCGGTCGATTAAAAGGTATCTCATGTCTACCCCTGCAGAACTTCTAGAGTCCGTTGAAAACGGCGTGATGACACTCACGCTCAACCGCCCGGATCGTTTGAATGCACTAACCGAAACCTTGCACCATGCGCTGCAAGCCAGCTTCAAGCGCGCCTATGACGACACCCAGATCCGCGCGGTGTTATTGACCGGTGCAGGTCGCGGCTTCTGTGCGGGGCAAGACCTTGGCCAGCGCGATCCCCGCGCTGGTGAGATCAACCTCGGCGAGACCATTGGCAATTTCTACAACCCACTGATGCGCTTGATTCGCGGCTTGCCCAAGCCGGTGGTGTGCGCCGTCAACGGTGTAGCGGCGGGTGCTGGGGCAAACCTAGCTCTGGGCTGCGATATGGTGATCGCCGCACGCTCGGCCAAGTTTATTCAAGCCTTTGCGAAACTTGGTTTGGTGCCCGATTGCGGCGGCACTTGGATACTTCCTAGATTAATCGGCGAAGCCCGCGCCAAAGCGCTCGCGCTGACCGCAGAGCCGCTCAGTGCCGAACAAGCCGAAAACTGGGGCGCCATCTACCAAGTGGTGGACGATGACGCACTGATGCAAACCGCCATTGAACTTGCAGAAAGACTGGCCAAGGGCCCCACCATGGGACTGGGCAAAACCAAACTGGCGCTGCAACAAAGCACCTATAACACCTTCGATGCCCAGCTAGACTTGGAACGCGATTGGCAACAAAGCTGTGGTCGCAGCAATGACTACGCCGAGGGCGTTACCGCGTTCTTAGAAAAACGCACCCCCACCTATCAGGGCAACTAAATTGGACGCTCAAACCTTAGCCCAACGCTGCACTGAGGCGATGTGGCAAAACGACCGCACCACTCAATCGATGGGCATGAAAATCATTTCAGTTGCGCCGGGCGAAGCGGTACTGACCATGACCGTTCAGGAGCATATGCTCAATGGCCAAGGCAGCGCGCACGGCGGCATGCTGTTTACCATGGCCGACAGCTGTTTTGGCTTTGCCTGCAATACCTACAACCAGTTTGCGGTGGCGCAGCAATGCAGCATTAACTATGTGGCCCCGGGCAAGCTTGGCGATGTGCTGACCGCTACAGGCCGCGAAGTGCACCGCGCAGGACGCGGCGGCGTGTACGACATCGAAATCCGCAATCAAGACAACACCTTAATCGCCCTCTTTCGCGGCACCTGCCGCACAGTAAAAGGGCAGCATCTTCCGGAGGAAATCCATGACTGAGGTATGGCTGTGTGAGTCTACCCGCACCCCTATTGGCCGCTATGCAGGCGCATTGTCAGGCGTTCGCGCCGACGATCTCGCGGCGCATGTGATTCGTGAAGTGGTGGCCAAAAGCGGCGTCAATGTGGAGGCCATCGACGAAGTCATTTTAGGCTGCGCCAACCAAGCGGG